>DUZJ01000012.1 GCA_013349615.1 Planctomycetota bacterium | reverse complement strand
CTGCAAGAGAGTAGGTCTTCACTACATCGAGTTTTGGGCTTGTGAGCCTAAGTTACAAACGGCAATCGCCGGTTTGATACCGAAAAAAATTTTATTTTGCTACAACTGCGTAACTTGGGTTAATTCTACGCAGCTTAAAAATCATTTCAATAGCCAGCCGTCGGGGCAGTAGTCGAGCCAGTAATCAGCCAGGATGCTATAGTCCTTAAGATCAACGTCTCTGTCGTTATTAAGGTTGCCGGGCACGTTGCCGCTCTGGAGCCAGTCGTCAACGAAATTCGCCAGGTCTATAAAGTTCACCTTGCACGCCAGAACACCATATCCGTAGAGGTCAGCCGAATTGAAGTTTATCCAGCCGACATTCTCTCCCCAGGCCCAGCCGGTAAAGTTACCGTCCGCATCGATCGTAACACCATAATCGACCGTTTTGCAACTTGACGTGTTGTTACATGAAAAGCTTATCCATCCGGCGTTCTCCGCCCACGCATAGCCGCCTAAGTTCCCGCTACCGTCATTGGTCACACCGTAGCTGACCGTCCCGCAGCTTGAGGTGTTCTCACATGACATGCTTATCCAACCGATATTCTCGGCCCAGACAAAACCGGTTAGCTTATCGCTTGTAACCTGTACACCATCACCTGTGTTGGGCTCATAGTTCAGCCACCCGACATTCTCGCCATAAGCATACTGCATCTCATCGTTGTATGGATCGATATTCTCGGCGTACAACAGACTTGCCTGACAAAGCATGACCATGCAAACTACAAAAGCTTTCAATAGTTTATTTTTTTTCATCTTCTTTGTCCTTTCACGCAAAAATTAAGGCGCATGATTAGTCCCCATTGTACTGGAAGGAGCATAAATATTCGTTGTATTATTATAAGCCGTATTATTGTTAACAAGGCAGTTGCCCGAAACATGAATACCATAAATGCCGTTGCTGCGTGCCGTATTCCCGATAATGCTCGACCCGAGACCCGTATGCATACCCCCCGAATTGCCAGACGCCGTATTGTTGTTCAGACTCGTACCGTCACCGCAGTATATGCCGTAAAATGTATTTTCGCTTGAGTTATTGCCTGTAACCGAACAGCCATGGCCTGCTTTGATCCCATAAGTGTTATTGCTGTAAACCGTATTGTCGCTGACTATACAATAATCACGAACGTTGATACCGTCAAATCCATTATCATAGGCATTGTTACTGCTCACCTTGCAATTCGAATAAGCACTGATGCCGTAATTTCCACTACCCGCTGCGACATTACCCGACACAATACTACCCGAAAAAGCCACTATCCCACTACCGGCATTGCCCCTGACAACATTATCTTCAAGGATGCAGTTCTCGCCGCAATAAATTCCATGTACCAGGCAGTCCGTCGAAGAATTCCCTCTGATTGTGCTTCCGTTTCCGGGAAGAATCCCCGTAAGCCGGCTGCCCTTAACCGTATTGCCGACTATCAAACTGTTATCGCGCGTGTTGATTCCGTATTCGTTACCTTCGGTACTGCATCCTTTGACAATATTGTTCGTGCCTCTCAAACGTATACCGATCTCACGGCTGCCCGAAACACGAACATCGATAACGCGTGTCCTGTGACAATACACGCCGGCACTATCGGCTGCATAAATACCATAGCGAAAACCGTTATATGCAACTCCTCCCTCGGATGAGTTGTTACTAAAAATACTCCCGTTTCGTATTTCTACATTGTCGTTTCCGGGGGCAATAGATATCCCGTCAAAGTTCAAGTTCGGCCCGGGATTTTTAATGTCCCACGAAGACCTGATCTCATAACCCATAAGATCGACCGTAACATTACTGGCCCCAATCTCGATACCATGTTTGAAGTTGATAAAAATATTACCCGTCAGATAGTACGACCCGGGCTCGTTGATAATATATAATCCTGTCGCGGAACTACTCAATGACTGAATAGCTATCCGAGGTTCAACCTCATCAAGTGTCTTCATCGTCGGCCCAGGCGGCCCGCTCGGCTCCAGATTGCCAGCCGCAGCAAACAGTGAAAACACACACAGAGCAGCCAGGGCCAATAGACTCACTACAACTTTTGTTTTTTTCTGTTTCGTTTCCATCTTTTTTTCCTTTCAAGAAAAGTATTGTTTACTGCATGCACAAACGATGCGCATGCCTTGTTCCCAATTACTGATAAGCAAACCGCCTCTCTTTATGGTAATTGAGGCACGTTCACTCCGAAGCTGCAATTGCCCGGATTATTCATGTTCTGTCCTTTGTTATCATATGCCGTGTTCTGGTCCACAAGGCTATATTCTCCAAGAGAGATGCCTGACGCAATGGCCGAGGAAATCGGCGTTGCGTTTTTGCTTGCCGTATTACCCGTAACTGTCGAGCCGGCCTCGACGAAGATGCTACAAATGAACGGACCACCAAAGCACTCTGCCGCACCGCCGGTTTTGCTGACCGTGTTGTTCATAACCGTACAGCTATCGCCGGCATAGATGCCGTAGATGGCAAAGAAAGAATCGCTCGATGCGCCATACCCGTTTTTGTAGACCACATTATTGCTAACCATGCAGCCGCTGCTGGCATAGATGCCGTAGACATCACCAGAAGCGGAATTTCCGTTTTCGCTGACCGTGTTATTGGACACAGTGCATCCGGGGTTGGCTACGATACCCCTGACATAGCCCGAAGCCGAATTGCCGTTCGAGCAAACCGTGTTGCCTCTCACCGTACTGCCGCCGCTGGCCCATATACCCAGAACACTGCCGGACCCGCCTCCGTTGCGTACGACCGTGTTACCGGTAACTGTGCAGAAAGGGTTGGTATAGATACCCTTGGTACTACCGGCACCAATGCCATTGTTGCTGACAACATTGCCGATCACCTCGCAGCCGTTGCCGGCCTTAATGCCCTCAACACTGCCAAACACCGAGCCTCCATTGTTATAAACCCTGTTATTCGTTACCGAACTGTCGTCTTTGACAAGGATGCCGTAGATGTTCCTTGAAGCCGAAGTGCCATTGTCACTCACCGTGCAGTCCCTGACAAGGTTGTTACTGCCAAAAAGACTAATGCCATTGTTCATATTGGAAAGCACCTTAACGCCAATGATCCGGTGGCCTGTGCCTTGGGTGTCATTCTCGTAAATACCACTGTCAAAGTCCCTGATTGTGCCGTCGCGAATAGTGATGTTCTTGTGGGTCCCCTCAATAGCTACTCCATGCAGGCCCGCAGACCCATCACCAATCATGGAAAAGCCTTTCAGGTCAACAGTAACATTATCCGCCCATATCGTGATCCCGTGGAACATGCCGCTGCTGTTTTGAACGCTCGATGTAAGATAATAATATCCCGACTCAACGATAGTGTATGGTATCGATGAAATCGGCATCCCTGGCTGAACCTCATCTAACGTCTTCATCGTCGGCCCAGGCGGCGCGCTCGGCTCCAGATTGCCAGCCACAGCAAACAGTGAAAACACACACAGAGCAGCCAAGACCAATAGACTCACTACAACTTTTGTTTTTTTCTGTTTCGTTTCCATTTTCTTATCCTTGAAAAATTGTTAATATTTAACGGCGTATGCTATGCGCACCGATAACGCTCTTTGTTTCAATCTACTTGAGCTTAAGGCAGTTGATCTAAGAGACTACATTTTCTCACCGCACCTCACAAAACAATGCTTATTCTGAACAATGTACTAAAGACCAGTATTATACCATTTTTCGGCCATAGATACAAGCCCAAATCCATTTAAGCCATTGATAAACGTCGCCCGGCCAAAATGCCTGCGATGCTCGTTAAAAATCCATCCGGCACCTGCTGAACAACCGCGAACGGCTGAAAAAAATAAAAAATAGATTCCTCCTTCTCATAAGCTGCAATGAGAAAATCAAAGCCTTGCAGTTATCCCGTAAGCTTTTTTTGTGCGGTGGTGGATAGTCTTTAGCGGATAGCCGTTAGTGCTCGCACCTGTGGTTACGCAAGTACGGGTCAAAAACAGTCAACTGGTGAATGCATTATTTCTTGAATCTGATTTCAAGCAGGCTGTTCACACTTACCTTGTGGATTTTTTGAACAACTCCATTTGGCCAGGCTATTTCTACTGTCGCAACCGCCACGTCCCATTTGCCCAACCCGAAATGCAGTGTCATATCATTCTGATTTCCCTCTCCTGTCCCTGCTTCAACCTGGCGGGTAATCGTCTTGTCACGTATGCGGATTCGGACCTGAGCGCCGATGGCGGCGCTATTTACATTCTTTCCATCGCCGGCCGGACGGACCTTAATCCAGTTGTTGCCCTTCGTCATGTTCACAAAGAGCCTTCCTGCCGTGACCAGGTCAGGGTCTCCGTCATTGTCAAAATCGGCCCACGCCGCCTGGTATGTCGGCGACAGTTTGGCCAGACCTTCCTCTGAAGTGACATCGGTAAAACGCCACTTGCCCTCGTTTCGATAGAGGACAGGATAGTTTCGTATGCCGCCCGACCCCACCGCATAAACTGTTGTCAGGTACAGGTCAAGGTCGCCATCGTTGTCATAATCGCCGAGGGCGGGCGAAGCGTATGATTCCTGCCACCCAACAGATGCTGTCTCGGACATGTCCTGAAAATGGTACTTGCCGTCGGGCCCAGTATTTTTATAAAACTTGCACCGGTCCTGGTGGGCCGGCGGGTGACTAAAGTTGCCGACAAATAAGTCTATGTAGCCGTCTTCATCAATGTCACCCCATGCCGAGCCGATACTGTGGCCGTAAGACCATTGGTGTCCGTTGTAATCACCGTCCACGCCGAATTCCTTCGCTGCGTTTTCAAAGCGGCCCGTTCCGTCATTGAGCCACAAAAGGTTTGCCTGAAGACGGTAGTTGGAAACATATACGTCCATATCGCCGTCGTTATCGAAGTCGCACGAGGTAACACCCCTGGCGCGGTGAATCGGTTCGGACTGCGTCCATTTCAGAGAGAACCCGGCGCCTCCGTCATTGCGCAGAATTACGTCCGGATACGACGACGAGGGCCAGGTTTCGTACCCGCCGACGTACAGGTCAACATATCCGTCGCCGTCGTAATCGGCCCAGTTGGCCCCACGGATTACAGACTTGGGGAACTCCGGCAGCGAAATCGGTATGAAAGCTCCCTTTTGATTGTTCCTCAGAATTTGGCGGCCGTCCAAGACGAATAAGTCAAGATACCCGTCATTATTATAATCGCCCCAGATGCCTGCTCCCTTCCCCATGACCTTTGTAAAGTTTTTACCCTCATTATTTCGCCACAGCGCCCCTGCCGCATACAAATCCACCCAGCCGTCGTTATCATAATCCCCCCATGCGGCTGGACCGTTTGTTAAGGCAAGACCTAATTGGGTGCTTCTGTCCTCGAAGGTTGCGTTGGTATGAGCAGGATAAAAGGACACCCCCAGCACAATAGCCCAAAAAATACGTCGCGCTATTTGATGATACTTGTTCACAGTTACCTACGACGAACCATCCATGTAATTTGACGCATGAAGCTGTCTGCGTTCTGTGTGACCAGACTATGTTTGAGGCGCTTACTCTGCCGGCACGCGTCTTTTTATTGATTGATTTCGATACTGTGCTTCCAACAGTTCTTTTGTGTTCTTTTGGCCACTTTTCTCTCAGGGAAAATATTTCTTTGATTGATTGAACGACTCTTTATTGTACCGAATTCCTTCAGCAATATTATTTAATAATAATTTGACTAATCTATCGAGCTCTTTGTTACTTCTATAATCTGCCTCGGCAATGAAATCCACTCTCTCTGCCTTTAACAGCTCTTTGCACGTTTTCAGGCCTTTAGAATCGCCCGGCTTATATACCGCTATAGCAAAACCACCATTCTTTTTGATAACAGTCATACATGGTACATCCGTCAACCCATCACCTATGTACAGGATATTTTGGAAAGGAACAGGGCGCCGCTGCGGAGGCATATACAGATTGATGTTCTCGTGCAGAGACTCCTTGCCTTTATTTATTCTAAAAATAAACTGTGTTTTCAAAGTGTCATTGACTATCACTTTGGGAAAAGTAGCCTCATCATATTCATTGTAATAATATTCTGATGCAAAAATCTTGTAAGAATACCTGGCGATACTTGCTCCCGATATTATTTCTTTCAATCCGGCCGAGATTACATAATGACGCAATTTCACACCAACGTCAAACTTCGTTTCTACGTAGTTAGTCATTCTCTCGAAGAACGTTTTCACTCCGGGATAGTAACTGATATTCTTTGCGAGCGACTTCAATACTTTTGGCGTAACGGGATAGTGTTTATGCCTGGACATTTCAATCATCAGCCGCATATAAGTAACTATTTCCTCGCCTCCTGTCTTAAGCGCTTCCTTCTCAACTTCATCCCAAAACTGCTTGCCCTTCTTTATACCGATTTCAGGCAGCACTGTATATTCCTGCATGGCTCCAGGAGTCAAAGTACCATCGAAGTCATACACGAGTGCAATTACGTTATGCACAAATCTGTCTTTTTGTGACTGTCTCACAATCTTTCTCCTTCAAACAGGTATCAGAAAAGAGCTCGGTATCTCCTTTGACCTTGCCCGATTGTTCCCTTCGCTTCCAGTCCAAAATGGGCAACAATATAAATCCCTTCCAAATACTCAAGCTTCTCAAAGCCGCAATTTCCGCCAAACATTTTCGTGGCTCATTGCTCGTGGCCCAGGTCGGTGGCTGACTTATTTTGGTGGCTTTGCACCCTCCGGAGGAAAACCGTCCGGCATCCAGGTCGGCAGGTCGGCGATGGAGGCCCTGGCTTTCTCGGTAGTGGGTACGGCCCAGGCCTCGAAAAACGGGCCGAGGTCTTTGCCTACCGCACGCGAGAAACGCACCATCCACTGGTCCCTTTTGTCGTCTTCGCTTCGCGGACGCTCGTCCTGCGCCAGCGTTCTGTATTCTTTGAAGACCTTCGTAAACGGCTCCCAGCCGAATGCCTCCTGCAATTGCATATACATACACAGCGCAAGAAAAGGGTCCCTCTTCCATTTCTCAAAGTCGCAGCCATCGGCAAAGTAGCGTTCGGTATTGCGCTTGCGGGCCCGCCTGGTAATGGACGGATGTCCCTTGTCCGGGACATCGCAGACCTTGTCCATTATGTACAGCGAGAACAGATTGACGGTGACCTCGACTGTCCCTCTGAAGGTCCAGTCGCGGTTCTGATGGTTATGCCCGATTTCGTGGAAAAGTCCCCACACGCCGCCGTGTCTGTTCGATATAATTCTTTCCTTATCGACCATCGTGGTAGTGATGTCCATCATCGTCATAAGCGGATAGCCGGAGTGCATATACCCGGCGCTTATCTGCACGTCCGGCACAAATCGCTCGATGCGCCTCCGCTGCGGGTCTCGGCCGAGCAGTTCCGCATAGCGGTCCATTACCGCGTCCCAGAAATTCATCAGGTCCTCAGGCTCATCGACCGTGCGAAGGACCTTTGAAGGCAGCGTAAAAATCACCTTCCTGCCGGCCAGTTCGCCCCACGGTGCCGGATGTTCGCGTATCGTCTTGCGCCACTTATCCGTATCGGTTTTACCCAATACATAATATGGTGCCGGGACAGCCCCTTCTATAGTGACCGTTATTTGTCCAATCTTCAAATCAGACGGCGCCTCAATATAGACCAAGCCGCCGAATGCGTTAGCGGCCTTGGTTTCGGTCTGCGTGATTTCAAAACTGCGGCATATCTCCGGTGCCCGTGCCCAGGAGGTTTTTCTCCACAGCCGGTCATTGTGCGCACCGATTCGCACATAGAGTCCCTTCTCCGCCACCTCCTCGGCTACGCTAACGGTGATAAGTTTGCCCGGCGCCGCGTAAAGACCTGTGCTGTGCCAGTACCGGCTTCTGGTACTGCCGAGCTGCCAGCCGGGGGCGCTGGTGTTTATTTTTATCTTTCGCCTGACTTTTTTTGCGTCCTCGGGAACAGGCCCCGGAAAGGCATCAGCCGCAGGATGCGCCTTAACCTGCTCCGCCGATACCTGCCTGGCCTTCCCGACCTGCAAAGACAGAATCGTATAATCCGGCTGCATGTCCTTAGAGAGCCGCTTTTGCGCCGTCGGAATTACGCTGTCCTGACGATACTGCTGCAACTTCTCAAGCTTGTCCAGCAGTTCCGCAGCCGGGAGCACCTCGCCGGCACGTGATATGATATTCACCGCCTCATCGATTTTGTCCTGCTGGATTATTTTGTCGCGTTTGACCTTTGCTATCAAGTCATCGAGTTCTTGGGCGGCCTTGTTGTCCCGGCCATAGCTCGGCCACGCGGCCAACAGGATGACAGATACAAGTGCGGAAAGTAGAAGTCTAAACGTTGTTTTTGTAAACATCTGCTTGTCCTTCCTCCGGAATGGTTCTACCGGGACCTTAACAAACAAACCTCTGTTTTATAATCTGTTTCGCGTTTGCTCTGTTTTTGTGGCTTGCTTGAGGACTTTTTTTTCTTTCGAGTTCAGGCTGTGGATGCCCTGTTCGTGGACCTTCTGCAGGATGCGGTCGACCTCGACCTGCAGATCGCGCTGCTCGGCGATTTTCCTTTGCCACACGCCGGAACGGACTTTCAGTTTTAGTCTGTCCCGCCAGGACTGTGAGACCACGTAAACTGCACCGGCCGCCATACCGCCGAGATGCGCCGCTTCTCCGCCGGCATTTGAGAACTGGTCAGGCCTTAACAAGGTTATGATACTGATGCCGGCAAGAACTAACGCTACAATTACCAGCCTTACAGGAATTACAAACATCACAAGGACCATCATATTTGGAAACAATATCGCACCTGCGGCAAGCATTCCGAGAATCGAGCCGGAAGCGCCGACCAATGGCGCCGCGTTCAGCCAGCCGACAAGGACCAGGAAAGGATACAACAGTCCGCCCATTGCGCCGCAAACAAGATAAAAGGTAAGGAATTTTTTGCCGCCCCACAGACGCTCAAGCATTGGCCCGAAAAAGTACAGAATCAACATGTTCCAGAAGATGTGCCCAAGGCCGCCGTGTAAGAACTGGTAGGTTATCAGCCTCCAGAGCTGCAAAGACATCCCCAAGGTGGCCGGGTACACGGAGAACCAGTAAAAAATGTGTCTTTCGAGCTGCGGAATTAAGAATGAGACCAAAAACACCGCCACGTTAATAATCAGCAGCCGTTTGACCATTGGAGTAATCCTGGGCCAGACCATCCGCATACGCGGCCCATAGTGCCGTTGAGACTCAAAATCCGCCTGAGTATAATCTCTATCGTAAAGGCCCATATTCTGGATATTCGATTCTAAATTCTGTCTTCTGACCTCTGACTTCTGAGTATATAGTATCGTCAATTCCGGAAAATTGTTCAACTGAAAAATAATTCGCGGGATTGTCTATATATTCAGCCCCGTTCTCAGGGCGGATTGAGCATATAAAAAGAAACAAGACGGCGGACGCCCTTTTCTCCTGCATCCGCTGCTTTAGGCAAAGCAAGAGCACCTGTGCTTGTCAACTCTTTCAGGAGTTCGTAACACAGTTCGTGATATGAGATTACCAGAGATTGCTCCGGCGTCGTGGCAAGAATGCGACTGATGCCTTCTAAATCCAAATGCTTTATTGCATTCCGAGCAAACTCAACCGACAATTTGGAGGCGACCGGAACAACGGGGTCCCCTTTTTCCAGAATGAATAATCTTGAGTGTCCTTTTCCGTCAATCAGGCCGTACCGGCGAAGGCTCTCATTCACATTCTCCTTCCCGACAGCTGTACCCGCCAGACCGGAATGTATAAGATTATTCTCAGCACTCTGAATGGCCTCACGAATGATGTGAGGCTCGGGAAAACCTTTGAGTCCTGTTATAATCCAGGCCCCCTGGGCGCTCCCATAGGTATTTGTCCCGGCATGATGACTATGCTCCGGATAAATCCACCAGGCCATTCGCAGGTCAATATCAGCTTTGCCGGCCTGCCTCTCCAGTTGTTCCTCCAAAGTTTGCCACGCCAGCCCTCCGTCCATTATCCCGGACCACACAACGTGATAAAGCATTTCCTCGTGCCCTTTAAAGTAAGGCCGAATTTTTCGAACCGTGTCCCTCGTCACCGGAAGCATCTTCGCTGCAGCCTGACGAATAACCGAATTCAGTTCCCGCCTTTTCCCGCCGGCTATGACAGGATGGGCCGGCATGTATGAATCATCAAATCGTTTGATTATCCTGCCCCTCTCGAGCCGCTTTATCCGCTCATCAATATCCGTTATCCTTAACGAGCCCAATTTCTCCTCACTGGCCCCCTCTAAGTAGGCGTGTAATATCGGATTGTTGTTCGGGTCCCCCAGGGCCGCCCAGTCAATGACATAGTTATAAGAATAGAAGCATTCAGACAACCGCACAGACTGTGGGATTTTCCCCTCACCACCACACGAGCAAACAAATAATACAACAAACAAAAACAAAGCATGTCTTTGAAAATACCACATTAGCGATTTCACTGTCATTCCTCCCTTCTCTATAGTCTCACCCTCCCCGCCGCGTCTTGCATCTTTTGTCTTATGCACTTATGCACTTATGCACTTGTGCTCTTCTGCCTTTTGTTTCTTACCTAACGACAGCCACTTTTTATTTGAAGCACACATAAAAGAGGGTACCAAAAGCAAATGCGGAGGCTAAAAGACTTAAGCCTCCACCTCCACTGAATGCACCTATGAGGCCGGCAATCCCGGTTAATATCAAGCCAATTCCCGCCAATCCCGGCAATGAAGTCAAGCGCTTTTCATTCTCACTCATTCTTTACATCCTCGTTTCTTTTATTAGTTGGTAGGCAGTGCATTGCATGCCATTTTGCTCTTTTAACATTTGCTGCGTCTCCAGGATATCTGCATCCTGTAAGCCCACAATCTACCAGGCCAAATAATCCTTGTCCACCCAAAAATACCCTGCTCAAGCATCGTGAATCGAGTATCTGGTATCCAGTATCCAGCATTTCATAGCCCAGCGAAGGACCCTTGTGGGGAGAACCCAAATTTAGGCACTTTAGCTCACTTTAGCTCACTCTTCACTAACGAGCATCCGGCATCCAATTTTTTTTCATTTTTTTGTTGACCATCGTTTAATAATCTGTTAATATGGTTGTATGTTTACCAGAGGGTAAACGTAAAACGCCGGTAGGCGATGGATTACGCGGAGAACCGCACGAATTCAGGCAAGCCAGGCTAAGTTTTGAACATTTTTATTTTGGTAATTTAGATTTGTTTAGGGTTTAGAGCTTAGGATTTCGGATTTCATGCTATCAGATAACTCCTTACCCAATATGATGTTACAGTCAACAACCAATATCGAATATCCGGCCTTCCTTAGACGGAATCATTCATCAATCATCAATAATCATTTGGCTTACCCAAACCGCCCAAACGCCCCAAAATCGACAGCCTCCCGTCACACCTGTCATTCCCGCGCAGGCGGGAATCAATTACGACATACGCAATACGATATACGATATACGATCATCGAGAATCAAACTTTAGCTCACTTTAGGCACTTTAGCTCACTTTTCACTAATTTCCCCTCTACAACTGTAGAGAACGCACTACAAATCGCTCATTTTATGCAAAACAAACCCAATTTCCAAAAAGCCCAAATGAACGTAAGTGATTATATTACAAGGGAGTATGAAAAAAAGGACACTTGGTGGAGTGGGAAAAACAAACCCAATTCAAACCCAATACAAACCCAATCAAACCCAATTAAAGCCAATAAAATGCCAAAACAAACCCAAAACAAACCCAAACAAAGCCAATTTCACCTCCGTCCAAAGGCAGCAGGAATTGCCTTTGCACATGGTTGGCAAGTTGATTTGCAATCAATAGGAAGGAACAATTCGATTTTTTGCTTTGGTAACTACGGCCTTTTCAATAGTTATGAGCCCGGCCTTTTTGGGAATTACCTCGCCGGACTCAATCTCGTTACCTTCCGAGACATTTCGCCGCGTAAATTTCTTGGCTCGCCGGCTCCCAAATTTCTGCAGCCTCCTTGGGAGTCCTTACAGACTGTGGAGAGCATCGAGTATTCCTTGACAGCGAATCCGCTGATACATAAAGTGGCGTCAATGGCAAAGACCCTTTACATAATAGATGGCCACGCGCACATTTACGCCGCATATTATGCCCGGATGCGACCGCTGACCAGCCCCACCGGCGAACCGACCCAGGCGACCTACATCTTCACCGCCGCCGTTCTGGGCCTCATCCAGCGTCATAAGCCCGACATGCTCGCCGTCGCATTAGACAGCAAGGCCCCGACCTTCAGAACCGAAATCTACACCGAATACAAGGCCAACCGCCCCCCGATGCCGCCTGATATGCCCGCCCAAATTGACCGAATCGAGCAGATTTTAGAGGCGATGAACATCACCACATTACGCATAGACGGCTTCGAAGCCGACGACATAATAGGGACACTCGCAAAGAAAGCAGCGAAAAAAGGTATCGACACATACATCTGCGCAAAAGACAAGGATATGTATCAGCTTGTCGATGACCATACTTACATTTTCGATATCAAAAAAGGTGAAGTACTTGATGATGATGTGCTGTTTGAAAAATATAAAATTCATCCAAAAGATTTTCTCGATGTTTTGGCCTTACAGGGTGATACTTCAGACAATGTACCCGGCGTACCGCTAATCGGGGAAATGAACGCCGTTAAGCTGATTCAACAATACGGTTCTCTCGATAAACTATACAGGCACGCCGACGAAATAAAAGGAAAACGCGGCGAAAACTTGCGCAAATATAAAGAGCAGGCCTATCTTAGCAAAGAGCTTGTAACCATAAACTGCAATGCGCCTTTGAAAATAAACTATGACAGTCTCGAACTCACCGAACCGGACAAACCAAAACTTTCCGAAATCTTCACCGAGCTTGGCTTCACCCGCCTGCTCACACAGCTCGGCCTATCACCTGCCGCCGGCCCACAATCCATCCAACAGGGCCCAGACCGTGAGGGAGGGGGTAGAGAAGCCAGCCATACTGCTCTGCAGCATCCCGCCTCCGCCAAAACAATCGAACACGATTACCAGCTAATCGACACGCAGAAAAAATTTGATACCTTCTTAGCCATACTCAAGAAGCAAAAATTGTTCGCTCTCGACACTGAAACTACCTCACTGAATGCCATGCGGGCTGACCTTGTCGGCATGAGTTTTTCCTGGCAGCCGCATAAGGCCTTTTATCTCCCCGTAAGGGCCCCGATGGGTACAAAGCATCTTGACCTTGCCGCAGTTCGCCGAAAGCTCGCGCCGATATTGGCGGATGAAAGCGTAAAAAAAATCGGCCAGAACATAAAGTACGACCTGCTCATCCTGCAAAATGCACGCCTGACCGTAAAGGGAATCCACTTTGATACGATGGTCGCCTCTTATTGTCTCGAACCAAGCCAAAGGCACTCACTCGACAAAATGGCTGCCGATTTTCTAAATTACGAATGTATTCCAATCTCAGTCCTTATCGGCAAGGGCAAAAACCAGCTCACCTTCGATATAGTGGACACCGCCGCCGCCTGCGAGTACGCCGCGGAGGATGCCGACATTACTTTTCAACTTTATCTTTACCTCAAAGACCGCCTCGATAACGAACCACTGCTAAAAAAATTATTCGAGGACGTGGAGATGCCGTTGGTCTCGGTGCTGGCGGCGATGGAATACAACGGCGTCTCGCTCGACACGGCTTTGCTGAGAAAGATGTCAGGCCAAATTACCGGGGCCATCGAAACCCTGACGGAGAAGATTTACGAACTCGCTGGCGAGACCTTCAACATAGATTCGCCGAAGCAGCTTTCCGAAATCCTGTTTGACAGGCTCGGGCTCACACCTATTCGCATCGGCAAAGCCGGGCGGAGTACCGATGCCGGAGTGCTCGAACAACTGCTGCACGAGCATCCTGTTATTGAGCCGATTCTTCAGTACCGTATGCTCAGCAAATTGAAAAATACATACGTTGACAAACTGGGCCTGCTTATAAATCCGCGCACAAACCGCGTACACGCCTCATTCAATCAGACTGTTACCGCCACGGGTCGGCTCAGCTCCAGCGACCCGAATTTACAAAATATCCCCATCCGCACGGAGCTTGGCCGAAAGGTCCGCGCAGCCTTTATTCCAAAGAACGAAACCGACTGCATCCTGAGTGCCGACTATTCGCAAATCGAGCTTCGGCTGCTAGCGCATTTTTCAAACGACAAGAACCTTTGCGCTGCCTTTGACGCCGACCGGGACATCCACCGTTTCGTCGCCTCACAGATTTTTAATTGCACCATTGATGAGGTAACGGACGAAATGCGTTCGCGCTGCAAGGCGGTCAACTTCGGTATCATTTACGGCCAAGGCCCGTTTGGCCTGTCCCGCTCGATTGGAATAAGCCAGGCCGAGGCCAAAAAGTTCATCGACGATTATTTCGCCCGTTACAGCTCAATCCGGGAGTTTATGGATGATTGTGTCGAAAAAGCCAAACAAACCGGATACGCCGAGACTATTCTGCACCGCCGGCGTAAAATCCCGAATCTCGCCGGCAAGAACGCCAACAAGCGCGCACAGGCCCGGCGGCTTGCCATCAACACCGTCGTTCAAGGCTCGGCTGCTGACCTGATAAAAGTGGCGATGCTCAGCATTCAGGGAAAAATCGAAACTGAAAGTCTGCCTGTAAAACTCATCTTGCAGGTCCACGACGAGTTGGTTTTCGAACTGCCCACCGGCGAAGCAGACACACACGCAAAGTGGATAGAAAAAGAGATGTCCGATGCCATAAAGCTCGATGTCCCGCTCAAGGTTGATATAACCTACGGCCCAACCTGGCTTCATTAGACTCAAGATGCAAGACTCAAGACGGTAGACGGAGAGTTGGGGGCAGATGGCATTAGCCACGAAGGCACGGAGACACAAAGGAAAAATTAGACAGGATAACAGGATTTTTTTGACACTATAGGAGAATTAATCGATATAATTAAAGTGGTGCGAAATATCGCACCCTACATAGCTCGCATAAGCACGAAATACGAATATCGAAATACGAAACAAATTCAAATGTTCAAAAATGGATTCCCGCTTTCGCGGGAATGACAGTTTATGCGTGTGCAAAAACAAATTTTGCACACCCCACTAAATTAGGTGCGAAATATCGCACCCTACGTGGGTAAACATAAAAAAAAAAAAGGAATATCCACCATCGAACAAGAAATTTCAAATGATGAAGTGAGATTCTTCACTTCGCTTTACTCAGTTCAGAATGACACCGAATCAAATTACGGCAGAATGTCAATCGAGAGGTCGGTAACGGATGTCCATAGCTTTCAGACGCTGTATGTGTTGGCGGAGGCGGGCCAGGAAGTCGTCATAATCCTTCAAAGACTTCGGAGACCATCCGACTTCAGCAAGCGCTGCCGCACGCGGATAAGCCATGTACTCCAGATGCTGCGGGTCGGGGATGTATTCACTCCATAACTGGGCTTGCAGGCCAAGCACATGGCCGGCTTTGTCGGCGTCGATTGCTTTGGGAATCGGTTCATATTGGTAAACTTTTTCAAGGGGGACATAACCGCCGATTGCCAGAGGTTCCTTGTCGGCAGGTCCCTGGTAATAGTCGAAATAGGTGTGTGAAGTTGGGGCCATTACGACGTCATGTCCGGCATTTGCTGATGTGATGCCGCCGGTCTCGCCTCGCCAGGACATTACGACGGCACCGGGTGCGAGGCCGCCCTGAAGGATGTCGTCCCATCCCACGAGGCGCCTTCCATTCTTGGTCAGGAAGGTATCCATCTGTTTGATAAACCAGCTTTGAAGCTTGGCTTCGTCTTTGAGGCCTTTATCGCGGATGAGGGCCTGGAATTCTTCGCTTGCTTTCCAGTGGTTTTTGACGGCTTCATCGCCGCCGATGTGTATGTATTTACTCGGGAATAGCTGCATGACTTCGGTCAGCACGTTCTGGAGGAACGCAATGGTGCGGGGACGAGGTGCAAAAATGTCGCCGCTGACACCCCAGCGGGTCCACACCCTGATATCTTTCTGCTTTTCGGGAAACACGCCAAGATGAGGATATGAACTGATTGCCGCCCTGGCGTGGCCTGGCATTTCGATTTCGGGGACGATATTTATGTGGCGTGCCGATGCGTACCGCACGATTTCACGGATATCGGCCTGTGTGTAGAAACCTCCGTGGCGTTTGCCGTCAAATAGTAAGGGGCCTTTATGCAGGTGGCCGATGAGTGTTTCATCACGCCAGGCACCGACTTCCGTCAGCTTTGGGTATTTTTTGATTTCGATACGCCAGCCCTGGTCGTCCGTCAGGTGAATCTGCAGGCTGTTTAGCTTATGGAGCGCCATTGCGTCGATAAATCTCAGCAGGTCCGGTTTCGGAATAAAGTGACGAGCCGGGTCGACGAGCAGACCCCGCCATTTGAAGCGTGGATAATCGGTAATCATAACAGACGGCACTTTCCAGGTTACGCCTTTGACCTTCGTCTTGCTGAACACGGACGCAGGCAGAAGCTGTCGCAATGTTTGACTGCCGTAAAAAAGGCCAGCCGGTTTAGCAGCGCGAATTACAATACTTTTGGCGGTGACATCGAGCGTGTAACCTTCGTTGCCGATTTGAGGTAGTTTATCGCTTAGTTCAAACCTTATGACCCTGTCCTGGGGCCCTGAGGAGGTGGCCAGTTTCAATCGGAATCCCATAGCAGGTGCCAGGGTATCAATTAGTTTTTGTGCCTCGGTTGCCGCTTTATCCTCTGCGATGACGAGTGTGGCAGGTGTAATAGTGAAGAAGCCTTCGGAGTATTCTGCGGAAACAGGCCGAGGGATTACGCTGACCTTTCCAGCTTCAGAAGTGGCTAAGAGCGCAATCGTGGGTAATTTGCGAATCCTGATATTTCGAAAGGCGACACGGGCGCCGTGGTCCTGCAGGAGGATGGGGCCGGTAGTTGTCTTGAAAAACTCGGCGGGCAGTTCAAACTTTGTACCCGCTACATCCTTCTCCTTGTTTCTTCTCTTGATTAGTTTTGACCATTCGCTGTCGGGCGCGTGGTCGATAACAAGGTCGACCGTCTGGGTATCGTTAAGCCAGCACTTCAGTTGTTCTCTCCCATTAGGTCCCGGCGCAAGCAGGATGCGTGTCGTGTTCCACTCTCCCGCCTTCTTGGCAATGCCCTCTGGTACCGCCACCAAACCATACAACGCGCCTGCACTTTTTCTGGGTTTTCCATAGCGATCCTTAAGCTGGAATTCCGGTGCGACCATCCAGGGAAGTCGTTTCGTCGTTGATTCATCCACGCGAAACATAATCCCGCTGTTGCCCCCTTCGGCGATGTTCCATTGAAGCCGGAAATCGAAATAGTCGAACTTTTCCTTCGTCACTATGTCCTTGCCACCCTTTTCGGTCAGGACCATTGCTTCGTCGATAATTTGCCATTGGGGCCGGATGGTTTTGGATTTGTAGTTTCGCCACTTGTCCATCGATTTGCCGTCGAAGAGCAGTTTGAATCCCTGCTTCTTCTCTTCGGGACTTAACTGGTTAATCCGGCCGGCCGAGACACAACCGGAGCAGACCAATATGCAAATCAAAACGAAGGAATATAGCTTTTTCCACATAATGATTCTCTCAATTCTGTTCACAACGTCTGTCCAATGTTGCGGCTCAGGATCTTCTTTCTGGTCTTGTCCCAACGCTCGCGTTTTCCCTCCTTGGCCTTCATATAGCGTTCATACATTGGTCCGCTCAGCGGGGCGGTGGGGTATTTGGTTAGGATTGTCTTAATCAGTTCAATATCTTTTCGCAGGGCGGGGTTGGGTTTGGCTTCGTCAATCAGCCGATATTGCGCCTGGTCCCGAGTACCCCTTGTATCCCAATAAAAGCCCATGCCGTCCCTGCAGACATTGCGGGTCCGGACCATTTGATATTCGGCATTATAAGAATAGAGCCAATCCCTGTGTATGGAGGTCTTGCCTGAGACGAACGGCATCATGCTCTTTCCGTCAAAGGCATAACCGCCGGGTAGTTTTGCCCCAGCCAGCTCGACCACCGTCGGCGCGATATCCACCAGGCTCGCCAAATCGTTCACCTGACCCCGAGGTTTAACCAATCCGGGGCCGTAAACGGTCATCGGCACCATGGGGCCGTGTTCCTTAACAGCACCTTTAAGGCCTTTGCCATATTCGGTTGTCGCGTTGTCGGTTGTAAAAATAATGATAGTATTGTTGTTGATGCCAATATTCTTAGTGTCTTTGATGAGCTCACCAAGACAGTAGTCGAGATACTGGACATGATAGTTGATGCCCGGAGGGGTTTTTTGCACGATGGTTCCGTCGGGTGCGGTTGTTTTTATCTTTGGAGTTCTGGGGTAAAGCCTCTTATCCATTGGCGGCACTCCGGGATATCCCATGCGCTCATTTTCGAAATCCCAGTTTCCATGCCCCATGTGAGCGGGCCAGTAGACAAAGAAGGGTTCGCTTTTCTCGTGTTTTCTCTTCATGAAGTTCTTAATGAACTTCAGCTCGATATCGGCGGCAAAGTCCTTCCACGTAGTTTTGAATGTTTGTTCCTTTGTTCCGGAACTGTCGGGATAGTCCGGATGGTTTCTGAGACTATAGCCCGGGTTCCAATAAAAGGATGCCTTTCCTTTGCCTGATTCTGAGGATTTCTTTTCCGCCGGAGCACGAGCGGCATACTTACCGGGTGTGAATACATACTCGTCAAAATCGTAGCCGTCGGGCGTTCCGCCTAATTGCCACTTGCCGACAAACTGCGTGGCATAGCCTGCGCTTTTGGTAATCTGACCCAGTGTCAGATGAGATTGATACAATGGATAACCGTTTTCTCCTTCAGCCGGGGAAAATCCGTTGGACCACCACTGGGTGCGATGGGCGTAACGTCCGGTCATAATCATGCCCCGGCTGGGATGACATAACGGTGTTGCCCAGGCGATGGCAAACTGGACGCCGTCATTCTTGATCTTCTCAAAAACCGGCGTGGAGCAGGGCCGGTTGCCGTAGGTCGGTTTTGGAATGTTGTAAGTTGGGAACTCCTTTGCCGAGATGTCATCGGCCATCATCAAAATAATGTTCGGTTTTTTCCTGACCGATTTAGCGGCAGCCACGCCGCATCCGAAAATTGACACTATCCCGTGCAGGGCCGCCGTACTCTTAAGAAAATCACGACGACTAATTGTCACCTTCTGTCTCCAGTCTGTATCTTGCAGTACTTTGCGCCGGCTATATCTTACGTCCGACGTTTGCCCGCCATTTTTCCCACATCCGGCTCATCTGTTTGGTCCTGTCGGGATATCGGGCGGCAAGGTTGTTTAATTCGGTCCTGTCATTTGCCATGTCGTATAGCTCCCAGTCCGAATTACCGTATTTGACAAGTTTGAAGTCACCAATACGGATGGCCTTTCCCTTGCCGAACTGCCAATAGATAACGTCATGGGCCTTTCTCTTTTTGCCCTTGAAAATGGGCAGAAGGGACTTGCCCTGCGGGCGTTTAAGTTTTCTGCCGTCAATTTGGTCCGGATAGCGAGCTCCGGTGATATCCATGAAAGTCGGCAGAACATCGATAATATGGCCCACCTGATTAGTGATTTGTCCCGGCTTGATGACGGCAGGCCAGTGGCAATAAAAGGCGTGCAGTTGCCGCCCTCATAATCCGTCGATTTGTATTTGCGATATGGTGTATTGCTCGCATTGGCCCAGGCAGGGCCCAGTGCGCGATAGCCCTCCACCGGTCCGGGCGGTATGTTGGGAGTTGTGTCGGGGGTTTCGGCGCAACCGCCGTTGTCAGAGAGAAAGAGGACTAACGTATTTTGCCATCTTCCGATTTCTTTGAGCTTGGCAAAGACCCGGCCTATACCATAATCCATTCGTTCGATCATGGCGGCATATACGGCCATCTTCAGGTCTTCGGCGTCCTGCTGCGATTTACTGAGCGAATCCCATTTCTTTACACGCTCATCGCGAGGCGAGTTCCCAAACTTCGGATCCAACATCCCGATCTCTATCTGGCGCTTATAGCGTCTCTCGCGGATACTGTCCCACCCGGCCATGTATTTGCCGCGGTATTTGGCGATATCCTCCGGCCATGCGTGCAGCGGATAATGAGGCGCCGTAAACGGAAGATACAACAGAATAGGCTTATCTTCGTTCTCATATTCATCGAGCCTGTCGATAGCGTACTGCGTAAAGGCATCGGTAGTATAGAAGTCTTTTTTCTGGGGGACATATCCCATGATTGCCTTACCCTCAATCGCCCATCGGCGCGGTGTCGTTTTTTTCCTGCCGGGCGCCCCTTCACCCGGTCTGGCTTTAGTTCCTGGATTCCAAAAATTACAGCACCCGTCCGCCAGGCCGAAGTATCGGTCGAACCCGCGGGTTGTCGGAAGCGGGCTTTGATGCCATTTGCCCGATGCGATTGTTCGATAACCGGCTCCACGCAGCACCTCGGCGAATGTCGCGCCATTCTCCATGTTCCTTACCCCCACCGCCTGGTCGTACTGCCCTGTCAAAAGAGATGCGCGGGTCGGACTGCATTTGGCACAGTTGTAAAACTGTGTAAAGCGTATCCCGCCTTTCGCCAGAGAGTCTAAGTTCGGCGTATTAATCTCGCCGCCGTAAAAGCCGATATCGGAATACCCCATGTCGTCAGCCATTATCAAAAGGATATTCGGTTTGTTGTTCTTTTCTCGCGCATCAACAATAGAAGGCACACAAGCTGCAGATAATACAGACGCAGATACCATTTTCAAAAATTGTCGTCTATCCATTTAGATTACTCCGTAAAATCCGGCAGCTAATCACAGCGTCCA
Organism: Planctomycetota bacterium; assembly: GCA_013349615.1. Taxonomy (GTDB): domain Bacteria; phylum Planctomycetota; class Phycisphaerae; order Sedimentisphaerales; family Anaerobacaceae; genus CS2-K091. Next base: position 36,313 of record DUZJ01000012.1, on the reverse strand, counting down.
GCCGTTATGGTATTCCGGCTTGATAAGTTCGTTAGCTGTCGTTTTTTTATTTGTAAACTTCATCTTCTCGTTATCCCACAGTAGCTTCGTCCCGCTGTTACGCATCGCAATGACCCCAAGAAGTACCATCTCGGTGAGCGGTCCGCCGTAATCGAAATTGCTGCTGGCGGGGTCGCCGCCTTTGCAGGCATCGAGCCAGTCCTGATGGTGGCCCTTGACTCGTTTGATCGATTTTGGCGGCAGGTGCTTCATATACTCCTGCATTTTGGATTCGGGAATAATTCTGCATCCGTTTGCTCCGTGAGAGCCGTGTTTGATTACACCTTTGTCGCCAATTAGAATTGCGCCGTTACCGTTAAAGCCTTTAGGCATATCTTTATGAGGCGGCGGGAAAATACCACCATCCCACCAGGTTAATTTCACGGGAGGCATTCCATCGCGAGCCGCAAATTGATAGGTCACCCGCGAAGCGGCGGGATATGTTTCTTTTTTCATTGCCTCGATATTGCCGCTGATTTCCGAATTCCATCTCTTAGAACCGTCAAGGACCGTGTCCCAGAAATCCATACCGGGATTATATGAAGTGTCGGCTTGAACGCTAACCGGGCTGCCAAGTTTCAATGCCCAGAATGCGGGGTCGATGATGTGGCATCCCATATCGCCGAGCGCGCCGGTGCCGAAATCGAGCCAGCCGCGCCAGAAGACCGGGGCATATATCGGATGATAGGGGCGATACTGCACAGGCCCAAGCCACAGCTTCCAGTCCAGCGTATCAGGCACCGCCGGAGTATCCGTCGGCCGCGGCAAACTCGACGGAAAAGCATATCCACCCTGAGGACGATTACTCCAGGCATGGACTTCGCGAACATCGCCGATAGCACCATCTTGTATCCATTCGCATACCAGTCGAATATGTTCGCTCGAATGACCTTGGTTGCCCATCTGGGTGGCGACTTTGTATTTGCGGGCCGCTTCGGTGAGCTTGCGAACTTCGTAAACCGAATGGGCCAGCGGTTTTTCGCAATAGACGTGCTTGCCTCGTTTAATTGCTTCCATGACAGCAACGTAATGGGTATGGTCGGGGGTAGAGACAATGACGGCGTCAATGTCCTTTTCCATTTTATCTAACATCACGCGAAAATCTCGAAAGAGCCTGGCCCCGGAGTTTTTACTGATATTGTTTTTGGCCCTTTCCGCATCGACATCGCACAAGGCGACAATGTTTTGACTTTGTACGCCTCTCAGATTGGCCCCGCCCCGGCCGCTGGCGCCAATGACAGCGATATTGAGCTTGTTACTTGGTGCTTCTTTGCCCAGCACCTTGCCGGGAACAATGGAGAAGGCAAAGGCCGTCGATGCCGTAGCGCCCATAAAAGTGCGACGTGACATAGTTTTCTTGACTTCTTCTTTCATAATATTGTTTCCTGTCCGTTACGTTTTGTTAATCAACTCAAGATTGTCGAGGTAAAAGACGGTTTTGTTTGTAGCGTTGCTGGTGAAGCCTACCCAGGTGAGTTTTTCGAATTTTGAGCTGCCGTTCTTTAGGCCCGAAAATCTTCCGGGCACCTGGCCTGGTACAGTAACAGTCAAATCCCACTTGCCGGTATCTTTACTGCCCAGCCCTGCCGCAATCTCGAAATGCACCCACTTGCCCACGGGAAGCTCCATCAATGACCTGGCGGCAATCTGTAGTTTTGTCCCATTGACCCAGAAGCTGGGCCCAACATAGTAAGGTGAGCTTCGCCAATCGCGCCACTCGTGATTGAGCTGCACGCCTTCCTCGATGCGCATATCGAAGGCACAGCGGGTTACTCCGTCGGCGTGATTCGGCTTAAAGACCAAATGCGGGTTGAAGGCATTGCGAAGCCCGGGTGCATCCACAATCTTTAAGCTGTGCTTTCCGGCCGCTGCGGTCTCAGCGGTTACAGTAATCGAATCGCCCTTGTTCTCCACGTGGCACTCGGCGCTGGCCGGTTTGGACCCGACTATAGTATTCTCAAAACCGTCATTGATTGAAACCGCCGGCGGGTCGGGCGCAATCTCCAGGGGTGGATATGTTACTTCTTTTGCCTTATTGATCCAGGCCGGGTCACCATATACACCGGCCTTGGTGTAGTCGAACGGTTTGAAGCCTACCTTTAGCGCCGGCGAGTTTGGCTTTAGGCGGAAGTCGGAATTTTTGGCGTCGACGAACAGCGGGTCGGCGATAATGGAGTTTTTATCGTGGCCGGTCTCTTTTTGCCAGTCGGCCAGCGATTTACCTATCGGTTTGACTTCCCTGCCGCTTGCATCCCAGTAGCAATTGTTATCCATCTTGAGCCTGACTCTATTCCAGGGTCCCGACAGAAGCACTCCCGTATCATAGTAGACGATATTGTTTTCAAATGTAAATGACAGATGGTTCTCCACCCGGCTCGCCTGGACCTGATACAGCTTGCTAAAGGCGAGGATATTGTTGCGAACGACATTTTCCTTGCCGTAGTGCTGGTGGAAGCTGCCGGTCCTCGTGTTGTAGACAAGGTTGTTTTCCATAACGATGCCGGTACTGCCCTCATCGGTGTAGAGTCCCCAGCCACCGTAGGAGTAGGAATAGACATCGTGGAATATGTTGTTGCTGACGATTGTTCCCTCCGAAGGGCCGAGCGTATAAATGCCACCCATGTCACTGAGGACGCCCCAGCCGATATGATGCACGTGATTGAAACTGATGTTGTTACGTTTGCCGAGGCTTTCCGAATATCCCCATCGCCATCCGACGGAGATGCCGGTATAGAAAAAGTCACCGATATCGTTGTGTGTCACGGTGTTATCGCCGCTTTGTCCTATCCAGACGCCCACGGCGGAGGTATAGATGCGGCCACCCGTGCGGATGATGTTGTTGTCAGCCGTGATATGACTGGTGCGGGACGGCTCATCGGGCCGAATCCGGCCTTCGCCGATTCGTATCCCTCCTGCTCCAAGGTCGTGTATATAGCTGTGTGCCAGTCGGCAGTCCTTACAGCCCTGCCGAAACCAGACACCATAAGTAGCGACGTGCCCAACTTCGCAATCCTCAATTAGAATATTTCTTGCACCGTCGGCCATTATTGCCGCTTCCGTGACATACGCGGCCTGAAACGGGTAGTATCCGGTTCGCGGAAGCAGCGATTGGTTGTGGTGAAAGATGAGACCTTTCAATCGGATATGTTCAACAAATTGCTTTGCTTCGGGTTTGCCCTCGAAGACGACGAGCTTTTCGATTACCGGCGCGACGACATGCGCTTTGCTCATATTTTCGTTGGCCAGCGGCATATAAGAGAGCGTACCATCGCGAGCCAGGAACCATTCGCCTCGCATATCGAGAGCTGTCTTGAAGTTCTCGATGTGAAAGCGGGTATTGTTCGGCCAGCCGGAATAGCTTTTCAGCTTCTCTCCGATTGTAACTATCACATTGGCCGACGTGTCGATTGCCGTTATGAATCGGCGAGTTATGCACCACTTATGATAGGCCATGAGCGTGACATCGCCAAGCTCGCGGGCATTAAGGTCTTGTAGTGGTTTGAGGACATCGCCTCGCACCTGTGTGGTTCGACGAAACTGGCCCTGTTTGCCTTCCATTGGAATCTCGGACGTCGGGCCCATATAGTGGTAGAACTTGTTGGGCGTGCGGGCGCGGACGGCGCGTTTGCCATTGACGAAAAGCTGCTCGAAATACCACTTGCCGTCGGCAACTTCCGGAATTTTCGTTTGCCAGATACCGTTTGGTCCGCGTTTGAATCCTTTGATGACGCGACCGCCGGTAAATATCGGCCGGGCGCCGGAAGCCGCTTCATAAGTAATCGGGTATTCTTTTGTTCCGCTGTCCTGCGGAGTCAGAACGAACGGCTCTATCATGGGATATGTCCCATCTTCGATAACGACCCGTATCGGTTTTGTGAGCGTCCTTTTCGATTTGAACTTGCGAATCGCGTCCCGCACGGAGGCCAGCGATGCCTTCGGCCCGTCCGTCCACTCTTTGTTCGTCTGCTCCTTAAGGCCCGAATACCGGTCGTTACCTTCCGGAGAAACATAAAAGGTGATATCGCCCGCACACCGCACCGCGAAAAACGGAACCAACAAGCAGGCGATAAAATAAAACCTTAATTTTGAACTGTGTGTTTTCATGTTATTTTACCTCCAATTAAAAGTTAGCTAAAAATCGATATCTACTTTGCTTTGCCTTGCCACAATTTAGTCAGCAGGTCACAGGCGTTCGGGTCGTATTGCTTCAGCTCAAACTGAAGGAACGGATAATGGTTGTTGACGCCGTAGTATGTCTCGGTCATCTCCGCAAAGTATTCTTTCGCATCGGCCAGTGCCGGGTGTCGAACGTATTGTCCGTCGAACCGCAGGACAAGGTCGTACCTGCCGCTCTCGATGGTCTGCTGATAGGCAGCTTTAATATCAGCGTTGTCATGGCCCAATACACGGTCGTGATACGCCCGCGCCAGTTGGTTTAGAGTCATAAACGGCTGGAGAAACGCCCATTTCATAAAGTTGGTGACATTACCAATCTCGACCGCGCCGAATTTATCAGGATTCTGGTGCTGTGATTTAAGCACTTCCTTCGAGGCGTGATACGTCATGTACGGCACTTTCGGGTTTTCAAGCTCCAACCAGATAGGTACTTTTTGCAAATCCTTCAGGGCCTTTTCGGGGACATAGCGCTTGACCATGTGCAGCTTGTGCCGCAGCAGCTTCAACGACTCCCGCGACAATGCGGTCCACTTGTCCAACTGCGGGCTTACGTAAACGGTCCATCCCTCGACTTTGCGCTGCTTGTATCTGGCCGTCGGAACGTATGCGGCCCCGCCGCTCGCCGACGGCGAAGGACTATCGTCGGTGAATACGGCACCGTATGATTGGAGCTCAATAAGCTTCACAAGCGAATCGATTTTGCGAGTTTCCGCTTCGACGTCTACGCCCCACAAATTCTCCAGCACCCGAGATGCGTGCGGGTCGTGCTCCCGAAGCTCGGCCCGAACGAACGGATAAAAATCGTTGGTGCCGAAGTACGCCTCCGTGTTCTCCGCGAAGTATTCCATTTTGTTTGTTATTGCGTAGTGCTTTGTCCCCGTGGAATATCGGCACAGAACCTTTTCGTAGGTGCCGCTTCGCGCCGCCCGCTTGTAAGCCGCCTCGATTACCTTATTGCTATAGCGCCTGCCAGCACCTAAAAACTGATAGTCGTACCCGTGCGACAGTTCGTGCAGTACCACCCACGGCTGATGAAGCGCGTTTTTGCAGAAGCTTTTGGCTTTGCAGAATCCAGCCATCGAATCCAGTCCCTCCGGCGGCTTATGACCTCGGTCGGTCAGCCATTTACGCTGCGGGTGGTAAGCGGTGCCGAGTTTGTCGTATTCGACCCAGATGGGTACAAGCTCCTGCATTTTTGTTACCGCCGGCCGCGGCACCACTTGTACAGCCTGGTAAAGCTGGTTCTGCAGATGGTCGAGCGCTTCATCCATCGGCTCTTTATGTTCAGCGAGGTCCTTTTTGTTGATATAGACCGACCAGCCTTCGATATTTCGTATCTCGAATTCAACCTCTGGCTTGCTTTGAGACTTCTTTTCGTCAGCCGTAAGCACACCGTTAATCAATAGCACGATGACAAAGCTGACACATAAGTTTGCCACAAGTCTTTGTTTTTTCACAGCCCAAACCTCCATTCTTCCGGTTACATACCCATCCCCCGCAAATTCTGTTCACTGAACCAGTATAACACAAACTGAAGACCGAAAAAAGCGAAAAAATTAGCAGTTATTGGTGTGCGGTGCACACCCTGCAAAACTAACAGCCTTGACGTACGATAGTGCAGATAATACAATTGCTAACTTCGATATCGAGTAACGAGAATCGAGAATCAAGTATCGAGGTTTGAGTATGGCTACAATAAACGAGAATTTTTTGAAACTGCAGGCAGGTTATCTGTTTCCTGAAATCGGCAGACGTATGCGGGCCTTCCAGGCCCAGAATCCGGACGCGAAGATAATCAGCTTGGGTATCGGCGATGTTACTCAGCCGTTAGCGCCGGCCATCATCGAGGTGATGAAAAAGGCGGTCGATGAGATGGGCGCCGCTGGCAGCTTCCGCGGCTATGGGCCGGAGCAGGGCTATGATTTTCTCGTCGAGGCGATTATCGAAAATGACTATAACAGCCGGGGTGTTGATTTGGAACGCAGCGAGGTCTTTGTCAGCGACGGAGCCAAGTGCGATACGGGCAATATATTAGACATATTCGGCTTAGATAATGTCGTGGCCATAACCGACCCATCCTATCCCGTATATGTTGATAGTAACGTAATGGCCGGCAGGACGGGGGAGGCCAATGAAAACGGCCAGTTTGAAAAAATAGTCTATATGCCGTGCACGGCTGAAAATAATTTTATCCCCGACCTGCCGAGGAGCCACGTTGATATTATTTACCTGTGCTTTCCGAACAATCCTACGGGAGCGGTGGCTACGAAAGAGGTTTTGAGCAAGTGGGTCGATTTCGCCCGGAGCAGCAAAGCTGTGGTTCTCTTTGACGCTGCCTATGAGGCCTTCATAACCGAGCCGGACATTCCGCACTCAATCTATGAGATTGAGGGGGCGAAAGATGTGGCGATAGAGTTTCGCAGCTTCTCCAAGACGGCGGGCTTTACAGGTGTCAGATGTGCCTTTACCGTTGTGCCAAAGCAGCTCAAGGCCGACACCTCCGACGGCAGGCAGGTGGAAGTCAATCCGTTATGGCATAGACGACACTGCACCAAATTTAATGGGGCTTCGTACGTATCGCAGGCCGGCGCGGCTGCCGTTTATACACCCGATGGTCAAAAGCAATGCCGACAGATTATTGATATTTATATGGGCAACGCGGTGCTTATTCGGGAATCGCTCGGCAGGCTGGGCTACGAGGTCTATGGCGGGGTGAATGCACCTTATCTCTGGATGAAGACGCCGAAAGGTGTAAGCTCGTGGGAATTCTTCGACCGGCTGCTGCAGAAGGCAAACGTCGTCGGCACGCCCGGCTCAGGATTCGGACCATCGGGAGAAGGATATTTTCGCCTGACCGCCTTTGCCACACCGGACAATGTAAAAGAAGCAATGGAGCGTTTCGCCACCGTTTGATAATAAAATGGCCAAGGTGATAACAGCATATATCGGTCCGGGCAGATACGAGCGAAGATTTCTAATATCATTGCTAATAGCTTTCCTGGTTTGGGGACAGATGTGCGGAGGAGCGGGCAGCAGTACGGCGGACAGCCCAGCAGTCAACAAAGTAAAACCGCAGTCGTCTTTTGGGCTGCCGGCGAATTGGATGGCGGCATGGTCGGACCCGCCGATGGAATGTCGACCGATGCAGATTGTGCATGGAATCCCTCCGGCGCAGGCCACACCTGCCGCGATGAAGAAATTAAAAGAGCTGGGATTAGGAGGGATTGTTTGCAATGTCAATTTTGACAAATACCTTTTAACGCAGAAGCACTGGGACACTCTAATTCACGCAGTGGAAGCGTGCCGCGAGGTTGGGCTGATTGTGTGGATATATGATGAGGATGGATATCCAAGCGGTGCCGCGGGCGGTTTGGTCCTTAAACATAATCCGAAGTTCGAGGCGATTGCGCTGACGTATGATAAGTCTCGGCGGGAACCGTTTGCACTTCGGCCTGCGTATGAGCATACCCACGCGAGCAACAATTTCTATGCGGCAAGGCGGTATCCTAACCTGATTGACGATGAGGCGGTCCAATGCTTTATTGAAAAAACGCACAAGGCGTATTGGCGCCGGCTCAAAAGGCATTTCGGCAAAACCATTCAATCGCTGTTCACCGATGAGCCTTCTCTGATGGCGGTGAACATTGGGCCGCTGCCTGAGAATGTAAGGAAAAACGTGCGGGTAGTTGACCGGCTGGATGAGAATGTTAAACCGCTACCGTCGGTGCCCTGGGTACACGATTTACCTGAACAATATAGCAGGCGGTACGGCCAGGATATTCTGGCGGTGCGCCGCAGTCTTTTTGTAGGAACCGACCAGACCGACCGTCAGGTACGACAGCGTTTCTGGACGCTTATCTCAGACCTGGTCGCTGAACGTTACTTCGGACAGCTTCAGGAGTGGGCCCAAACACACGGCGTTGCATCATCGGGGCATACGTTGTGGGAGGAAACACCACTGCACCACGTTCCACTGGAGGGCAACGCGCTGAAGGTGTTGGGGCGTATGGATATCCCGGGACTTGACCTACTCAACTCGGATCCGGAAGCGGTTATCTACAGCGGTTGGTTGACGGCGGGTTTGCCGGCCTCGGCTGCGCTTCTAAATGGGCGGCGAAAGGTGATGACGGAGGTCAGCGATTTCTCACAGAGAATGGCGGGCATAGGTAATGTTTCCTTAGCGGATATGCAGGCGGTTGCGGCGTGGCAGGCGGCGCTTGGGGTAACGGAGTTTACGCTTTATTATAATCGTAGAGAACGGTCGGTCGGCGACTATCGTGCGTATTGCGATTTTGTAGGTCGAGTTAATGCGATATTGCGCGAGGCCCGGCCGGCGCCAAAGGTGCTGCTGTACTATCCAATTTATGACCTTTGGGCTGAGTACATACCGGTGGCTGAGAAGCTAACGTTGCAGTCGCAGTCTAAACGGATGCAACAGATACAGAAGTCGTTTCTCGAACTGGGCCGGCAGATGGTAAAGAGGCAAATCTCTTTCGCTGTCGTTGACCACGAGCTGCTTGCAGGGGCAGAAGTCCGCGATGCAGGTTTATTGATTGGACCGCAGCGGTTTACGGCGCTTGTCCTGCCGTCGGGTGTGGACTTGCCTAAGCCGGCCGCAGAAAAGCTGGAACGGTTTCAGGCTGCTGGTGGGCGCGTTATTAAAGCAAAGCCTTCACTATCAGGGAATGATTTTGACGCGCTGGCCGGTGTGTATGAAAATGGGGCGTTGAGTGTACAATCTGACAGGATTATTGTCGGACGATTCGTACGGGACGACCGGGATATCCTGCTTGTTGTAAATATCGCCGCCAAGCCTTACACTGGGGCGGTTTCGGTAACCAAAGCGGCTAAGTGCTTGGTTGCGGAACCGGCCGGTGGTCGGCTCGAACAAGCCAAAGTGGATGAAGCAGGGAAGATTGTCGTTTCAATGCCGCCCCGAGGTTCGGTACTGCTAATCGGGCCTCGAAAAACTTTGAAGACATCGGCTTCCCGTTGACAGAGTTCCGCTTATACTATCTACTTTTCGGTTATGACTTATATCAATGGCTAAACAAACCACGGCATATATTGGGCTTGGAAGCAACTTGGGTGACAGGGAAAAGTCTGTTAAAAGCGCCCTTGAAATGTTAGGTGAAGCTGAGGGTGTGGAGGTCCTTCGCGTAAGTGACATAATAGAGACTGCGCCGTTAGGACAGGCTAATCAGCCCAAATACCTGAACGCGGTGGCTGAGATAAAAACAACCTTAGCCGCAGAAGAGCTGCACAAAAAGTTGGTAGGCATCGAGGCATCGCTCGGCAGAGAAAAAAAAGAAAAATGGGCATCGAGAATTATTGATTTGGACCTGCTTTTGTTTGGTCAGGAGGTCATAAACAATCCTGACTTAACCATCCCGCATCCACAAATGCACCTGCGTTCGTTCGTACTGAAAGGTCTTTGCCAACTCAATCCTGAACTGGTGCACCCTGTAATAAAAGAACCGATGAACGAGCTGGCAGGCCGTCTGAATGACGCGGATTTCGTTCTTAATCCGAGTGTCCCGCAGCTTGTTTGCGCGGCGGGTATTATCGGCGTGGGAAAAACTACCCTGGCAACAGAATTATCAAAGCTGCTCGACTGCAAACTCCTGCTCGAAGCTTACGATACGAATCCGTTTATGCCGGACGTATATGCGGGTAAAAAAGAATTAGCATTAGACTCACAGTTGTATTTTTTGACGACAAGAATCGAACAGATGAACCGCGACACATTAGCGCCGGGACAGACTGCCATTAGTGACTATGTCTTTGACAAAGAGTTGATATATGCGCGACGGTTACTGAATAGCAGGCAACTGGGCTTGTATGAGAGGACTTATCCGCCGTTTACTGCGCAAATTGTTTCGCCGGTGTTGGTGATATATCTGCAGGATTCGGCGCAAAGATGCCTGATGCGAATCCGCGAACGCAATCGTCCTTACGAGCAGAAAATCGAGCTGCAATTTTTGCAAGGCCTCGATTCCGATTACCGGCGGCTTTTTGAGGATTGGAAAACCTGCCCCGTTGTCCGTAAACAGATGTCAGAATTTGATTGCACAAAAGATGCGGATTTGCAACACTTGGCAGAACAAATAAAATGCTATGTTGCCGTAAAGGATTAACCGCAGAGACCGCCGAATGCGCAGAGAAAGAAGAGAATAAAAACAAAAAATGGATTCCTGCTTCCGCAGGAATGACACTATTGTAGATGGTTGCGAATTCTGCGGCGAAAGAGTAAAAACGGAAATGGAAGTTGCAGAAACAATAGAATCGGTAAGAAGCCTGGTAAAGGCCGCTCGCAGTAAGGGCAAAAGAGTCGGCTTTGTGCCTACAATGGGTGCTCTTCATATCGGGCATATATCCCTCATCGAAGCAGCGGTGAAAGAATGTGATTTTGTTGTTGTCAGTATCTTTGTCAATCCGACGCAATTCGGCCCCGGCGAAGATTTTGAAAAGTATCCGCGACCACTCGAAGCAGACCTTGAGATTTGCAAAAAAGCAGGCGTCGATGTTGTTTTTGCTCCGACGCCGGAGCAGATGTATAGGGCGGAGAATGTTACCTGGGTAAACGTCGAGAAGTTGACGGAAACATTATGCGGCCGGTTTCGGCCGGGGCACTTTCGAGGTGTGACCACCATCTGTGCGAAGCTCTTTAACATCGTTTCTCCGGATGTTGCGTTTTTCGGCCAGAAGGACGCCCAGCAGGCGGTCGTTATCAAGCGAATGGTCGCCGATTTGAATATGCCTCTGGAGATTGTTGTCTGCCCGACTGTTCGCGAGAACGATGGACTGGCGGTCAGCAGTAGGAATAAATATCTGACCAAAGAGCAGAAAAAAGATGCAACCTGTATTTGTAAATCGCTTCAAAAATGCCGGGAGATGATAGAAGCCGGCACCAAAGACAGCGAAACAATTATCGTCGAGATGCGTAAAATATTAAGTCGGGCGCCATCAGTGGAAATAGAGTACGTAAGTATTGTTGACGCCGAGAGCCTGCAAAGTCTCGACAAGATTATCGGCAAAGTCCTCGCAGCGGTCGCTGTCAGAATCGGTCCAGCCCGGTTAATTGACAACATTGTCGTGGACACCGGCAAACAATAATCTATAATGACGTCTAATTAGTCGTTATTGAATAGTAAATCAACACACGAGTACGAAGCACGAGGCACGAAATATGCTGATAAAGATATTGAAAGGTAAACTGCACCGGGCGACGGTTACCGATACGAAGCTGCACTATGCCGGCAGTATCCTGATAGACTCTGTACTGATGGAAGCAGCGGGGATTTTGCCTTATGAGTCTGTTATCATTGCTGATTTGAGCAACGGCAATAGGTTGGAGACTTACGCGGTTGCCGCAGAGGCGAATTCCGGCCAGGTCGTGATACTTGGTGCGGCCGCTCGGCTAATCAAGGCAGGCGACATCATTATCATTTTCAGCTTCGGCTATTATACGGGCGAAGAGGCCGGGAAAGTTGAATCGAAAGTAATCGTCCTCGACGAAAATAACAAAATAAAAACTGCGGATAAGAATTCCTGATTCGAACGAGACACGAGCGACGAGTAACACGGAGCGCAATGGATGTATCCTGAACTTTTTGAGCTGCCTTTTACCCATTTGACTATCAAAAGCTACGGTCTGATGATGGTCATTGGTTTTCTCGCGGCGGTCTTTGTGATAAGGCGCCTCAGCCGCAGTTTCACGCCGGATCCCGCGCTTATCACTAACGCAGCCCTTTACACTTTAATCGCCGGGGTGGTGGGAGCCCGTTTATTTTATGTAATTCACTATTTCGACAGGTTTCGTGGAGACCTGCTCTCTGTATTTTCCATTTGGCATGGCGGCCTGGAACTTTTAGGAGGCGTGATTTTAGCCATCGCTGCCGTCTTCTTTTACCTGAGGCGTCATAAGCTTCCTGTTCGCCACTATCTTGATGTTTTGGCAATCGGTTTGATGCTGGCGCTTGCGTTTGGCAGAATCGGCTGCTTTCTCAACGGCTGCTGCTTCGGAAAGCCGACAGATAAGCTCTGGGGCGTCCGGTTTCCTTACGGCTCATTCGCATACGGCAGTCAAGTGCGCCCGAACCCACAAAGGAACCGACCCGAGCCGCAATTGGAATTGCCGGCCAATTTCTTCAACTATTCCTACGGTAACACAATTTTAAAACCGTACGACCAACTGACACAGCAACAGAAAGATATGGTCAAATATGGTCCGTATCGCTGTTTGCATGTTCACCCTACTGAATTGTATTCATCTGCAAATGCGTTTCTTTGCTCTCTTTTACTCTACCTTTTCTGGCGACGGTCGCAAAATGCCGCAAAATCAAAAAAACTCAAAAAGCTCTTCGCCAAGCCCGGCTGTACGTTTGCCTTGATGTTCCTTCTTTACGGCATCGCCCGGTTCTTCTTAGAGTTCGTCCGCGATGATAATCCGTTTGAGTACGGCTGGTGGGCAATTTACAGAGGCGGAACAGTCTCTCAAAACCTGGGGATTTATATGGCGATTTCAGGCCTGGTTTTGATGGCCATATTTCACAGAATGAAGAACCGCTAAGCCGGCAGTTCACAAGCCCAGCAGAAAATGAAAATAGGGACAGCCAACTATTAATGGCCGGGGCAGCACACAAAAAACGGTGGCTGTTCCTAATAAACCAAATGAAGCAAATTGTAAAAAAATCTATTGGTATTATTTGTATTATTCTGGGCTTTCTGGCCCTGATTACTCCTTTTACCCCCGGCTCATGGCTCATATTGATTGGGCTGTAAATCTTAGGTCTGCAATTTCTGCTGGGGGGCAGGCTCTCCCGCTTTCTGAGGAGTAAGCGCAAAGGCCGACCTGAAAAGTCAATTGCAAAGTCCGGGCAAAAGTTGCAACACCAGTCCGGCGAGGACGAGCAGCAGCAGGGAAAACGGGAATCCGCGTGAATACACATTCTGCGGCCGGGAGAATACGCGAAAGTCATCATCTTTATGACCAGCAGGCGAAATTCTTTATTGATTATCATTCTCTTATGATGATACCTGGTTTGAAATTGGGTTTGTTTGGGTTTGTATTGGGTTTGTTTTGGCATTTTATTGGCTTTAATTGGGTTTGATTGGCTTTGAATTGGGTTTGAATTGGGTTTGTTTTTCCCGCTCCACCAAGTGTCCTTTCTTTCATAATCCCCTGTTGATACCATCTTTACGTTCATTTTGGCTTTTCTGAAATTGGGTTTGTTTTGCATAAAATGAGCGATTTGTAGTGCGCTCACTACAGTTGTAGAGGTGGCGCCGAGGGCACAATGATTATTGATAATTGATAAATGATTCCGTCCAAGAAAGGCCGGATCTTCGATATTTGTTGTTGATTGTAACATCATATTGGGTAAGGAGTTATCCGGCAGACTGAAATCCGGAATCCTTATATCTAAATCCTAAACAAATCCAAATTACTGAAATCCTGATCCCGCACCTATTAAACTTAGGCTTACGCCTAATACGTGCGGGACAAGTTTTTCAAAACAAAGGCTTCGGGATGACGGCCCCGAAATGAGGGCTGAAAAAAGAACTGTCCCTCTATAAATGCACGAATGTGCGCGTTTGATACGAAAATCGGCTTGTTTTTGACAGGATTTACAGGATTAAGCTATTGGTAATAAAGGAGTTAAAATTTTTTATTTTTTTGGGATTTTGGTTTTAACTATGGCAGCTTTTGGTCGCGCCTTTTTACCTATATTAACTCGCCACTAAGGCACGAGGGCACGAAGAGAAATTAGACGCAGATTGCGCAGATTACGCGGTTTTTTGCCGCGAAAAGGCTCAAAATGCACAAAAAGAAGAAAAAAATGACCAAAAATTACTTTTTTTGGTCAATCGAATTTGATTTGACAGATTTGGGTGTTTGGGGTATTTTATGGCCGCTGCGAGGTGGATGAACAACTGTGGAAATTCGTCTGTTTTGACGGGGATTTTAGGTTTTGGAGGTTTATAATGAAGAGACTTACTAAAGTTGTCAAAATTATTGCTATTGTCCTGAACGCTATTTTCCTGGCCATCATTTTATTAATCGTGAGTAGGTCTGGCGCTCACCCTCAAACACTTATCGACTGGGCAGGATTCATATTGATATTTGTGTTCCCTCCCGTAACGCTCATTACTATTGCGTTGACATTTCATAAAAAGTTGGAAATTCTTACTTCTGTTCTGAAGGTTATTGCCATTATTGTAAACGTCTCTTTTCTGACTATCTTTATTTTTGAGGTGGCGGATGCTCATTTCGTGAACCTTGTTATGTGGCTTGTCTGCTTAATGGGTTTAGGATTGCCTATTGTGAACATTTTAGCTGTGGCATTGACATTTCGAAAAGGAAAGGCGGAAGTATAAATAAGATTAAATATCAAAAAGCAAAATGTAAAATTGTGGAAGGCCCTTGGGGCGGAATTTTATGGTGGACAGGGATTATTTGGATTGGTAGATTGTGGGCTTAAAGAACGCAGAAATCAGTGAGACGCACCAGTTGATAGAAATCCGGCAGGTCCATTTTGAAAAGACGGGGTGTTGGGTTATTATATGGAAAGCATATAAGCATTATTTGGGCCTTCGCGGATTAGTGTTTTCATAGTATGGTTGGGATAGGCTTAGGAGAATAGCGATGACTAAATACTCTAGTGAACTGTCCAGAATCGAGAAATCTCAGCAGAGAATAGCTCAATTTTATAAGGTTGCTTTTCATTGTCATTCTCCCCTAAGTCATGACTGGTGTAAGAACAAGGGAGACTCAAATCTAAATAATAAAGAGAATTATCTGCCTGCCGACAAAGAATCCGATTTTTATGAGATAATACGAGATAGGTCAGGCTGCGATCTAGTGATTATAACTGACCACATGAAGTGTAGCTACGCTGAGCGGCTGGCAAATCATTCGTCAAAGCAAAGTCATTTAGTTATTTTGCCAGGTATGGAAATCAGTGTGCGAACCACTCCTGTCTTGGGAGATGTTAGGATACATATTACAGTTATAATGCCACCGGGTTCAAACCCCGAAACATTCGCATCGCTTCTCAGAGGAATTCCTGTTGAAAATAAAAGAACAGGGAAAGAAGAAGTTGAAATAAAAGATTTCAATGCCTGGGTTAGTGAAATTCATAAGCTTGGGGGATTGTGCATTGCAGCTCACATTGAATCCAGCAATGGCATGAGATCTGAATTTCGCCAGACTGCTAAAAACATAATTGCATTGCAGACATTCGATCCTAAAACACAAAAGGAGAAGCAGATAGAAATAGATATATCACTTACGAAATTCTTATTCGATTTTGGTTTTGACGCAATAGAAATACAAAAGAAAGAACACAAAGAGTTTTACCGCTGGTATGAAACTGACGGAAAAAGAAGAAACATAGCGACCATAATGGGTTATGACGCACATTGCATAGAAGATTATGCTAACAACCAACGCACTACAATGGTGAAGATGACAACACTCTCGATAGAAGGCTTAAGGGATGCTCTGAAATTCCCGGAAACAAGAATAAGGTTTTCTGACGAAATTGTTGTTCCTACTTCACCAAGGGTAATAGGCATGAGCATATCCGGCTCAGAAGAATCGTTTTTTGAGGATGTAGCAATAGCCTTTTCTGAAAATTTAAATTGTATAATCGGCCCCAGAGGTTCAGGAAAATCTACTCTTTTAGAGGTTTTTAGATATGTATTTGGCTACAATAGGACATTAAAAGAACTTGATCAGGCTAATAAACTGTCTACACGTATATTAGACCTGCAAAAAGCAACTCTTCAGGGCACACTGTTAAGAATTTACTACAAATTAAGTGATGGTGAAATCCGGGTACTTGAAGCTACTTATGATCCTAAACAGGACTATACAACTAAGGTATACGACCTTGATGGCAATTATATTTCTGTCGACGATATTGAGAGAGCAGGAGAATATCCATTAAGGCTGTACGGATGGAGTGAAATCGAAACATTGGGAAGAGATACTCCAAGGCAAAGATCGCTTCTTGACAGAATGATTCCTAACATTGCAGAAGCCTTAGACATACGCCAGCAAATCTTGGTGGAATTGGAGAGTAATAGACGGCAAATTGAGGCAGAGATTGCAAAACTTAATCAGATTCTTAACAAAGATGACGGCTTCATATACCGGTATAAAGAGTTCAAAGACGATTTTGACAGGATAAATAAAGATGATGTTAAAGAGCATTTTGAAGCCATAGATTTCGCTTCGCTTAAAAAGGCTGTCTATAGCAAGCTTAGTGACAATACCTCAGAACTAAAAACCAAGATTGAGGAAGTAGAACCTGTTAATATCCGCTCAGGGCTGGACAAAATACTTAAAGCCGGTGGTGAGGAACTCCAGAAATGGTGGACTGATGAGCAACTGAAAGATAAGAGAGTTGTACAGATTGAGCAATATACAGCAAGTAACATTCGGGAAATCATAGTCAGACTTGAAGAACTCGAAAATATGTTAAGCCAAAAAGACACTTCCCTCGATACGGAAATCAACAAGTTATATTCTGACCTCCGAGAGCAGTTCTCTGACAAACCAGATCAGCAGAAAATCGCCGATTTGAGGAGTAATGCCAAGAAAAGGCTTGCGACAGTTACAGCATTAAGAGAAAGTTATGTGGAAGTGTGGCAAGAGCTTAAACAGAAAATTGTAGAAAGAAGTAACATCCTGAAAAGATTAGAGCAGTCCCAGAATCAGATTACCTGTATCAGGGCAAACAAGGTTGAGGAAGTAAAGGAAAAACTCAATCGCTTCACAAATGATAAGCTGAAAATAGATATTCGTATGATACCTTCCGGTGACAGGGAGGCATTCTTAAAAGCTATACCTGCATTTTTAAAGTCAAGAGGGATGAGAGTTGAGCAAAAATTGAAAGATATCATTTCGTCTAACTTTAACCCGCTTGAATTTTGCCGGTTTATCCTCCAAGGAAAGATAGAAGAAATGCGGAGTACTGCCACGGACTTAACAGATAATCATGTCAGCAAATTTAAAGAAAATTGTCAGATATATGAGAAGCACGAAGGCGCAGACATTCCTGTACTTACGGATGCTGGCAAAGTTATGCTGGATGTTCTCAAGATGCAGGAAACAGGCTGGGATGATTACGAAAGCATTATGCTTAATGGTAAACCAGTGGACAAGCTGTCTCCAGGCCAAAGATCGAGCGCTATGCTTCCATTAATAGCATTGGCAGAGAAATCTCCATTAATGATTGATCAACCAGAAGATAACCTTGACAATCGTTTAGTTGGCAATGTGCTGGTTGATATTCTTGCTGAACTAAAAGAGACCAGGCAAATAATAGCATGTACGCATAACCCCAATATTGTTGTTTTAGGGGATGCTGAGCAGGTTATAGTGCTTGACTCTCAAAGTAATGACAAAGGCCTGTTGCAATTGTCAGGCTCAATTGACAATAATGATATTGTAAAAACAGTTATTGATATAATGGAAGGTGGAAAAGAGGCTTTTAGGATCAGGCAGGTTCGTTATAAAATATAAAGAAAATTAAAGGCATCCGGCAAACTATGTCCAGCCAGCTATTAAAGGCTTGGACGAGTGCACGGAAAGCTACTGTCAAGGGCAAGAGATAGTGTTGAGTTGTGGAAATCTTTGGACTTTTTTAAACTTTCGCTTGACATAAGCCGAATTATAGACTAAAGTGAATTAGTGATTGGTGAATTGGTATATTGGGTTTTGGATTTATGACTAATATAATGAACATTGCGATTATGATAATTATTGCGGAGAAGCTGAAGCTGCCCTGAGAAAGCTATATGAACAGGTATTAAAAGCCTTCCGGAGCAGCAAAGTCCGGAAGGCTTTTCTTTTTAGCCACAGAGGACACAGAGAGCACAGAGGTTTGTAGTTTTTGCAACGAAGGCAGTAAGACACGAAGAAAAATTAGAAAGGACAACAGGATGATACGGGAAGTAATCTAAAATGTTACGGATGAGATTGCCGCGGCCTGCACAGCAGGTCCGGCAATGACAAGGTGATGTTGACTTTGTCCGATTGAATGCGTAATATGTTTGGTTCGTAAATAGAATTTTGAGGAATTTTTGGAATGTCAGAGCAAAAGGAAAAGGCAAAAGGCTACCGTGACACATTGAACCTGCCGAAGACGAGCTTTTCAATGAAGGCCAATCTGGTTCAGCGAGAGCCGCAGCTTCGCAAGGAATGGGCGAAGAAGAACATCTACGGCAGGATACGCAAGGCACGGAAAGGGGCGCCGTTGTATATACTGCACGATGGGCCGCCATACGCTAACGGCGATATCCATATGGGGCACGTTATCAACAAGGTGCTCAAGGATTTCGTTGTCAAGTATAAGACTATGTCGGGGTTCGATGCGCCGTATCTGCCGGGCTGGGACTGCCACGGCCTGCCCATCGAGGCAAAGGTCGCAGCGGAATTAGGGGACGCGGTGCGCCAGATGAGTAAGCCGGACATCCGCAAGGCCTGTAAGAAATATGCGAGCAAATACGTCAAGATACAAAGCAAACAATTTCAGGAGTTGGGTATATTCGGCGAGTTTGATAAGCCGTATCTTACATTTAAGCCGCAATACGAGGCGGGGATTGTGGAGGTATTTGCGGAGCTGGTCGATAAGGGGCTGGTATATAAGCAGCTTAAGCCGATTCATTGGTCGATTGGGTGCGAGACGGCTCTGGCTGAAGCTGAATTAGAATATAAGGACATATCGTCGCCGAGTATCTTTGTTAATTTTCCTGTCGCCGAAGAGAGCGTTGGCCGATTGGTGGAGCTTGGTTTGATTGAAAAAAGCGAGGCTGAAGCCGCGAAGGTCTGCTTTATGATATGGACGACGACGCCGTGGACGCTGACGGCGAACCTGGCGATAGCGGTGCATCCCCACCTGGATTATACGGCGATAAGATATGAGCAGAAGAAAGAGGACAGAAGACAGAAGGCAGAGGACAGAAAACAGAAGACAGAAGTTAACCGGTTTGTTTCGATAGTAGCGACCGAGCGTGTCGAGGCGGTGGTCGAAGCGGGTAATCTGGAAAAGAAACAATATCAGGTTAGCGAAAAGGCGGTACGCGGCAGCGAACTCGAAGGGCTTCGGTATTTGCATCCGTTTGTGGAAGATAATCCGACGGACAAAGACGCCTATATGGTAATTCTGGCTGAGTACGTTACGACTCAAGATGGAACCGGGCTCGTACATACTGCGCCGGGACATGGGCTTGAGGACTTTGTTTCGGGGCAAAAGTATGGGCTTGCGGTCTATTCGCCGGTGCTGGACGATGGGCGGTATGACGATACGGTGCCGGATTGGCTGCGAGGACGAAAAGTGTTGGAGATTGATAGTACCATAAATAATCATTTGCGCGAAAAAGGGTTTCTCTTTGCCGAGGGCGAGATTTCGCACAGCTATCCACACTGCTGGCGGAGTAAAGGGCCGGTGATTTTCAGGGCAACGGAGCAATGGTTTATCAGCGTTGACAGGGAGCTGCCCGGCATCGGCAAGAGTCTGCGGGATTTGGCGCTGGAGCGCGTTGCGAAAGTAAAATGGATACCTGCGTGGGGACAGAAACGAATTGAGGGTATGCTTGAGACCCGGCCAGACTGGTGTATCAGCAGGCAGCGAAGCTGGGGACTGCCGATACCCTCGCTTGTGGACTCGGACGGCAAAAGCTTGATGACTAAGGAGTCCGTATTGGCGGTGGCGAGACATATCGGCAAACACGGTTCTGATAGCTGGTTTACGGACTCGCCGCGTCAGATTCTGGGCGATGATTTTGAATTGCCGGAAGGATTTTGCTTCGACGACCTGCATAAGGAAGAAAACATCTTCGACGTCTGGTTCGAGTCGGGGTGTAGCTGGTACAGTGTGTGTGTGAAGGATGCGGGGTGGCCCGTGCCGGTCGATTTATACCTGGAAGGCTCGGACCAGCATCGCGGGTGGTTTCAACTGTCACTTCTGGCGGCGCTTGGGGCGACTGGGAAAGAGCCGTTCAAGAATGTTTTGACGCACGGCTTTACCGTTGACGAGAACGGGATGAAGCAGTCGAAGTCGTTAGGTAACTATGTTGTGGCCCAGGATGAGGTGGCAAAATACGGGGCGGACATTCTGCGGCTGTGGGTGGCGAGTGTCAATTATCAGGAAGATGTACGGTGCACCGATGAGCTGATAGGAAGGACGCAGGACGCGTATCGGAAAATCCGGAATACGCTGCGATACCTGCTTGGCAATACCGATGATTTTGACCCGGCTATGAGCGTTGCTTACGATGATATGTTCGAGGTCGATAAGTGGGCGGTGCAGCAGTTGCAAAAGCTGATTGCGAACGTGACGGAAGCCTACGAGAACTTTGTCTATCATAAGGTTTTTTCGCTTCTTTATAATTTCTGCACGGTCGAGATGAGCAGTATCTATATGGATGTGCTCAAGGACAGACTCTACTGCGATGCGTCAGACAGCCTGTCGCGGCGAAGCGCCCAAACCGCGATGTATAAGATATTAGACAGCCTGGTTCGTATGCTGACGCCGATACTGGTTCACACGGCGGAGGAAGCGTGGGCGGCGATGAAGTTTAAGTCTCAAGCGGTTGAAAGCGTTCATTTAGCTAAGATGCCAAAAGTCGATGAGCCCATCGACTGGCGAGGGGACGAAGAACGGTGGCAGAAGTTAATGGGACTGCGTGACGAGGTTCTGCGGGTGCTTGAGGGATTGAGACAGGAGAAAAAGATTGCGAGCAATCAGGAAGCGAGCGTAACCGTTTACTGCGAAGATGAGGAATTTGCCGGGCTTCTAAATGAGTTTGGACTTGAACAGTTTGCGGCCTTGTGCATAGTCAGCGAGGTGAAGCTGCAAAAGGGCGCGGGCGAAACGACGGTCGTGGCGGAGAAGAGCAGTTACGCAAAATGTCAGCGGTGCTGGAACCTCTGGCCGAGCGTTGGGGCCGACAGCAAATATCCTGATTTGTGTGAGAGATGTGTTTCAGTCATCTGAAAGGATTAACCGCCGAGAACGCTGAGACCACAGAGCGGATTAGTGGATTGGTGGATGGATACTCAATGCCGGATACTCGATGCGACATACTAAAAACGATATACGAAATTCCCTAACATTGTCATCCCTCCGGTGCGGTCGGGCTGACGGGTTCGTCGCCCTTGACCTGTATCTTGACTTACTTCGGCACCAATTACCACTTACCATTTGAGCACTGACCATCTACAAATCCGTGTCCTTTTTTTTCGCGTAATGAGGGACGATTTTCTGCCGGGCTTGCTCTTCCTGAAGTGACAGCCTTTTCTTGTTTGTTTTTCAGGCAATTTTTTTAACTTGGTTTAACCTGCTTGCGCCCGGCGATATCAATATCGGCGCCCCGGTATCCAAGGAGATTACCTTTGTCATCGAGTATGGGAACGCCGCTGGTCGAGAGCCAGACCGGGCTGGCATTCTTGTGAACATTCAGGTTCAAAAATTCGCGAAAAGACTGCTTCTTGTTGTATACCTCAAAGGCCGCTTTTTTCAGTTCTTCGCGTCTGTCCGGGTGGAACAAATCGTAAAAGTGCATCCTGCCGATGAGCTCTTCAGGTTTGTATCCAAGAATTTTCTCAACGACCGGACTGGCGTACGTGTAAAGACCGTCGGCGTCCACCTCCCAGATCCATTCCTGCGAGTTTTCCGCAACCTGCCGGAAGCGCTCCTCGCTCCTGCGCAGCGCATTCTCTATCTGCTTGCGCTCGGTGATGTCGCGGGCGATGGCAATCACAAACTGTTTGTCTTCAAGCCTGCCTGCGGAAAGAGATATTTCTATAGGGAATACAGTTCCGTCACTTCGTAAGCCCGGCAGTTCGAGAATCCTGTCGATTGCGCCGTGTGGTTTGCCCGTGGCGAAATAGCTGTTCACATATTTCCGATGCGCTTCTCTGTACTGCTCGGGCATCAGAGATTCGAGCGGCCGGCCTATCATTTCCCTTTTTTCTCGCCCAAACATCTTTTGTGCGGCTGGATTGAACAGGATTATCAAACCATCCTCTCCGATAGATATCATTGCTTCTTTGGTCGAATCTATGACCGTCCGCAACAGCGCCTCGCTTTCACGCAATTTCTCCGTGGTCCACTCTCGCTCGCCTATTTCAAAATGTATACGTTCCCTGTACCTCCGGGAAGAAAGAAGGCCCAGAGCAGTTACCAACAGAACCAAAGCCACGAGAGTGAATACGAGATATCCCATATATACCTGTCGACAAAACTACTATTGTTTCCGATGTTATTAGCTTACCAAAACCGCCCCAAAATTGCAACTGATTTTAGGTCTTTTCATTGGTGTTCTATTCTCGCTCCGTGCGTTCAGGTTCGGCCTACTGATGATGCTTCTGCTCTATAGCATCAAGGATCTTTTTTTCTTCTAATACTTCTTTCGCTATTTCTGCGGCCTTCCGGTTTTTAATGTATTCTCTTTTCACGCGAGAATTATCTGCTGCGCGCTTTTGTTTAAGCTGGAAGGTTCTGGAACTTGCACAGCCGGCAAGCATCACTACGGCGCTCAAAGCAGCTATTAAAAGGGCTTTCATTTTATTGGCCCCCGGATGGAATTTGCATTTTCAGCACGCCAATCACCTACTGCCTGTAACAATTGCTCAACCCGTACCGCTGGAATGTCAATCTTTCCAGGGATGATTATATACCCAAACATTTAAGCGGAAAATGAAAAAAATCCTGATTTTTTTTGTTTGGATTGACTGCCTGTGATGGCGATTTTATTGGACATTGAAGCAACTAAGGCGAGGTGGTCGTTCGGTCGAGCTATATGTTGTGCTCGAAGGCCGGCCAGGCCTGTTATGTAGTGTCTTATGTTATAGGGCGTTAGTTCGGCGGTCGGGCGGTCGGCTAAAGAAAAAAAGTTCAGCCTATCGATACTGGATAGGTTGGGGGAGCAGCTTAGTAGTTTTGAAGGATGTTGCAAATGAGTAAAAGGGAACTGATAGATTGCATCTGTGAAATAAACAGAAGCGCCAAGCCGGAATTTCTCGCCAATTTTTCTGAAGAAGAATTGAACACGTATCTCGAGCATCTGATGGAATTAGATGTGGAAGAATTGGCTGTTAGCTGTTAGGGGTGAATGGCAGGGCGAAATCCCCTTACAGCAGCAAAGCTCGGAACTGCACGTTCTGAGTTCGTCGGCTGGATTTAGCAATTTTGCTGTTTAGTCACGAATTAACACGAATTTTCACTAACTTTTAATTTTTCCTTCGTTTTCCGTCCTCTGTTTTTATTTATGGAATTGCATTCTCATATAATTGGCCCTTCAGATACAAATTACCCAACTCATTAATATAACCAACCGGGCCAGTACTGCTTTCGATAATGAATTCATCACTTTCTGCAGACGGGTCCTCCCAAGTGCTTTGTCTTGACCCCTTAATGTACATATTTCCGTTAGTCGCATCAATTATCGCAACATCATCGCCTATTGAATCCTGAATCCTGAACTCATCATTAGCTGATGCTTGGGGTGTTGTGTTTGGTGTCAAGCTTCCTTTTAAGACAAGATTACCTAAATTGCCAAACCAGGCGACAGGGTCGCCTGAATTATTTTTTATATAAAATTTGTGCGAGTCTTCCGGCACAGGCCTCAGGTTAAATACAAAAACATCACTAGATCCACCATGGTCTTCGTCATAAGCCCCAGTTGTGGTTGGAAAACTATCATCGGTTGTATAACCCGTCACATACACTCTGTTTGAATTAGCTACTATGGCATTGGCTCTATCTCTTCCACTGCCGCCAACGTATGTAGAGTAGTTCAGCTCCCACCACACGCCATAGGTTTTAAGTACTGAAACAAACACGTCACTGTCATCGTGATCATCCCTATCATATGCGCCAATGGTGGTTGGAAAATTGGTAGAGTCGGTATAGCCTGTCACAACCGGCAAGTCACGCATAAGGTCTATGGCTTCACCGTAATCGTTACTGCTTCCACCTATGTAAGTGGAACGGACGAGGTCATTGCTGCCGTTGCCTTCAGGGTCAATTTGAGTTACAAAGACATCGTAAGTGCCACCATTGTGAGAGCTGTCATACGCGTTTTTTATAGGAAATCCTGTCGTAGATGCGGTTTCACCAGTTATATACACGTCTCCGCTACTATCCAGGGCAATACCTGTGCCAAAGTCTCCGCCAGCTCCTCCTATATAAGTAGAATACAGCAGGGTTTGTGAGATAGAACTGATTCTGAAGATGAATATGAATGCATCAACCGTTCCAGGATAGAGGTTCCTATCATACGCACCCTCAGTAGTTGGGAAATCTGTGCTGTGTGTATAACCTGTAACATACGCGTCATTGCCGCTCAGAGCAATAGCACTACAACTATCGATGTTATCACCATCTACAAACGTTGAGTAGAGCAAATCGCTCAGTGTTGAATTAAATTTCAAAAGAAAGCCAGCATCGCTCCCGTTCATCTCTGTATCAAAAGCCCCAAGTTTGGTTGGAAAATCTGGTGACGATGTATAACCGGCAACATAAATATTACTGGAACTATCGACTGCAATCCCGTATCCATGGTCACAGTATTCATCACCGATATAGGTGGAGTAAAGTAGATCACTACCATCACTGCTGAGCTTAAGAACGAAAACGTCTTGCTGGTTACTGTAGGTTCTATCGTAAGCCCCGGGGGTAGTTGGGAAATCTGATTCTGCCCAGCCTGTTACATAAGCATTCCCTGAAGAGTCAACAAATATGTCAAGACCTTCTTCATCATTTCCTCCACCGATATAGGTAAAATAAATTAAATCACTCCCACTGCTATTGAACTTGGCCACGAAAACATCTTTTCCACCATTATAAAATTCATCGTATACATCGTCAGTAGCTAAGTTTGATGATGTTGTAGTCCCGGTTACATATATATTACCTGACGAGTCTCTGGCGATGCCCTTGCCTATCTCACCGCTGCTTCCTCCGAGGAATGTGCTCCATTGTATACCGGCAAAAACAGGACTCGACAAAAGCGTAATAAGATACAGACATACCGTCATTCTAAACAGATACAAGATAGCACACTCCTTTCTTCAAATAATAATTGATCCCAATTAGTTTAGGAAACATACCGGTTCCAGTCAACCTCAATTTTGTAAAGCAATAGTATGTTTTTCCAATATATGTGGAAAATTTATCCATTATCAGCGGCCTTTACTAATGGAGATATATTATTTTTTCGGCTCTTGTATTTATAAGTCCTTTATTATTACAAGCTTATGTGATAACTTCAATCCGCCAAGGCAAAAGTGGCACAATTTTTGCTACCCTCAAGAATATGTGTATCGTTACGCTCTATTATGGCACTAAAAACAATGTATCGTAAAATATAATTTTTAAGGGGGCTTAGAAATGAAAATTGGAAACGTACTTGCTTTGGCAGTTTTAACTGCTCTCACAGCTTCAAATGTCTGCACCGCCTATTATTATGATGGCAACGTCATACCGGGGATCGACACCGTTATCGAAGAGGGTGATATTTGCCAGCTGCTCGTAGGTTTTGCTTGCCCAGGGTCGATAACTATTGACTTCTTCGGTGAACACATCAGCAACGCGATCGTGGGCGGCTCGAGTCATTTGAATATTTTCGGGGGCGATATCAATCTTATAACTGTTACGGACTCTTCTTCTCTCAACCTTTATGCTGGCCAAATAAGCTGTATTAGGGCAGGCGGTGATAGCGTAGTGAATGTTTTTGGCTATGATTTGGATTATGCCAATGTCGGTGGCTCACATGGTGACGGTTGGATATCGGGATTCTGGGCGGATGAGACAGCATTAAGCATCGACATAGGTGAGTCATATACCTATTCACACATTGCATTACACGATATAGCTATCCCGGAGCCTGCGACATTGTTGCTATTGGGCCTTGGGGGATTAGCGTTCCTGAGAAAACGCCGAGTCTAAGAAGCATTGAAATTGAGGTAGAAGACCGCGCTAGGAACTTCTTTCCGTTCAGCGTTTGTAAACATCGTGGTTGGGCTATTTGTAGTCGTCGAGCTGTGGGCCGACGAGTGGTCT
This sequence comes from Planctomycetota bacterium, assembly GCA_013349615.1. Taxonomy (GTDB): domain Bacteria; phylum Planctomycetota; class Phycisphaerae; order Sedimentisphaerales; family Anaerobacaceae; genus CS2-K091. Next base: position 10,019 of record DUZJ01000012.1, on the reverse strand, counting down.
GGTGAGAGGGCTAAGTCCAATGCCTTTTTTGTCAGAAGTATTTTTTGGCTGTGTGGGTCGTCCGGAGGTTTGTGGGCGAGAAGTATTGTTGGGTGGGCTCGGATTATTTTCACTGCCAGATGAGGGAACGAACGGTATCGGGGTCGGCGCCTGTTCGGGGGACACGAGCGTTGGGACTTCTGCGATGCTGTTCTGCTTGAACTCGACGAGTACCGGCACAAGACCAGCCGGCACATAAAAGGCAAAGTCAATCCATCTTGTCCTGTCGTTGGCTCCGAAATCGGAGCGGCTTACTCTTATCACGTCACTCAATCTTTTGGTTTGCAATAAGTCCGATCCTGCGATGTAACCGATGGGGTAAACGATTTGTCCTTTTCCTGCAAGTGGATTCCTGGCATCGGCTTGTTGTTTGCAAACGAGCCTTAACTGAGCGGGTGTAAAAGTTCCGGCCTGCACTACCGCGTTTTGCTTTATTCCGATGCGGACGATGGTGAGGACATGGCCGCTTTTCGGCGATATGGGATTGCCCTCCGAATCTTTTATACCTTCGGGTGCGTACCAGGCGGCATTTTTCTTAGGTACTTCTATTGCCTGCGATTTGGTAATGCCTGGTACGCCCTCAGAAGTGTTGTGTCGATTTAAGAATGCCTGGTCGATGAAGTCCGGATGCAAAGTAGCGAAGCTCCTTTTTCCGCTGAGGCTGCCGCTACTTATGACGCCGAACAATCCTGTTGCCAAGCCGTCGGGATTCAGCAGGACCTTGTTTGGGTGTTCGGCATCCGGGTATCTTTGGTCAAAACGCTGGTAAGGATATTTGTTCGGTATAGGCGCCATTGCGAGTGCTGTAAGTAACAAGCCGGACAAGAAGAGTCCCAGGAAGATTCCACAGACAACTCGTCCGATGCGTTCAGGCCAAAGTCCCAAGTCAACCGGCTGGCGAATCAACTGGATGGCGGCTGTCTGGAGTACGGCAAAGGTCAAAATAAATAATAATGCGAAAGAAATCGGCTGGGCCCAGGGTATAAGAAGATCACGGCCGATGAAGACATTTGCCAGGAGCTCAAAGTAGCCAAACGCAACTACACTTGCACAAACAGCAACTATCAACGAAGCAAACGCCTTAACGAGCGTGCTTTTTAGATACAGTAAAGCAGCACAGCCCAACACTATTAACACTACAATTAAGTCAACCATTATAATGTCCCCATTTTCTCGTAATCCGTAACTCGATTAGAAATTTACGCATCCTGTTCCGGCTATTTGTGCTTTCGTTTTCTGGGCGCAGAAAGTACTCTAATCATTTCGTCTATTGCAGTTGTTCCATTGATGACTTTTCTGAGAACCTGCTCCTGTAGATAGAGCATTTTAGCGCCTCTAAAGTGTGAACCGATTTCCGCCAGTGACTTTGATTGTGTTATGGTTTTTCTTAACTGGTTGTTTATTATAATCATTTCAAAAGCGCCTGTTCTTCCGACATAACCAGTTCCCTGGCACTTTTCGCAGGTCATTTCTTTTCCGCGTTTTCCAACCACAACTTTGCCGGTTCGATAAAGTGCTTTTACCTTGTCCGCGGTGATGTTGAACTTTCTGAGAAGCTCGTTATTGGGCGCATAGGCCTGTTTGCATTCCTCACAAAGTACTCTAAACAATCGTTGGTTAGTTATGCCGCGCAGCGTCCTTGCGATAAGGTTTCTATCGCCGACTAATTTTATCCATTTTCCCATCGCCTGTACTACACTATCGGCTGTGAGTGTAACATATATGACTTTGCCATCTTTAGCGGCAGCACAGGCGGCTTGAGCAGTTTCGGCATCCTCGCAGTCGGCAACGCCAACGATATCGGGTCCCATTCTTACTACTTCCTGCAACTTTTTTGCAAAGGTGGTTGTTCCGGTGTCACTAAGTGTGAAGACGTTTTGGGTAATATTGGGCACGTCGGCAGAAGGTCGTTTCTCAAGTGTGTTTATGCTGTTAAGGAAGGCGTCATGATTTCTCAGTAGTGCATAAAGTGTGGTTGTTGCGCCGCTTTTTTTAGGGCCTGTTACGATAAACAGGCCTTGCTTTGTTCCGCGCATTTTACTTAGCTGCTCGAGCTGCTCAGGCATCAAACCGATATCGGCCAATCTTGACACTTCCTGCTTTACTATCTGTTTTAGTCTGACTTGCTCTCCGGCGGTTGAGCCGGCAGTGATTACTTCCCAGCCGATGTCCCGTTGTTCCTGTTCGTCCTGCCTGGCCTGGCTGATTTTGAACTTTCCTTTTTGCGGTTTTCGCTTTTCGTTAATGTCCAAATCAGCAAGGTTCTTGAGGAAGTGAATCAAGAAGCCCATTTGTCCTCTGGCGATAGCCGGCTGTTTCAGCGCAGCACCATCAACATAGTAAGTAACATTGTAGTTCTGTGAGGCGGGAGAAAAGATAATATCGCTTGCCCTTCGCCACATAGCGTCAGTTAAAAGTTCATAGGCTGCCTTATACCCAAAAAAGTCCGGCGTTTGCGGCTGAGGCAGAGGGACTTCGTTTTTGTTTGCCGTTATAAAAAGAAAGCCTGTGAGCGAGTCAAGTCTTTTTTGTTTGCTGACGAACAGGCTTTTGATATGTTCGACAGTTAAGACTCGTCCATAATCCATAACCCTGGAATTTCGGTGCCTTACATAGCAGAGAGAAGCCGTTCCTACGGCCATCACATAGAACAGGACACCGATGATAAAAACAGGAATAAGGAGCCAGATTAATGCCGCAGCAGCCCCGGTACCGAGAACAACGGCGGTCCAGAAGACCTCTTTTGCTTCCACGGCTTTGGCGTCTTTGTAGACCCAGCTAACCAGCGGCAGCCATAGAAAAAACAAGACCAAAAAGGTGAGAAACTTAATTATGGATATGTATCCGGCGTATTGCACAGAGCTTAGAAGTAAATTTGGCATAAAACGTCCCAAAAAGCTAAAAACCATAACTTAGGGTTTTTGTTTTGTGTTCTCTCTTTACGTTCTTTACGTTCAACGGTGTCACAGGATTCCCTCAGCAGTAGTTCTTATGCCCTTTAGCGCCATTTTTAGCTCATCTTTGTTTGGAGCATATTTATATGCTTCCTTCGGGTCTATAGAGCCGTTTTTCACTAATTTACAAAGATTATCTGTAAGGTCCTGCATTCCTTCCTGTTGAGAGCTTCGTATGACACTGGGCAAATCATTTTCTCGTCCGTCGGAGATGAGCTTTCTGACTGCCGGATTTGCAAGAAGAATTTCCAGGGCGGGCAGCCTGTCTATGCCTTCCTTGATACTTGGCAGCAGTACCTGGCTAACGATTGCTGTCATTGCGAGGCTTAGAGTTTGTCTTGTAAGGTCTCTTTCGCCTTGTGGAAAGAGGTCTAAGAGCCGGTGAATGGCCTGGGAGGCATTTGCCGAGTGCATCGTTCCAAAAACAAGATGTCCGGTTTCTGCGGCCCTCATTCCGGCAGTGACGGTTCTGGCATCTCGCATTTCACCCACGAAGACGACATCAGGGTCCTGCCGCATCAAATACCTCAAGGCATCCTCAAAGTCGTGCACGTCGATTCCAATTTCCCTTTGTGATACGATTGCTTTGGCGTCCTTAAACAGATATTCGATTGGGTCTTCGATTGTAACTATATGGCAGGAGCGAGTGTGGTTTATGTAGTTTATCATTGAAGCGATTGTGGTGGTTTTTCCACACCCTGTTGGTCCTACGACAAGTACGAGTCCCTGAGACCGTTCGCATATCGTTTCCAGCGTTTTTGGCAGATGTAGGCGTTCAAACGGAGGTACGTTTGCGCTGACGCGTCTTGCAGCAAGACTAATCATGCCTCTCTGATGGAATATGTTTATTCGGAAGCGGTCTTCATCGCCAATTTCGTGTGCGAAGTCGAGCGTTCCGTTTTGTACGAAAAGCTCCTTTTGTGCGGGAGTTAGAATCTCGAAGACGAGCTGCTCCATTCTCTCCGGAGTCATTACTTCGCCGGTGGTATTTTTCAGTCGGCCATAAAGGCGTAATTTTGCCGGCTGGCCGACCTTGAGGTGCAGGTCGTTTGCCTGGGTCTTTATGGCGGCCCTGAAAAACTTGTTTAACTCCGGCTCCTGGTCGGAATTTTTCGTATTCATGGATTGCTCTGCGGCCATAATTTAGTACCAACGTCAAAGTCTATACCGAAATAAATCGGTGCTAATCCGTGAAACCTGTGGTTAATCCTTTCTCACCTTTTCTTTGTAATTGCAGACTGACGCACAAGAGCACAGGACTTATGCGTTTTGCGCTGCTCTAACATTTGTAAAACAAAGCCCTTATACCACTCTATTATAATGATTTTCTGCGGATTGTCAAGCTTGTCGCCTGCACAATTATTCTGATTTTTCAGCAGATTTAGTTAACGACAGCCGACAAGGCCCCATAATTAGTGGACAATTGGATGGGATAATTCAGGGCTTTTTGGGGGGTAAGCGGGCAGTTAGTTGTGATTTGAGGGATTGTCATTTCGAGGAAAGCAAGGAATGAAGCAATCCCGGGCTTTCTGAGAGTTGAAATTGCTTCGCGGAGTTTATGCTGAGCGAAGCGAAGTGCTCGTAATGACATTTTCATGTTTCGTCGCCTTTGGAGGCACGGCTAAACAAGGCAAACAACCTCCAGTGAAAGTGGGGGCTCCAGCCCGACAAGTCGGGATTCCGCTCGTAATGAAAGACATCTGCTATTTCATTTTGTTAGAAGCCCTAAGAAAAAAAACGCTAAAATGACACCTGAGGCCGATTTATTGGACTTTTTTTCAAGTTTTTTGACTTAGAGATTGAAAAAAAGTCGGATTTAAGATATATTCTATTTTAGAGGAGTACCGAAAAAATAATGTAAAAAATGTGAAATTAACGCGACATAAGGCAGGTTTTGTGTATCTTATGGATCGTTTAAGGAAAGGGGCGTTGTTTTAAGATGGATAAAAGAAGGGCGTTTACTTTAATAGAGCTTTTGGTGGTAATCGCCATTATTGCGTTATTGATGGCAATGCTGATACCTGCTTTAGAGTCGGCCAAGCAAAGAGCGATGGACGCAATGTGTACGTCAAATTTGAGACAAATCGGGCTGTGTGTGTTGCTCTACATGGATGACAACGAAGGTGCAATTATTTACGCAGGGGATGACAGACTCGACAGGAAATGCAATCGATGGTTTTGGGACGACCCAACAACAGGTAGGCCTATGGAAAATACTCATAACGATGCCTACTGGGGTGTTAATTATAGAACTTATGCAAAGGACACGAAGATTTTTGGCTGTCCCGCTTTCAAATCTGTTTTTTTTGACACAATGTATCCCGGCCAGGATCCTCAGTTACTTAACAAGGCAGCCTATGGTCTCAATGCCTACAGCACCAATAAAAACATAAGTGAGATACGAAAACCCTCAAGTTTTGTTTTTTGTACCGACCATGTTGAACCAAGAGTTGACGACAACACCCACGATATGTTTTTTAACGATGGTACTCCCGGCGGATGGAATTTAGAGCGTCATCGACCGGGAGGCACGACCGAACGTAAGGCACAATACAGGGGTATTTTCAGGCATGCCATAAAGTTTGATGACCCATTCAGGACAGGTGGAAAAGCTAATATTCTTTGGCTGGATGGACACGTTACCTGGCTTTGGGAAACATTTGGTGTGAAAAATCCCACACCCTCCTCCGACCCCCTCCAACCCACCATTTATGGTGAAGATGTTCCTCAATGGTGGTATACGGGCAAATAAAGAATTGATTATTTAGAGTTTTTTCCGAAGATAAATCAGAATGCCCCGAGCTTTTGTCGGGGCTTTTTGCTTTCTGACGTACCATCAGAAAGGTTTAGACATTGAGGGATTGCTTGCCTTCGGCTGCGCTGAGGGCAGACTTGCTGCGCTCCTCGCAATGACGGTAAAGAATATAGAATATCGAACAAGGAATATAGAATGATGAAGTTGAGATTGCCGCGCTCGGCTGCGCCTCGCTCGCAATGACCCCATTAGAGTGGACGACACTCTAAGCAACGGGGCAGGCACCCGCACCAAATCACCCGGCGTCAATTAGTGAATAAATCGAAGATGTTTCCGAGCATGCTGGACGCCACCCTGTAGATTTCAGTGTATTGGCACCTTGTGCATATTACGGTTGTAAAGCGTTTTGACTGGACATCGAATATTTTACTGAGGAACCCGCCAGCAGCGCGAAATTCGCCGACTTCACACTGAGAGTTTCCGCATTTGGGACAGGTGTAATTAAGCTCCTGCATAATTTTATCTCCTTACTGTGCAAGCAGCAGCGTTAGGGTCATATAAATTGCGACGCTTATTGAATCGTTTGCGGTAGTAACGAGGGGGCCGGAACTTATGGCCGGGTCGATACCGATTCGGCGGAACAAAAACGGCAAAAATAATCCAAGTGTCGTTGCGACCATAATCGCAGAAAACATTGCGGTGCCAAATGCGAGGACAAGGCGTAATGGTTCGACGGTGCCTGATGAGGGCTTGAAATGAAGTAAAAACGCACAGGCCATACCACCTATCAGGCCGCAGCTTAATGCTACAAGAAGAGCAATTCGCACTTCTCGTGTAAAGACCTGGCTCAATTTCAAAGCGGCGAGGTGTCCGGTAGCCAGGCCGGAGACGACAATGGCTGAAGTTTGCAGGCCGGCGTTGCCGCTGATGGCGGCAATCATCGGGACAAAGGCGACGGCGGCGGTAAAGATTCGTGCGAGATTTTCAAAGCCGAACTTTCCATGGAAAAACATGATGACCAAGGCGGTAATTGCGGTGCCGAGCAAGCAGGGCAGCAGCCAGGTCATTCTGACTCGGGCGGCGTGGAAGACCGAGACCTTGTCAAGCTCGTCAGGGTCGGTTCCGGCCATGGCGTATAAGTCCTCGGCAGCCTCCTCGTCCGCCACTTCGACGATGCGGTCGGCGGTGATTCTACCAATGAGTTTGTGCTCCTTGTTCAGAACGGGTACGACAATAAGGTCGTTGTCTCTGAAGACGTTTCGGACCCTCTCCTGGTCATCATTGGCCACAACGTGGATAGTGTTAGGGTCAATCAGTTCGTTTATCCTGGTGTTTTCGGGCCTTGTGAGCAAAAACCGGACACGAACGTCACCGAGGAATTTGCCATTTTTGTCAACGACAAAAACCGAATAGAAATCCTCATCAATTTCGGCGGCGCGGATTTTATTGACGGCCTGTGCGACGGTAGCATCTTGGGTAACGCTTATTACAGCCGTGTCCATAATCCCACCGGCTGAGTCTTCAGAGTAGCGCATCAGGCCCTTAATCTCTGCGGACTCGGCGGGGGGCAGGCTCTCCAATATCTCGGCGCTTTCTTCTGCGGGCAGCTCCATGAGGACGTCAGCGGCATCGTCGGCGTCGAGGTGTGAGATGATGCTCCTTAGCTCCTCGTCTTCAAGGATATCGAAAAGTGCGGAGCGGGTGGCTTCATCAACCTTCTCCAAAACTTCGGCTGACAGTGGTTTGTTCAGTACATTGAAGACAATGCGTCTTTGCTCATTGTCGAGAAGTTCCACGATTTCAGCAAGTACGCTCGCTCGCTGCTCGTTGAGCAATCGTCGGAGGGTAGCGGTGTTGTTGGCTTCGAGAAGAATCTCAATCTGCTGCAGTAAAATCTGCCGCACTAATCGTTTTTGTTCGTCCGCCATTGAATTCTACTTTCTGCTTTTTGCTACTCGTATCACATTCGAGATACGAATTTGACCGGTCGCGGGATAAAATAACTCAATTCTTTGTATGAGGCAATGCTTTTCCGTATTGAGCAGCTGTTTAAGACTGGCGGAATCAGGGTGGAAAGGGCAAAAAAATCTGAAAAATTGGGGAAACAGATACGGACAAGAGGTCGATGATAAACCTGGAGACTATGGTGAAAAATTAAAGAATATTCTTGGATATTGGGCGATTTTCGTGTACAATAGATACAAGTGCGCAGGAGCATAAAGAGGATAAAGGGTTATACGATGAAGAGTTTTATTTATGGGACGTTGGTAGTCTGGGCGTTGATGGCGGGCGTGTGTGCGGCGGCACCAGAGCCAGCCATTGTGCCCGGCCGAATGGACTGGACGGTAGATGTAACATATGAGCATCCACAGCAAATTATGCTGCGGTCAGGCGGAAGGGGCAAGGCGAGGCGATTCTGGTACACGATAATCACGCTGACGAACAAGACAGGTAACGATGTCGATTTCTACCCTAATTGCGACCTGATGACCGATACTTTTCACGTTATACCGGCCGGCAGGAACACGCCGACAGGGGTGTTTAAGGGAATAAAAAGGCGTTATCAGCGAAAATACCCTTTTCTCGAACCTTTAGACAAGGCCGGCAATATGATGCTTGAGGGTGAAGATAACGCCAAGGATATCGCGATTATCTGGCCGGATTTTGATGCGCAAGTCAAGAATATAACACTATTTATAACAGGCCTAAGTAACGAGACGGCTGCCATTGACCATCCGGTGGCAAAAGACGCGGCCGGTAAGCCGGTCAAGGTCTACCTTAGAAAGACGCTTGAATTAAGCTACTCGCTGAGCGGTGACCCAGCTCTAAGGTCTTATGCCAGACTGGCTTACAAGGGCAAACGCTGGATTATGAGGTAGTTATTCGTATTGCGTGTATCGTATGGGTGAAGTCGGGGGATTTTGCGGCATATCTTCAATCAAATACGCGGTCGGTTACAAAAAAACGGGGAAAAGCGTAATAAGTGCGTATCAATTCGTAAAAATTCACAAGAAATATGAATAGCAGACAAAAATCCGCACTTTTTTAGTATTTTTTGTCGATGTTACCAGCCTAAAAGTTCGAAATATATAATGAGGAAATTTTCCAGAGGCTGGGAGTAGTTAGCCGGGAGAGTTGGCGATAAAGCAAAAGGCCAGCAGAGATGCTGGCCAGTTTTTAGTGAAGATTAAGTGGGGGAATAGACCCCCGATAGCAGAGTAAAAGGAGATAAAAGATGGCCGCAACAAAAGTTGCACAGAAACGTATGGATATGCCCAAAATAAAAACAAAGGCAAAAAAGCTCGGGATAACACCCGGGAAAATGAAGAAAGCAGAGCTTATCCATAGTATCCAGATTGCAGAGGGTTTCGAGCCGTGTTTCGGAAGGTCCGGCGGTGATTGTTCTAACACGGCCTGCTGCTTTATGGCGGACTGCCTTAAGATTAGGTTGTGATTTTCGTTCAGCGCGGCTTCGCTTCGCTCGAAGCCAGGTGTGCGTATTGCGTGTTTGTTTCAAGCCGCTGAGGGCACGGGGGACTGTTTGCCTTTCGTATAAGGGTTAATATTTACCGAATTATACTTGAGGATGCCCTCTCTTCATATCTTCACGAAGGCACCAAGTCACGAAGAAAAATTAGACGCAGTTTGCGCAGATTTCGCGAATTTACGCGGATTTTGTTTTTACCGGCTTGGTTTTCCGTCTAAGCCGGACCCCATTTGCGAAGCCAGCGAAAAAGGTATTTAATTGGTCACAAAAAAGCACAAAATGCACAGAATGCACAAAAAAATGACCAAAAAAGTTCTTTATAAGTACATAAATAGGTGGATCCCTGTCTAAAGCATGCAGGGACTCGGGCAGGCGGCGGAAGGCCAATTAGTCGTTGATATTTAGTGGGGGGCGGATTTTTCTTGACAACACGGCAACAAGCCATAGATTAGTATAATGATAAACTATAGAATTAGGCTGTTTTGAATGGTTTTGCGATAGGAGGAACGGTGAAAAAACGAGATTCTATCATACAAGATTCGCAAAAAATCACGAAAAGGTATCGGTGCGCACAGTGCGCACCGACAAATTCAACTATTTTAGAAAGACCAGCTATGCCTGGAAGCCAGTACCGCTGCACGCGTTAGTGGTGAGTGTGTCAGCGGCGTGCCGGGGTCTAAGTCCGTGGCAGGTAATCTAACTGTTCACATCGGAACTTGGGAGAGCCATATCGTTCCGAAAGGAAGCTTCCAACAAGCTGAAGAGGCAAGGCGGAAGTATGACG
>DUZJ01000011.1 GCA_013349615.1 Planctomycetota bacterium | reverse complement strand
CAAAAAAACGGCTGAAAAGTAAAAAAAATTCATATATCCGTATTTAGCACGATAGACACGGAACGGACAGGTCATACAATTGAATATATGTGAAAAGGCCTGATTCTTTGGCTAACTCTCAAGGGCGTTTCCTGGCTGGAATTGACGTAAATTCAGCCGGAAAATGCTTGAATTAAGCCTTGAATTTTGGTATTATGATTAATATCAATAAATTAGAAGGAGAAAATCTATGGATGCTCGAAAACTGCAATGGAGAGGCGAGATTCTTTACGCGCGCATTGCGCCCATTTTTGTACTCGCAACATTACTATTATCAGCTCCTTTAGCACAGGCTGTACCGATTACTATTGAAATAACCGGTAATGTAACGCACATAGGAGGATATAACGCACCGGACACAATTCATGAGGGCAGTAATTTTACAGGAACATACACCTATAATTCTTCAACAATTGATAGCGGTGGGGGAACATATCAACATGACTCACCCTATGGATTTAACATATTAATAGAAGGATATGAATTCAAAACAGTGCCAAGCCATATTGGACAATTTGTGATTTCAATTTGGGACAATCATGTTAACTATTCTGGTGTTGTTTTTGATGAGTATTTGGTAAAGAGCTACGAAAATTCTCCTCTTTCCAATGGAGTGTTAGTGGATGAAATTCGCTTGATACTTGTTGACTTTACGCATACAGCGCTTTCCTCAAGTGCTCTGCCTGCCACGCCTCCGGCACTGAATGAATGGGGCACAAAATCCTTGCAGATATATGGCCCGGGAAACTCGCTCTCTATACAAGGAACAATTACACAGGCCGTGCCGGAACCGCTGACTGGTGTCTTAATGCTAATTGGTGTTCTTTTCTTCAGGCGCAGGCGATAAGTTTTCAAAACTTACTCTTTTGAACAGGAGGCGTTATGTTTAACTCAAAAAAATCTCAATATGGAAATTTGTTATCTACTTTTCTACGTTTGTTCTTATTGGTAATTTTCGCTTCGCCTGTAGCTGCCGTTGACTTACCTTTCGATCCCAACGATTTTAGTTTCCTTATTTATAATCCCGGCGGCTATGAACCAAGCATTAAAGATGCAATGGAAGATTTAGGAATTTCCTGTGATATACGGGATTTCTATGACGGTAATGAGGTCACATCAGAAGATTTAGAAACTCACGACATCCTTATTGTTGGATGGAATTCTGAAGGAGACATCAGCGGACTCGATGCCGAAATCCTGGCCGCAGGTATCACGGGCAGGGTGATTTTGAGCGGCCACGATGCGGACTTTCATACCGTTAATGGCCCACAGGCTGCTGAAGTGTTTTTAGTTCAGGCCATTGACTGGGTCCTTAAAGGCAGCGGTACAGGGATGATTACGCTCGGATGCAAAGCTGAATTTGATTATCTTCCCGAATTTTGGGACGTGAATGCGCATTACAACACCGGCGAAAACGTTACCGAATTTACAGCAGAGGGCATTGCAAGCGGCGTGTATGATGGTCTGGAACCAAATGAAATGTCCAATTGGGGCACATCATATCACGATAAATTCACCATTGGGCAAGACTCATTTTTTGTTCCCTTTGAACTCGGGGGAGGGGCTGGCAGTGATATTATTACTATAGCAACTTATAAAACCAAATTGCATGTTTTTGATATGAACAAGGTTGATAATGTCAATGACGTCGATTGCGTTTATCCCTGGAATATGATTGATGAGAATTATCTTGTATATAACATTTGCTATGATGCTAACGGCTACGCCGACACGAATGTAGTAATAACAGATTATCTTCCTGTTGAGGTGGAGTATTATTCATCTTCATCGGACCCCTGCGGGGTCTATCACCTTGACTCCAATACGGTAACCTGGGACATTAATGATATTTCAGGTGCTGATTCCAATTGTCTTCAGTTGACTGTCAAAGTCAATTACTATGCAAAGCCCGGCCGAAAAATTAAAAATTACTGTGAAATGGAAGGCGACCAATACTTCAGTTACACTATAGAAGAAACAAATATATGCTGCTATGGGGGTGATATAATCTACGTTAACCAGGATGCCAACGGTTACAATAACGGCACTTCTTGGCTCGATGCCTACACAGATTTGCAGGATGCCTTCCATACCGCCCGCGAATGCGGCTGCGAACAAATATGGGTAGCTAAAGGAACGTATAGACCAACCAACCGAGGTATTCGGTCGTTTTCTTTCGAGCTTCTCGATAATGTCGCCGTTTACGGCGGATTTCCACCCGGCGGCGGTCAATGGGTGGACCGTGACCCGGATGCCTACGAAACTGTTCTCAGCGGGGATATAGCAGCGCCAAATAACCACAGCGATAACAGCTACCACGTCGTCCAATGTGAAGACGTCAATAACGCCATACTTGATGGCTTTACCATCACAGCCGGAAATGCCAAAGGTTCAGTTTATAATGAGTGGTATGGCGGCGGAGTATACTGCCAGGGTTCCACAAACCTGACCTTAAAAGGCTGCAACATCAGCGATAATACAGCTTACAATGGCGGAGGGCTGTACAACCAATATTCCTCTGCGAACTTGACTAATTGCAGTTTCACTGACAATACTGCTACTACGTCTGGCGGCGGCATGTACAATGTCCAGTCTTCTCCCACAATAATTAACTGCACCTTCAGTGGAAACTCGGCCGATTATGCCGGCGGAATATCCAACAAAAATTATTCCAGCCCGAACATAACAAATTGTATTTTCAGCGGCAATAACGCGACCTATTATGGCGGCGGAATGTACAACAACGAGTCTTCTCCAACACTAATTAACAGCACTTTCAGCGGGAACTCTGCACAGCATGGCGGAGGGTTGTTAAACAGTTCTGCCAGTCCAAATACAACTAACTGTATCTTCACCGGCAATACTGTCACTTGGTCACCTGGCGCCGGTGCCGGTATGCATAACTGCGATTTCTCTTCATTAGCGGTCGCTAATTGCATCTTTAGTGGAAATACTTCCTATGACAAAGCTGGTGGGATAAACAACGATTATTCTGGTGTGAGTTTGACCAACTGCACGGTTGCCGGGAACGCCGCGTGGTATGGCGGCGGTATGCGCAACACGTATTATTCGTATGTGGATGTAACTAACTGCATCTTCTGGAATAACGTGTTTGATGAGATACGCAATGATAGCAATACATGTAGCTTATATGTAAACTACTGCGATGTAAATGAAGTTTGGGAAGGTACGGGAAATATCAACAAGGACCCCTGTTTCTTTACTGTAAACTCGCCGACCGGCTTGTGGACGGCTGACGCCTCTTACGACAACTCAACATTTCAAAGCATTTTGACCAATGCGAATGCCAACTGGGCCGTTAACCAACTCGCAGGTAAATTTGTTAATCCTGATACACAGAACCAGTACCTGCAGTTCTTTATAGTCTCCAACAATGTCAACACGATTAAGGTATGGAGCAACGTGGAGTCCATCGCTCTCACCGGTAAAACATACCAAATTTATGATTATCACCTCACCGCCGACTCAAACTGTATCGACGCCGGCGACCCCGATTTCAATCCCGACGCCAATATGACGGACATCGACGGCGAACGCCGGGTAGTAGATGGAGATGGTAACGGAACCGAAATAGTCGATATGGGTGCCGACGAATATTACCGGAGCCCGGCTGACTTCAATAGTGACGGAATTGTAAACTTCTTCGATTACGCCCTCTTTGCAAACGTCTGGCAAAAAACCTCAGATGTCAACGATTACAACGATATTTACGACCTCGTTGACAACAATTGCATCGATTATGCCGACCTTGCCCGCTTCTGCGAAGACTGGCTCTGGCAGAGGGCCTGGGCAAAAGCCTTTCCCTTTAGTTATGGCCAGGGTATGGGTAAGAGTATGGGCCTGGGTATGAGCGAAGGTCTCGGCCTTGCAGAAGAGATTTTACCATCCGCATCGGCCAAAAAGCCGCAGCCCCAAGTTACTAAGGCTGATATTGTGGAGTTAATAAAGTGGCTTGAAGAACTTTGGCTTACAGATGCGGAAGTAAGAAAAATGATAGGCGAGGACGAGTGGCTGAAATTTATTGAATCCGTAATACAAGCGTTAAAGAGCCAAATGTAAAATTAGTGAGCTGTTTTCTCTGAATATTGAATTCTCTGCGACCTCCGCGTACTCTGCGGTTAAACAATCTTCAGTAAACCTTCTGCGATTTGCAAACCGGCATCCAACCTCGCAATCGACTTGCAGGCTTGTCTCATCTCTTCTCGCTTCTTTTCATCTTTCATCAACTCTTCCAACTCTTCGGCCAGCCATTCCGACCGCTCTTTTTCATCCGGCAAATCATCTACTATGACCGCTGCCCCGGCCTCAACCAATTTGCCGGCATTCAGGTATTGATGCCGGTCCTTATGATATGGATAAGGCATACATATACTCGGCACGGAAGCCGCCGCATATTCGGCCACACTGACCGCTCCGCTTCGTCCGACAACCAAATCCGCGGCAGCTAATAAGCTCGGCATATCATCAAAGTAGCTCAGAACCTTATGCCCGATTTTTGCATCAGCGTACATTTGCCTGACTTTTTCGTAATTGGCGGCCCCTGTCAAATGAACAATCTGCCAATCATCGGCGAAGTCGGCTAAATTTTCCAACAGTGAACACACCGCTTTATTGATATTTTCCGACCCGCTCGATGCTCCGGTTATGAGCAGAGTCTTTTTATTTTCATCAAGGCCTAATTCACTCTTGACCTTATCAGTCTCCGGATTGTCAAAGCCGCTTCGCAGGGGACAGCCAACAACATTAACGCCCGCCTTTCTTTTGGCAAAAGATTGCCTGGTCTCATCAAACTGCACGAATATCTCGTCTGCCCAGCGGGCTATTATCTTATTTGCCCGACCCGGTACGATGTCAACATTCAAAAGCACGATGGGCACCTTTAACTTATGTGCTGCGAAGCAAACCGGCGCTGCAACAAAGCCGCCGACCCCAATCACGACAGCGTTTTGGCTTTCAGCAATTGCTTGTTTGGCGATTCCATAACTTTTTAAGAACGAAGTGCAGAAGCCAATCAGTTTGTCAGGCCGGGCCGAAAAGCCCCTGGCTGGAAGCGTAGTTGTCTCAAAGCTGGTCTTTGATAGTATTTGCTCATCAATACCGCGAGTGCTGACAAAGAAATGTATCTTTGCTGTTGGTTCGAGTTTTAATATTTGTTCCGCCACGGCGATAGCGGGATATATATGTCCCCCGGTCCCGCCGCCGGCGAAGAAAAATCTCCTGGCGCCCACTATTCTTTTTCTCCAACTTTATTCTTGGCGGATTGTTTGGCGATATTTAACAACACACCGGCCGCCGCGGATGACAGCAGCATGCTCGTTCCGCCGGCACTTACAAACGGCAGAGGAATACCTTTTGTCGGCAGCATAACCGTCACCACCCCGATATTGACTGCCGCCTGAACGGCGATTGTTAAAACAATTCCGCCGGCCAAAATCCGGCCGAAACGGTCCCGGCAGCGCTTAACTACCAAAATCCCCAGCCAGACAAATACGATAAACAATACGATGACCGCCGCTGTTCCAATGAAGCCGAGCTCTTCGCCGATGATGGCGAAAATGAAATCCGTTGTATCTTCCGGCAGATGGCCGTATTTGCAAATTCCTCTACCCAGTCCTTTTCCGAACAATCCGCCGGAGCCGAGGGCAATCAGCGACTGGTTCGCCTGGTAGGCAATGGAGTCGGCCCATTTTTCAGGGTCCAAAAAAGCCCAAATTCGTTTAATTCGTCCGGGAAAACGGACCAATGCCACAGCAAATCCAATTGCAACAAACGGCAGGCCGGTCAAAATATGCCACCATTTGACGCCGGCGATTATCAACATCAGAAGCCCCAAAAGCGATATAAATGCTGCCGTACCAAAATCTTCGGTGATTACGAGAGCGACTACTGCGGCTATCACCAAGCAAATCGGGACAAACCGCTTCCAGTATAACTTGATGTTAGTACCAAACTTATCGCAGACCGCTGCCAAGAAGAACACAATCATCCATTTGGCTAATTCGGAGGGCTGAAAACTTATCGTTATGGAGCCGACGGGGATTCTAAGCCATCGCCGGGCGCGGTTAATTTCTGTGCCGAACAACAGGACAAATATAAGTAACGCTATACTAAGGATTAACAAATAGCTCGTCGGGGATTTTAGCAGGCCGTTAGTCAGGCTGAACCTGCGATAATCAAAATATGAGACGGCGTATAAAACCGCACAAGCCAATGGGAAAAATAGCATTTGCCGGAAGGCTGGAAAATCGTAGAATCTCTCTAAGTCAAGCTCCTGGCTAATGTTAGCACTAGCCGAGAAGACAAAGACCGTCCCGATAGCCATCAAGACAACCACGACAACCGCAATATAATCGGCGACCGGATTGTTTCTTATCGTAGTAAGCATTGAATTTTGCTGTACTTAGGGAAAGAAATTTTTTTCAGCAGAGGCAAACCTGCCTCCTTAAATATATTTTCGGCTTCTTGAAGCTGATAGCAGTAAAAATTATTTTGTAACCAAATGGAGGCGGCAAGCTTAATAGGGACCTCTCGAATCTGCAAATTTCAAATTCGGTTTGGTGTAAGTATATTTGATTTTGAAAAGAAAAAGGCGTATAGTGTGAGGTATGAAGACCAGGGTGGAGATAGTTTATAGACCGGACCGGTCGACAAAACGCCGGCAGCCAATATTTACGGCGAGGGTGCCGGCAGGGTTTCCATCTCCGGCGGCTGATTACGAAGAAGGAAAGCTCGATTTGAATAAGCATCTTATCAGGAACCCGGCGGCGACATTCTTCGTCAGAGTTACAGGGGATTCGATGGTCAAAGCGGGCATTCACGATGGGGACATGCTGGTTGTTGACCGAAGTATTGAGCCCAGAGATAAAAATGTTGTTATAGCTGCTATCAACGGGGAGCTTACGGTCAAAAGAATCCGGATGCGTAAGAACAAATTGACCCTTGAAGCTGAGAATGAGAACTACCGGAGCCAGGAAATCGATGAGGAAATGGAATTCGAGGTTTGGGGGGTTGTCACCAACGTTATACACGAGTTATGAATTATGAAGAGTATATTTGCCCTTGTTGATTGTAATAATTTCTACGTCTCCTGTGAGCGGGTTTTCAATCCTCGTTTAGAGCCACTCGCCGTTGTAGTGCTTTCCAACAACGATGGCTGTGTGATAGCGAGGTCAGAAGAGGCGAAGCAGCTCGGTATCGGGATGGGGGCGGCTTTCTTTAAGGTCAGAGAGAAAATAGAAAAAAACAAAGTAGAGGTGCTTTCATCCAACTACGCCCTTTATAAGGATATGTCAGACAGACTGATGGAGACGCTTTGTAATTTTACGCCTGAGATTGAGGTTTATTCAATTGATGAGGCGTTTTTGAATCTTGCGGGCTTGAGCAATAATCTGACAGGTTATTGTCGAAAAATCGCAGAAACCGTGAAACAGTGGACCGGCATACCGGTTTCAATCGGTATCGCGGAGACAAAGACGCTGGCAAAGATGGCCCAGAGGATTGTTAGGAGGTTCAGTAAGGCGGCTGGTGTGTTTGAACTTACTGGCCGCGCCTCTATAGACGAAGCGCTGGCGCAGACCAGTGTAGAGAACATCTGGGGGGTGGGGATAAAGACCGCGATTAAGTTAAAGAGAGCAGGGATTAATACGGCACTTGCCCTTCGGGACGTGGATGTAAACTGGATGAGGCAGTGCTTCGGCGTTACCGGTGTCAGGACGGTTTATGAGCTGCGGGGCATCAGTTGCTATGAGTTGGAGGAGCAGCCGCCGACGAAAAAGGGCATCACCGTATCACGGACATTTGGCAGAAAAATAGAGGAAATTTACGAGCTCAAAGAAGCAATAGCAAGTTATGCTTCGAGGGCTGGTGAGAAACTTCGAGAGCAGGGTTTGGCTGCCGGCGCTGAAACCATCTTTGTGATGACAAGCCGTTTTGTCGATGCACGAAAGAGATACTTCAATTCGCATACGGTCAGCTTTCCGACTGCTACGAGCTATACGCCCGAGTTGATTGACGGGGCGATAAGGAGCGTGGAGCGGTTGTATCGGAAAGGGTTTTTATTTAATAAAGCCGGAGTTATTCTCAGTGACCTTGTGCCGGAAGGCAGCGTGCAGCGTAATCTGTTTGATGAAAGTGACAGGCAAAAATCGAGAAGATTGATGGGGGCGGTCGATGCTGTCAATACGAGGTTACATAGAAGAGCATTAACGTGGGCGGCGGAGGGAATAAACCAGCCATGGCGGACGAAGTTTGTTAGACGCTCAAAAAGATATACCACTCGATGGGATGAATTGGCCGAGGTGGGGTAGTCTAAATTTGTGTTTTGAGCCGGCATTGGGGTTGTTGTGGAGAACTTTGCGATGGTCGTACTAATGGAGTGGAAGTGGACTGGGAGAAGATTATCTTAATAGGAGTCTATTATGCCTTATATATTAGCTGAAGCTGAAACTATAGGTAATATATTAGCTCAAACTGAAACTACACCACGTATACCTTATACAGCCATAACTATAATTTTTATCATCCTGGCTACGGTTGTGGCCGCCTTCATCAGAAGAATAAGCAGGGATAAGTGTCTGAAGGATTTTGCGCAGAACATGGTAACCCTGGAAGAAACATCCGGCAAGACAATCTGGGGCAAATTGAGGGTGGAAAATACCGGCCTGGAATTTGTTTACCCGACAAGGCACGAAGACGAACAGGGCCATGATGAAACGAGCTATATTCTGTATAAGCATGAATATCCTAATATGGCGACCTTGATTCGCTACCACGATGAGTTAAGTGAACGCAATAAAAAAGAAAGGGAGAAAAAACTAAAAATGACCTATCATCCAACAGTGCTTCGAAGGCTAAAAAGGAAAACAGGAAATCTTTTCAAAACGGTAAGAGATTCGGTGATGGAGGTGGTAAATCTGTTAATGAGTCAGGCCAAGAAGGCCACTCCAGCCGGTGCGGTGCTGAGTTCTCAGGATAAATATGTTTCGCAGATGAAGCAGGGATTGATGGGTTCGATGGGGACTTCCTACGAGCCTTTACTGGAAAGATATATCGGCAACAGGGTTGTGCTTGAGCTGATTAAAGGCGATAAAATATTTGAATATTGCGGCGTGTTAAAGGAGTATACAGCGGAGTTTATTGAAGTTATGGACGTTAATTACAAGGTCAAAGAGGACCAGCCGGCCAAAAAGGCGGATTTGGTTGTACTCCGGAAATACGGCGTCATCCGGCATCTCGGAGAATAGTATTCGTACTGCTTAGCTGTGCCGGCGATATCTAAACCAACCACCAACAAATTTGGGAGCTGAATATTTTGGGTCCCCACTTTCGCAGGGATGACAATGCTGCGCAGGGACGACAAATGGCAGGTAAGGTTTACGTAGGAATAGCGGGCTGGTCCTATCCGGACTGGAAGCCGATTGTATATACAGAGCCGGGGGTCGACCAGCTTGAATACGTAAGCAGGTTCGTCGATTGTATTGAAATTAACGGCACTTTTTACCGACCGCCATCTGAGAAAACCACAAAATCGTGGCTGCAAAAAACCTCAAAAAAAGCAGGGTTCTTTTTTACAGCAAAGCTGCATCGAGACTTTACTCATGAAGGTAATATCGATGCTGAAATCGTAAAGCAGTTTCACACGGGTTTTGGGCCTCTGCTCGAAGCAGACAGGCTGCGGCATTTATTAGTTCAATTCAGATACGACTTTGCTGATTGCAAAGATAGCCGACAGCATTTGTCACAGATTGTAAAGAGCTTCTCCGATGCCTTCGCTCTGGCGGTGGAGGTAAGGCATAAATCGTGGCAGGAAAAAGATGCTTTGCGGTTCCTGGAAGAGCTTGGCGTTTCGGTCTGCAACCTTGATTACCCAACTACTTACAATTCATTCGATATGCAGCATTGCACTGTCGGCAAAAACGGCTATTTTAGGATGCACGGCAGAAATGAAGAAAAATGGTTCAGCAAAGCTTCCAGAGACGAAACTTACGATTACTATTACAGCGGCGATGAACTTGCTGGTATAAAGAAAAGAATCGATAGGTTGGCTAATGCCTTTGAGACACTTACAATTATCGCTAACAACCATTATCGAGGTGCTGAGCTTGCCAATGCTATCGAGTTGAAGGCTTTGCTTGGCGGCGAAAAGCAGCTTGTTCCTGAAGGTCTTTTGAAAACTTATCCGAATCTGGCAAAGATTGCCTTGAGAACAGAGAATCCCCAAAAGAAATTTTGGGATTAAACATGAGATTGCTTTCCGCCGGAGGCCGACAGTAGGGCGGGATTCCCCCCGCTGCTTCGTTTTTGCGAAGCAAAACGGCGGGGGCAAGTGTGGTGAGTTAGATATGGATGTCTATAATCTTATCAGTTTCGCGGGGATATTTATTTTAATCGGCTTTGCGTGGCTTTTGTCGGCCGACAAAAAGAGTATGAACTTCAGGGTTATTATCTGGGGGATTGGCCTGCAAATAATAATCGGTGTTTTTATTTTCATTGTTCCCGTCGGTTCAAATTTATTTTCATTTGTCAATAACGTGGTAATCAAGGTTCTTGATTCGGCCTCGGCCGGGGCCAAGTTCGTTTTTGGTAGACTCGCGCTTGCGCCAGGCCAGACAAGCGAAGTGGGAGAAGAGTCACTGGGTTTTATTTTAGCTTTTCAAGCGTTTCCTACTATCATTTTCTTCTCGGCCCTGATTGCGATTTTGTACTATTTCAGGATAATGCCACTGATTATCAGGGCCTTTGCCTATGTATTTACAAAGTTCATGAGGGTGTCCGGCGCAGAATCTTTAGTTGCTGCCAGCAATATTTTTGTAGGCATTGAATCGGCACTGACTGTCAAGCCGTATCTTGGCCGGATGACGCAATCTGAGCTTTGCACTATTCTGACTGCCGGGATGGCTACGGTTGCTTCCAATGTTCTTGCTCTTTATGTCTTTGGTTTGAAAGCGCAATTTCCCACAATCGCCGGTCATTTGGTCTCGGCATCTTTGCTGTCGGCTCCGGCGGCGCTTGTTATGTCGAAAATTGTCTTCCCTGAGAAAGATAAGCCCGAAACTCTGGGAATACACGTTCGCCCATTTTATGAAAAGGAGAGCACCCTTTTTGAAGCGATTATTAACGGGGCGAATGCCGGCGTTAAGATGATTGTCGGGATAGTGGCGCTGCTTATAGCGGTATTGGGTCTGGTTGCACTCGTTGATTTGTTTGTTTCTGCTTTGGGTACCTGGATTTTTGGCCTTGAGACGGAACTCTCTTTGAAGACAATCTGTGGTTACATCTTTTACCCGTTGACGATAATTCTTGGTGTGCCTGTCTCCGATGCAGGAGAGGTTTCCAAAATTATCGGCGAGCGTGTGATTGTTACCGAAGTCGTTGCTTATAAGGATTTAGCAGTTGCTTTAGAGCAAAATTTATTGCAGCATAGACGTTCGGCTGTGATTACCACCTACGCTTTATGTGGCTTTGCTCATCTTGCCTCAATGGCTATTTTTGTCGGCGGTATTAGCGCCTTGGCTCCGGATAAAACACGCAATATAGCCGCCGTCGCGCTACGAGCGCTGGCAGCGGCAACATTGGCCTGTCTTATGACCGCCTGTGTTGCTGGAACATTCTTTACAGAAGGCAAGGCATCAATTCTATTCGGAGACTGATTATGTCCGTAACACACTTGAAGGACAGCAAAGAACTTGTCGCTGGCGATGGTTCAATTTTACGTGAGCTTTTGCACCCTGAAAAAGCGGATGTGCTGATTCGTTACAGCCTGGCTCATGCAAAGGTCCCGCCCGGCCAGGCAACTAAACCACATAGACTCAAATCTTCCGAAGTTTACTACGTTATGGCTGGACATGGTTTGATGCACATAGATAAAGAATCTTTCGAAGTTAATTCCGATTGTGCTGTTTATATTCGGCCGCACTCGACGCAATATATCGAAAATATGGGAAACTCTGATTTGATATTTTTGTGCATCGTGGACCCCGCGTGGCGAAAAGAGGACGAGGATGTTTTCGATAGTTGAAAGCATTTGGTTCATAATATTTAGCATTTAGGATTTGTCCTTCTATGTCGATTCCGACGTTGGTTACATTTATTGTTTATTTTGTATTGCTGCTTGGCATTGGCTTTTATTTTTATCGAAGGTCGGTGAGCATAGAGGACTATCTGCTTGGTGGTCGTGGTATGGGGGCGTGGGTGACGGCACTTTCCGCGCAGGCCAGCGATATGAGCGGCTGGCTGCTGATGGCTCTGCCGGGAGCAATTTATGCGTATGGGATGGGGAAGGTCTGGATACCGATAGGGTTGTTTCTGGGAACGGTCCTGAACTGGAAGCTGGTGTCAAGCAGGCTGAGAGTTTATACGCAAAAGACAGATTCGATAACGCTGCCTTGTTTTTTTGAGCAGCGTTTCGGTGACCCGACAGGCCTTTTGAGGGTGGTTTCGGCGATTATCATTTTGATATTCTTCACTATATACGCCTCAAGCGGACTTATGGCCACGGGCAAACTCTTTGAATCTACTTTCGGCATTCAGTACAGGACAGCCGTAATCGTCGGGGGCGGGATAATAATCGCCTACACTTTTTTGGGCGGATTTCTTGCCGTGTGCTGGACCGATTTGTTCCAGGGTGCGCTTATGGTTCTGGCTTTGATAATTGTCCCGGCAGTTGCCTATGTGAGAGTAGGAGGAGCCGAGGCCATAAGCCAGGCAATGAAATTTAAAGAGATATCGACTTGTCTGCTGCCGGCAAAAGGGACAGTCGGGCTGTTGGCGATTATTTCTGCGATGGCGTGGGGCCTGGGCTATTTCGGACAGCCCCATATACTGGCCCGGTTTATGAGTGTCAAGTCGGTGAGTAAATTGCCCGAATCGATGACGATAGCTATCGTTTGGGTATTTCTGTCCTTGACCGGGGCGGTCATTATCGGCTTCGTTGGGATTGGCATGTTTGAAAATTTGGCTGTCGAAGAAGGCGAGCATGAGAAGGTCTTTATTTATATGATTAGGCAGGTGTGCCACCCGTGGTTGGGAGGGATAATGCTGGCCGCCATTTTATCCGCAATTATGTCAACCATAGATTCACAGCTTCTTGTTTCCTCGTCGGCATTGACCGAAGACTTCTACCGGAAGGCGATAAAGAAAAACGCAACGGAGAAAGAAATCATCTTGGTGGGCAGAATCTGCGTAATCATAATTTCAGTGATAGCGTTGATTCTGGCCCTGCCTCGCGGCGAGACCATCTTGAAAATAGTGGCTTATGCATGGGGCGGCTTCGGGGCGGCTTTTGGACCCTTGATACTCTTCGCCTTGTTCTCCCGAAAGACAAGCTGGCAGGCAGCTTTGGCGGGGATGGTGATGGGCACGGTGGTTCTTGTAGTATGGAAGCAGGTCGGATTGGGCGAATATATGTATGAAATCGTTCCCGGCTTTATTGCTAATTGTCTGACGATTTTTTTAGTCAACATTGTCGCCGGACAGAAAAACCAGAAAGTATTAAGGCAATATGAGGAAGTTGTCGGAGAAATTACTGCCGGAAAATGATTTCAATATGGGATTAAGAATTTTGAGGCCGGAGAAATATGAGCAGAATAGCGGTTGATGTTGTGTTACTGCCGGACGAGGCGATGACGGCTCGGGCGATTAAAATAAACGCTGAATTAGTGAAAAGATTCGGAACAAAAATTGAGCTGAATAAGGAGAATTGCCTGCCGCACATTTCACTGGCTATGGGCTGTATTGAAGAAGGGAACATCACGGCTATCGGGAAAGTTTTAGAGAAAATCGCAACAGAAACCTCACTGCCGGATTTGAAAGTCGTTGGTGTCCGGACTTCAGGAAATTCGAAAGGCGAAAAAGTCTCTGTCTATGAGGTGGAAAAAACGAAGCAGCTTCAGTCACTCCATGAAATGGTTTGCGACAAACTCTCGGCTGTCTTTAGCAGCGACGTAACCGAAGATATGATATGTGGCGGCGAGGAGGTTGCGGAATCGACTTTGCTGTGGATTAAGAACTATCGGGAAAAGGTAAGTTTCGAGAATTTTTTCCCTCATATAACAATCGGTTATGGCCAAATAGAAAACCACGCGCTGCCGGCGAGCTTTGCCGCTTCCGAACTTGCTTTATGCCACTTGGGAAATCACTGCACATGCAGGAAGGTTCTTGTATCGATTAAACTGGAAGGCATGTAATCGCGATTTACAAACGGGGGCGAAGATTTTATGGCGGGCCGCGGCTGCGGAGTGAGGCTTATTTTTTAATAGATTTCTCGGCTTCGCTCGAAACGCAGCAAAAGCCCATTTTTTTTCAGCAGGACTGTCTCAAATTTTTCCTGAATTCTCTTGACATAGCGGCTTAAGGTATAGATAATATTGTTTTAATCGAGCCAATTATGTGAGGATGGGCTAAAAATTTAGTTTCAATGCTTTCAGGAAAATATCCAAAAACTTGATTCCTGACAACATAGCCTTAACCGAAAGGGACAAAGATGAGTACAATTCGTAACACACGCCGGGATTTTCTCAAGCAGTCGATGTGCCTTGGTGCCGCTGCGATTACTGCCGGGCCGCTGGGCAAAGTGCTGACGGTGGCTGCCGAAAAGCCGGGTTCCGGGATGAGATTTGGTCTGGTTACCTACCAGTGGGGCAGAGACTGGGACCTCCCGACACTGATAGCCAACTGTGAAAGGACAGGGGTCCTGGGTGTTGAGCTGCGGACCCAGCATGCGCATAACGTCGAATCGGGCCTCAACACTCAACAACGGCGGGATGTGAAGAAACGCTTCGACAACAGCGGCGTTACGCTCGTGGGTTTGGGCACCAACTTCGCATTCCACCACGCTGACCCTGCAAGGCTCGCCAGAGACATCGAAGGGGCAAAGCAGTACATCAGGCTTAGCCGCGATGTTGGCGGCACCGGCGTGAAGGTCAAGCCGAATGATCTGCCTAAGAACGTGTCGCGCGAAAAGACAATCGAGCAAATCGGCACATCGCTCAATCAACTGGGCAGGTTCGGTGCCGACTTCGGCCAGAAAATTCGCCTGGAGGTCCACGGCGGATGCTCGCCACTGCCCATTATCAAAGGGATTATGGACGTGGCCGACAATCCCAACGTCGGCGTCTGCTGGAACTGTAACTCGCAGGACCTGCAGGGCGATGGGCTGGAACACAACTTCGACCTTGTCAAGGACCGCTTCGGTGACACCGTGCACATCCGTGAGCTAAACATCGGCAGCTACCCCTATCAGGAGCTGATGAACCTGTTGGTGGGGATGGACTACGCCGGCTGGATTCTTCTTGAGGCCCGCACCAAACCAAAAGACCGCATCAAGGCGCTCATCGAGCAGCGGCAGGTTTTTGGGCGGATGATTGCAAAGGCACAGGCGGTCGGAGCAATTACGCGAAACGTCAGGATTAACGATGTTGACAAGAAGCTGAGAGTTGAAATCAATGGTAAGCTGTTTACGGAATACAATTACCAGGATGTGCCCAGGCCGTTCTTCTATCCCGTGATTGGCCCGACCGGTGTACCAATTATTCGCCACTGGCCTATGAAGGAGGGCAAGGACGAAACGCAAGACCATCGCCATCACCGCTCTTTGTGGTTTACCCACGGAGAAGTGAATGGCGTTGATTTCTGGAGCGAGGGCAGCAGGTCCGGCAAAATCGTCCACGACAAATTCGTCCAGATTTCCTCCGGTCGGAAGGTTGGTATAATTCAGTCACGCAACAAATGGGTTGCACGCGACGGGAAAGTCATCTGCACGGACACCCGAACGCATAGATTCTACAATCGCCCGGACGGGCAAATAATGGACTTCGAGATAACCATCCACGCCTCGCATGGCAAGGTCGTTATGGGTGATACCAAGGAAGGTTCGATGGCGATACGGCTGGCGCCTACGATGCGGGTGGACGGCAAAGTCGGTAAGGGACATATTATTAACAGTGAAGGTAATCGTGACGGCGCTGCCTGGGGCAAGCGTGCGGCCTGGTGCGACTACTTTGGCCCGGTAGAGGGCCAAATCGTAGGCGTGGCCATTTTCGACCATCCCACTAATCCGAAACATCCGACGTGGTGGCACGTTCGCACCTACGGACTGTTTGCGGCCAATCCCTTCGGCGTGCACAACTTTGAGGGCAAGCCAAAGGGTACAGGAGATATTACAATCCCGGACGGTAAGAGTTTAACGTTCCGCTATCGGCTGTATTTCCATAAAGGTGATGAAAAGCAGGCAAAAGTGGCCGAACATTACCGCGAGTATGCTGCAATAAAACCGGCAAAATAGTTGACAAGGAACCGATTCTAAGGTATCCTAGATAAGACTATTGTAAAAATTTAATAAACGAAAGGAAGGGAAGCATTATGAGTAAATTTACTCGTCGTGATTTTTTCAAAAGTTCGATGGCCGTCGGTGCATCGTTAGCGTTGGTCCCGTATGCCCGTGTGCTCGGGGCGAACAACGACATTCGTGTGGGAGTCATTGGTGTCGGAGGCCAGGGCGGAGGCCACATTGGTAACTTCAACAAGCTCCCCGGCGTCCGTGTTGTCGCGATTTGCGATGCAGACAAGGCCCACGTTCAGAAAAAGGCAAGGGACTTTGAGAAGAAAAACAACGCCAAGCTCAAAACCTATATGGACGTTCGCAAAATGCTGGACGACAGGAGCATCGATGCCGTTTCGACCGCGACACCTAACCACTGGCATTCGCTGGTAACAATATGGGCCTGCCAGGCGGGCAAGGATATGTATTGTGAAAAGCCGGTCTCACATAACGTCTGGGAAGGCCGCAAGGTGGTCGAGGCCGCAAGAAAATACAACCGCATTGTACAAACCGGCACACAGAAACGCTCCGACGAAGGACTGATTGAAGTGTTCGAGTACATACGCCGAGGCAACATCGGCAAAATCAAAGTTTCACGTGGTTTTTGCTACAAGCCCCGCTTTAGTGGAAATGGGATTGTTCACGGGACAAATGGACCGAATACGGTTCCGGAGGGTGTGGACTATAATCTATGGTGCGGACCGGCTGAGATGAAGCCGCTGCGAAGAAAGCAGTTGCACTACAAATGGCACTGGGTCTGGAACACCGGCAATGGCGACCTCGGCAACCAGGGCATTCACGAAATGGACCTTGCCCGCTGGGCCCTGGGCGACCCGAAGCTCGCCCCGCGTGTCATCAGCATCGGAGGACGGTTCGCCGTCGGAGATGCAGGCGAAACGGGCAACACGCAGATTGTGTACCTCGATTACAAGCCCGCTCCACTCATTTTCGAGGTTCGTGGCCTGCCCCGCAAGAAGGGCGAGACGTCAATGGACCACTACAGGGGCACCCGCATCGGAATGGTGGTTGAATGTGAGAATGGCTACTTCGTCGGTGGCGGCGGCGGCGGCTGGATATACGACAATAACGACAAGAAGGTAAAACAGTTCAAGGGCGGCGGCGGTGGCGGACACTACGCCAACTTCATCAAGGCCGTCCGAAGCCATAAGGTCAGCGATCTAAACGCCGATATCGAAAAAGGACACCTATCCAGCGCCCTTTGCCACATGGGCAACATCTCATACCTGCTGGGCAAAAAGATGTCCGCCGACGAAATCAAGCAAGCTATTGGCGATAACGCTGTTCTAAAGGACGCATTCGACCGCATGCTTGAGCACTTGAATGCCAACGAGGTCGATCTTGCCAAAGAGCCCATCACCATGGGACCGATGCTGACGATGGATCCCCGAACCGAAAAGTTTGTCGGCGAGAAAAGTGACTGGGCGAATATGCTTGTCAAGCGCAACTATCGCGAGCCGTTCGTGGTACCAGAGAAAGTCTGACAAAAGCGGGGCCAAATGCGTCGCTGACAGAAACGCGATGAGGTAGTCCTCGGTTTTAGC
Source organism: Planctomycetota bacterium (assembly GCA_013349615.1). Classification (GTDB taxonomy): domain Bacteria; phylum Planctomycetota; class Phycisphaerae; order Sedimentisphaerales; family Anaerobacaceae; genus CS2-K091. The sequence continues at coordinate 41,290 of DUZJ01000011.1, read as the reverse complement.
TATCGATGACTCGCCATGTGGGTGGTGTCAGTTCCGGCACGCGCCATTTGCTGCCGCAGCGATGGCACCTGTCCATATCGGGTCTTCTTAGCCTGCCGCAGTTGGCGCACGTAACCAGAGTTATCTTTGGCCGGGTCACTCTGTACGTAATATAAGCGGTCAGACCAAAAGCAGTGGTACCGATTATCCAGCAAAGTCTTGTTTTTTTAGAAAGACCGATTGCGGTAGCGTCTTTGCTTACCCGCCAGACAAGCAATATTGCCAATATTATCGACGGCAATATTATCAATAGGGCTGCGTAGAATCTGGTGCCGATGTTTCCACCAATATCCCTGCCTTTCATGGCTACAAACGAATTCGGCAGGACAAAAAGTGCTCTGTGACCGGCGGTAGCTTCAAAACTATCAGCCGTAAAGTACGAGGCAATACTCAAAAGTGGCGGGTGAAGGTTCTCAACCAGATATTTACCGATGGTTGATGCAGGCGCCCAGGGGGCCTCAAAAAAAACTGCCCTGCTGGAAGGTATAACTTGGCGCCTACTCCGAATATCTTTTGTAAGCGTGGTGTGGCTTGTTTTAATTAGTTTCCCCTTTTCATCGTAAACGGCCAGCGCAAGAGCAGTCCCTTCACGGCTGACGCTGGCCGCGTACATACCACGATATTTTTTGTCGGTCGTAAAGGCCAGGGGAAAAGCGTGATAGCCCAACAAATCTGCGTCTGTCGCCGATTCCGTTGACGAGAATTGGGGCCTCGGCAGAAAACCTGCGGTCCCGGCAAATTCAAGTGTTTTATGGTCGAGCAGGTCAATGCGGCCGGTTTTGTCAAGCACGAGCAGATACTCGCCCGCATACGCATAGCCAAGATATTGTCGTACTATTGGTATTATCCGGCTCGGTGTTCCTCCCGGAGGGGGTGGTAGTGGCTTTGGCCGATTAGGGTCAATAGTAAGACCTCTTTTTTTGATATCCTCTTCGGAAAGTTTTAGATTGGGAGGGCCCCAATCTAATGGGGCTAGATTATTTTTGCCTAAATAGCCTATCTGGACGGGATTGTGGGGGGCGTCTTTGGCAAGCTGCGGCCCCTTGACAACCGTCCTTTTATTAAAATAAATGGAGAAAAAGCGGCGGAGCTTCTGGTCATACAATGTTTGCCATCGCGATGTCCAGTAGGATTCCCCTGTATTGGGATTGTAGTGCCATTGGTCTGAAATTATTGGGGCTATGAATCTGCCGAGGCTTTTATCAGCGGTTTCTGAAATACCTTCCGGACCCACATAAAGTCGTACTTTCTGTACTTTCTTTGCCCATGGGCCTTTTTCTGCAGACCTCCCTTCCTCATATATATACAACTGACACACGATTTGCCCGGTCCTTTCGTCAAAATACGTCCAGTCTTCGTCCTTTTTATTGTAATAGTAAATGTTCGAGCGGCGTCCCCCTGGTACTCTCGATTCAAAATAATCCACGATACCAAGGAATAATTGTTCTCTATGGTACGCATTAGAAGCAAGCACATGGGAGTGCCGAACCACGTTAGGGTCATTTTCAAGCTCGGGCGGGACCAGTCCGGAAGGCATGATAATGACGTCTCTGGCATCGCGAGGCATCCTGCAGGCAAGGGACATCTCGCATAGAAATCGGAACCAGAATAGTGGTATCGACAGTAACGTCAGAACAACAAAACCCGTAGCGAAAACCTTAACAGGATAACTTGTTAGTGACTTCATCGTTATATTCCTAAAGTGATGTTGACATAAACTTATGCCATGTACGTACTAAAGAGGCGATAATGAACAGCAGTAGTATAACTACGATATGCAGCCCAAAACCTTTGACAACAATCAACGGAACAAGCACAAAGGTTAAAGCCATGCCGCCTAACGTGGGTGTGATTTTGCTTGATGTCCAGCCGGTTTGCAAGCCAATGCAATAGCAGGCAAAGCTCATCAGAAATGTCGCTATAAATATGTCGAATATAAATCCGGAGTATACGGAAGAGTATACGGAATATATTGGTCCGGCCGGCATAAAAAGACGCAACAGTACCATTGCTGTAATGGTAAGAGGCACAAGAAATGTTAGAATAGCCAGAATCCCCGCGACAATCCTAACTGTTAGTATCCGGCCTCGTGTTACCGGCAGTCCGGATAAAAATGCGGAGATTCTTCTGCTTTTGTCCATATACATCTGGCTTACGCCCATACCGGTTAGACCGATTATCAACACAACAATCGCCGTAACCCAAAGTCCGACAAATACAATGGGCTCACTGGCTTCATTGGCGGATATTACCAAAATCGATAGGACAATAAAGATTCCTGAGAGAATGGCCGCTCCGATAAAATATGCTATATGGTCTTCAATCTCTCTTTTTATAAGTGTGAACATTTCATATCTCCTGTTATCACGCGTTAATAGGCATCGTTTGAGGCTTCGTGCATTCTATGAATATGTCCTCCAGGCTCATCGGGATTTCAATACAGCTTGAAGGTTTGAAAACATCAACAAGGGCCTGTTTCTGTTGGTTCCAGTTGACAACGGTTATTACCATCTCACGGCCCTCGGTTTGTTGATTTATAATTTCCGTCAGGTGCAGATTTGCGGGGACAGATTCGGGGAAAATCAGCCTTAATTTTTTTACCCGTTCTTTGAGCCTTTCGAGCGGGCAATCCACAACGAGTTTGCCGGCGGCGATTATTCCTATCCTGTCGGCAATTCGTTCGACGTCGCCCAAAATGTGCGAGCTAAATAGTATAGTTCTGCCCTCCTTCTGAATTACATCGATGGCAAGCTCAAGGAATTGCCTGCGCGCTACGGTATCAAGTCCTAATGTCGGGTCGTCAAGGACGAGCAGCTCAGGCTCTATCGCCATAGCGAGTGACAGGTTTAACTTCGCTCGCATACCGATGGACAGTTGCCTTACCTTCCGGTCCATCGGCAGGCGGAATGTTTCTACGAGATGATTAAAGAACTCATCGTTCCACTGCGGGGAAAGGGCTTTGCAAAGTTTTACAAGTCGGCCGACCTTATAGTTTTGGATAAGATTATGACCTTCAGCTACGTAACCTGTTCGGCCGTGCACTTTTGCCGAGAGGTTCGTTGATTCGCTGCCCAGCAGAAAAGTCCGTCCGCGGGTTGGCGGTTCGAGGCCTAAAAGAATCCGGATAATTGTTGTCTTGCCGGCGGCATTCCGTCCCAACAAGCCATATATACAGCCCTGCGGCACTTTGAGATTAATGCCGTCCAATACGCATCGGCCATCGAAGTATTTAACAAGTTCTTCGACTCTGATAACGTTCTCATCCATTCGACTATCCCTTCTTTGTAGGCCAATTGAATTTTTCAACTGCGTTTCCGAACCACTCCAACAGTGTTTGCCTGTCAATTTGCATGTGAAATGCCTCAACTGCGATTCGCTCAAGCTTCTCAGAAACCAGTTTTTTCCGAACGGACCTGCTCAAATTGCTGTCGAGATTCGCGACAAAAGCGCCGGCGCCCGGTTTGGTGACAATGATACCTTCCTGTTCCAACTGGCGGTAGGCCTTGGCTATCGTGTTGGGATTCAGGGCAAGCTGTTTGGCTAATTGCCTCACAGTAGGCAGTTTTTCTTCTTTGATGAGTCTGCCTAAGGCGATATCGTGCTTGATTTGGTCCATTATCTGCTGATAAACCGGCCTGTCCGAAGCATTATCTATATGAAACTGCATAAATATACCTTACAACTTGTACTACTCTAACTATTACAAGTATAACACAACTTCGTACTAATTCAAGATATTTTTGAAAAAAAATTACAAATTTTTTTTAGCGGTTCGCAAATCAGCTCTGCAAAGGCCATTTCTACGTTGCAACCGGGCTTTTGGCCGTCTGTTCGGCGATTGACGGAAAAGAGGATTTTGGTTATTGTAAAGGCGAGTATTTGGCCTAATATGCCGGAAGTCACGTATGACTAAGGGCGGATATATACCATTCGATGATTTGTGATATACAGGTGCAAAGATGAGCAATAAATTCAAATCACGCACGAGCTGGCGTCAAAAGCTGGAAAATCACCCTGAAGGCCTCCCCAAAGTCGTCAATGGTCCTGCGAAGTGGGAAAAAAGGTTCGGCGGCAGAAGGGTCCTCGTGCCCACACCTCTACTTGTTGATGGCTTAATTAGAAAAGTGAGAAAGGGAAAGCTGCTTACTGTAAGACAAATCAGAGAGCGGCTTGCAAAGGATTTCAAGGCGGACTCTACCTGTCCACTCACTACCGGCATTTTCATTCGTATTTCCGCTGAGGCCGCCGAAGAAGACCTGCGGGCAGGGAAAAAACGTATAACACCTTATTGGCGGGTAATTAAAACAGACGGCAGCCTGAATCCTAAACTTCCCGGAGGTGTTAAAGCTCAGGCTGGGCACCTAAGAGCGGAAGGACATAAGATTGCTGCTGCCAAAGGCAAAAAACCGCCCAAAGTAAAAGATTTTGAAAAAGCCTTGATGTGAATAATTCTCAAACAGGGCCCTGACCGTAAGGGAGGGGGTATTGCACTTGTGAGCCGGTAACTGGATAATGTAGAGCGCATTTAATTTGTGTGTTTGGTTGGAGAAGACCGATAACGCCGAGCTTGTCGCTTGCATCTAAGCCAACAGGCTGCTTTGACAGAAACGACCACAAGCACTATACTCGTACGGCCGATTTGCTATATTAAATGAGGCCCGTGGCGAGGTGTAAACCAAGCCGGGCTTGAAGTCTTTCAATAACCAGTTGAGACCAGACAGGGACGATAGTGGATTAAAAAAATAAGCCCCGAGAGGAACGATGCGCAAATCAAGTGTATATATTGTCGTGGGCGTCAGCACAGTGGCTGTCGTTATTGCGGCGGTCACGCTCATTGCTTTCCTCAGGCCCGATGTCCATGTAGAGGATGTATTGGCGGTTTATCAAGATGAAGCGGAATACAGCGGCTTGACGATTCTTTATCCGTCTGACGAGACGCTTTTCCCCCCGGAAATTGTAGCACCTACATTTCGTTGGGAGGATGAAAAAACCGGCTCTGACTCTTGGCTGGTTACTATCAAGTTCCAGGACAGCAGCGGACGTATGAATTTCGTAACCTCCCAGCAGCAGTGGAAGCCAAAAGTAAAAGAATGGGAGGCCATAAAGAAACGAACCCTGGAAAAAGAGGCGGAAGTTACCGTGCTGGGCGTAAATCGCTCCGCCCCCGCCAAAATCCTCTCCGGCGGCCGAATATCAATCACAACATCAAAAGACGAGGTCGGTGCGCCATTATTCTATCGCGAAGTGGACCTGCCCTTTGTTGATGCCGTCAAAGACCCCTCGCGCATCCGGTGGCGTTTTGGGGCAATCTCTTCGCCGAAGCAGCCGCCGGTCATCCTCGAGAAGTTACCCGTCTGCGGAAACTGCCACTCGTTTACCGCTGATGCAAAAACCCTCGCGATGGATGTGGATTACGCCAATAGTAAAGGCTCATACGTTATTTCAAGCGTCGCGGAAAAAATGGTCCTGGCTGCGAGTGACATCATAACGTGGAACGATTACAGGGCCGAGGATGGAGAGCAGACCTTCGGCTTGCTTTCTCAGCTCTCTCCGGACGGCAGGGTCGTCGTCAGCACGGTCAAGGACAAGTCTGTCTTTGTTCCGATGCCGCCCCTGGCCTTCTCTCAATTGTTTTTTCCTATCAAGGGCATCCTTTGTATATACAACCGGCAAACGCAAACCTTTCACTCATTGCCGGGTGCGGATGACCCAAATTATGTCCAGAGCAACCCAAGCTGGAGTCCCGATGGCAAGTATATCGTTTTTGCCAAAGCCAAGGCATACGACCTCAAGCACACAAAGGGCAAGGGCAAGGTGCTTCTGACCCGCGAAGAGTGCAAAGAATTCACCGAAGACGGAAGGCCCTTCCTGTTCGACTTGTACAGAATTCCATATAATGACGGAAAAGGCGGCACGCCCGAGCCAATCGAGGGGGCATCCGGCAATGGTATGAGCAACTACTTCGCCGAATTTTCACCCGATGGCAAATGGATTGTCTTCTGCAAAGCCAAAAGTTACATGCTGCTCCAGCCCGACAGCGAGCTTTACATCATCGGCGCCGAGGGAGGCAAGGCAAGAAGACTCCGCGCCAACACGCCTCGGATGAACTCCTGGCACAGTTGGTCGCCCAACGGCAGGTGGCTGGCATTTTCTTCAAAAGCCAATTCGGCCTACACGCAGATTTTCCTCACTCACATCGACGAACAGGGACGCAGCAGCCCGGCCATCCTGTTGGAGCACTTTACCGCACCGGACCGCGCTGCCAACATCCCGGAGTTTGTCAACGCTAAGCCAGCGGCAATTAAAAAAATCCGAGAAAACTTCCTCAACGATTATTCTTTTGTCAGGGCCGGAAATGAGTTTTTCAAAGCCGGTGAGCCGGACAACGCAATAGCTGAGTATAGAGAGGCCCTGAAAATAAATCCGAACAACGTCCAGGCGCACCTGAAGATGGGTTTTCTTTTGTACAACGTCAAGGGAAAGGTAAAAGAGGGAATGGCACACTTGGAAAAGGCAATAAAGCTTGCTCCGGACAATGCCCTCGCACACCACGACCTGGGTATGGCGATGCTGCACCAGAAAAAATTCGACCAGGCCGTCAAACATCTCTCGGAGGCCTTACGGCGTATGCCGCAGGGACTCGACAAGCAGTACAACGCCGTGAACATGCATCACAACCTTGGTTTAGCCTTGTTTTACAACGGAAAGTTCCGGGAGAGCGAGGCCCATTTAGACCAGGCGGTACGCCTTGCCCCGGACAACGGCAAAATTCACTACGACTTTGCCCTGACCCTGGCTGCCGAGGGAAAGAGCGATAACGCTCTCAGCCATTACGGCAAAGCCGTCTCTCTTAAACCGGACGTTGACAAATCGCCGATACTGCACGAGCTCCTGGCCGAAAGCTATGCCAAAGCCGGTCAATTCCGCCAGGCCATTCTATCTGCCGAGAAAGCGCTCAATCTTGCTGACGCTGCCGGAAACCAGCAGCGTGCACAGCAAATCAGGCAGCGGATTGAATTCTACGAACAGCAGGCTGTCAGGCAGCGCCTGCAACTTAACAGGTAAGGTAGGCCCTCAGTTTCCGTAGGTCCTCTAAAAAAAGAGTGTCTCAGCCGACAAACTGGAAGGGATTGCTCACATTCTCTTGAAGCTCTGTGGCAATTTCCTTGCTTTCCCGGCCTGTGGGCTGTTCGGATACTTGTTGAATATCTGCTGGCAGCAACTTACCAATATCTTATAACTGACAGCCGGGGAACTGACAGGCTGTTTATGCCGTGAAGCCATCTGATACAATTTTTCCGCCTGCGGATACAGTCTTTCCTCCCGGGGAATCTGCGGTCCTCTTGGCCTAACTGGCTCAGATTCCTGTTTCACTACCGGCTGTTGCGTGTTCGGCTCCGGCCTTAAATCGCTTTTGTCCTCTTTCTGTGCCTGTCCTGTGTACTTTGATTCGGCCGTTGGCTCAGTTTCATTGGGCCAGAAAATTATGCCCAAAAAAATAACCAACGAGACTAAAACAAAAGCCACAACTAATTTAAGCCATATTTTTTTCATATTTGCACCATATTTTTTTGTTTGAAAATTTAAGTTTCTATTGTCGGAAACGTCAGTAGTATTCGTCTATCTCAGCGCCTAAATACTGGCCGGTGAATTTAAACGGATTGGACATAGTTTCTTCGGTCTCCGTGTCACATAATTCACCGAACGGATTATAGGTGTGGCGGTTCTCCACATTCCGGGAAGTATTAACTACCTGTCGGATGCTGCCTAATCTGTCGTTCAGTTAAAAAGGTCTATCCACACTGTAATCACCGTCATACTAACAAAGAAACTGACGGTGTGCATGGATATATGAGTTTTTCAAAGAACTTTTCTGTAGCAAACATCAGATATCTTTAACCTGCAAACCTTGTACTTATTTCTCCGGTTTGACTGGAAAATCTTTATTCTTATTTTCTGTACCTTTCTTTATGGCGGGATCATCTAAAGAAGAAGGGTGCTTCATATTCGGCAGATGGCAAAATCCCAGAAACCCCAACGAAATTAAAACAGAAATCATAAAGGAAATCACGAAACTTATGTGGTAATACCTGCACGCTTTTTGCGAAATGGTAAATACTACAAGAAGCAGAAGACAGGCCCCAGCAAATTTGGCTGATTTCACCAGCAAAGGCCGCATTTCAAAGTTTTTCTGCGAACGTGATAATCGAGCAGAATAAGATTCATAAAACGCCAGAACCGCTATAATGCATCCAACTAAAAAATAAACACATCCTATTAGAATGTATGTTCTCATAATAGCTTTGGTCTTTCAGTTCACAGGGCCAGCCAGCATACTTTTAATCAAAATAATCACGGTAGCCAGCAGGCTAATAAGAATAGTCCCTATTACCAAGCTAAAAACAAAATGCTGCTTCCAATTCTTTGTCCCTGCTGTTAGCAAAATAAACATGATAATCCCAAAATCAAAAGGCCAAGAATCCGAAAGTCTGAAAACTGTAAGCCTAAATAACACAACTACCAGCAAGGAAAAAGGCAATGCTAAAACACACCTTTTAAAAAGCTCTCTCTTGTCCTTCCAAGAGTTAAGTAAATATATTGTCCACGATATGAGTAAAAGCCATTTTATCATATGGTCACCAAAGTATGTGATATGATATAACAGATGACATTGCCATACCTACAGGCATAAATTTAAAAGTTAAGTCTGCGAGATGAAAGAACTTCCAATTTTCGGAAGATACAGCATAAGCTACAAAGTCTACTCCATGCCAATATAATGCATGACCGGAAAGTATTGGACTTACTAAATTCCAAGCCCATCTGCCCTCAGGATCAACCATGTTCACCGGATCACTCATGCAGTACAGATACGAATGCAGAGTTAATGGCCTGTAGAATTGGCCGAAGACAGGGTCGCGGGCGGTGAAACGGGCAATGTGCGGGTCGTACTGGCGGGCACGGAGATAGTATTCCTTGATCTCGGAATCGAAGTACTGTCCGGTAAACTGGAAGGGATTATCAAACGTGCCGCCATCTTCAATAGTTTTGCCGAAGGATTGATAGGTGTAATATTTAACCACGCTGGCGGAGTTGTCTATTACCTGCCTTACCGAGCCGAGCCTGTCGTGCAGATAGAAGTACATATCGTCCTTGGCGGGTAAGGCGTCGTCGTCTATGTCGTGCTGGGTTAATACCTGGCCGTTTGCGTAGATGTACTTTTTCATAATATCCATATTATCAGCTGAATCCAGCTCCAATAATATTACCGGCAGCTTGCCTGTTACGTCAACGATATATTTGCGCTCCCCTGTAGCACTGGAATCCTTGAAAATGCGATTGCCACTAGGATCGTACTTGACGGACATGACAACAGTCGCACCTTGCTCGACTTTGCGGAGCTTGTTGTCCCAGTTGAACTCAAAGTCGTACTGTGTGGCCGATTTGCGTGCCGACCCGTGGCTGTTTTACATGCTGATTACCAATCAGGCTCCGCTACGCTCCACCTGTCGGATTGCAGGACAAAGAACGTGGATAAGTCTCCAATCGTATGTGAGACATAATGCGGGGGCAGATCAGCACAAAAAGGAAAAGGAAGGCTGACCGCCTCATAACATAGCACCTCGTTTAAATAATTTTAGATTATTCCCATAATTCAGTTCTTCTGAATCCATAAAGGTAAAGGGCGATAAAGAGTAGAATATTAATAGACAATGAAAATATTCTATCTGCGAGTTCAAACCAACCTGGGTAAGGCGCGACGTATACTTTTTGAATATCAGGTATAAAAAGTTGGTAAAGTACACTCCAGATTATGCAAATTGGCAGAAAGGTTTTCCAAAATAGGCGCTTAAATATCTTCTTTTCCCAACAAAAACCAAAAAGACCTATAAGCGCTATAACATCGATAACGAGATTGAGAACCTCCCAAATGCGTGGAAATCTAACACTTGAATGATAAAAGGCCAAAAGGACAACCAGAACAAAAAAATAGATCTTCCAAAACATAAGTTATTTCCCTTTTGCAAAAGTTAATCGCGACTGAACAACAATTCCCATCCTACTGGAAGGAGATTTTCTTCACTAACGCCAAGATCCTCATAGAGTATAACGTTCATTATCATATGCTGTAAGGACCTTAAATACAATATGTGGAGAGTGTGAAATCCAGCCTCTGCTGTTCCTATTGATAGCGATATAGGCCCGACAACTTTTCTCGTGCTGGGCCAGTTGGATAGAACTATATTAGTAGAAGTCGAGGCCGCCTCCCATATGGGTTGTAAATATGCTGCAGCAGTTTCACCGGTCGGATCGGTTCTATTTAGTGGATCGTTCAGACAATACAGGTACTTATGCAGTGTGAGGGGATGAAACGGCTTGCCGAAGACCGGGTCACGGGAGGTGAATCGGGCGATGTGCGGGTCGTACTGACGGGCACGGAGATAGTATTCTTCAATCTCGGAGTCGAAGTACTGGCCGGTGAATTGGAAGGGATTGCTCACATTCTCCTGAATCTCTGTGGAAAATCCTTCGCCGAAGGGATCGAATGTGTAAGAATTCTCCAGACTGCCCGAAGTATCAATGACCTGCCGGACACTGCCGATCCTGTCGTGCAGGTAGAAGTATCTGTTTGCTTCGTGGTTGCCGGTGTGCTGGGCGATTATCTGGCTATTAGCGTAAATATAAGTCTTCACGATAACTCCGCTATTATTTAGCTCCATTAATATTACCGGCAAATCGCCCACGATGTCAACTAAATATTTACGCTCACCTGATTCGCTGGAATCCTTGAAAATGCGATAACAATTCGTTAAATCTACTCGGACCGGGCAAATGGCCGATAACGCCTCCTTTCTGAAAAGATTTTCCACTATTTCCCTCTCCAGCCTGTTCTGTCCACCTTTTTGCTGTTCCGGGACGAGGTTGTGAACTTGGCGGTATCTGTGGACATAATATCCAACCCGGTAAAAAGTGTGGAGTGCCTAAAGTGAAAAGTGCCTAAAGTGCGGTAAGCTCAACATTCTCATAACTTTAGCTCACCTTAGCTCACTTTTTTTATTGTCTTCAGGCTCGAGGCCGAATATTTTTTAAGACTTTATTCTTGACGGCCAGGCGTTTCAATTGATAAATTGATGATTGATTTTATCCGGTACTGTATTAAGATATACGCCGGTAGAGATTTCCGGTTGGTAATTTGTATCCAAAGGATTAGGTTCAAGGTTGAAAGGAGGCCGTTATGGCAAGGACAATTTTAACCGCAGTGCTTATAGTGTTATTGAACGTGCTGGTCGGCTGCAGGGGCGTTGACACCGGCAGAAGTCAGCTTGCGCCCACTTACCCCGGGACAGCCCCGATAGTTTCGATTGCCGATACCGGTGAGGCGGATATCATCGAGCAGGTGTCACTTAATCGGCAGGCATATCGCCAGGGTCTCGAATTGCTCATAAGATACTATACAATGAGGGGCGATAGTATGAAACTCGACTGGGCCACAAAAGAGCTGGCCGGCCTCGAAGCCGTTACGCAATACAACTATGTCATTGAGGGCATCTTCGCCGGTTCGAGATTGAAAGCGGAGACTTCCATTCCCGAAGCGGACGCACTCTACGAGGAGGCATCGCAGATTGAAAAGTCGGCCGGACCGCTGCCCTTTCTTAAAGATGAAGATACTTTGCGGCTGGCTTTGAATAAATACAACCAGCTCATAGAAAAATATAGGAGAAGTGACAAGATTGACGATGCCGCCTTCAGGGCAGCCGGGATTTATGAGTATTTTAAGGACTATACGATAGCGGTAGAGTTATACAAGAGGGCATATCAGTGGGACCGTTATACTATCCATCCGGCAAAGTATAAGGCGGCATACGTTCTGGATAGAAAGCTGCACCAGAGGGAAGAGGCGCTCCAGCTTTATCAGGAAGTCCTTAAAGATGAAGTGCTGTCGCCGCATTACAAGGAATTTGCGAAAAGACGCATCAGGGTGTTGACAAAAATCGAGGAAGAAAACCCACGGCGTTGACAAAAGAATGAGCAAAAGTTTTGCGATACAGTATCGGGCCTGGCTGGATATCAGGCCCTTTTTTTATGTATAAAAAATGCTGTTTGAATTTGAGAACAAAGTAGCGGATTTTATAAAGGCAAACCGGCTCTTTGAGCAGGCGGATAGTCTTTTGTTGGCCGTTTCCGGCGGAGCTGATTCGACAGCGCTTCTGTATGCAGTGTCGGCTCTGAAAACAGCGAACGTCTTAAATGCCGACATTGTGTGCGCTCATATACATCATCAGCTAAGGGGAGCTGATGCGGACCTGGACGAAGATTTTGTTATCTCCCGGGCTCGCGAACTTAACATACCCATAACAACTAAGCGGTTGGATGTCCGCGGCTTTGCCCGTAAAAACAAACTGTCGATTGAGACCGCCGCTCGGAAACTGCGGATTGAGACCTTGCTTGATATCGCAAAGGCGAACGACTGTAAACATATAGCGACGGCGCATCACAAAAACGACAATGCCGAGACAATCTTGCAGCGGCTGGTTCGCGGGACGGGCTTTCGAGGCCTTGGAGGCATCTGGCCGGTACGCGTCTTTACCGACGATATTCGATTTGTAAGGCCGCTGCTCTGTGTCAGCCGGGATGAGATTATTGAGTACCTGAGAAAACGAAATCTGAAATGGCGCCGGGACCATACAAATGCTGATTGTACATACAGGCGAAACTTTATTCGGCATCGGCTGCTGCCGGCATTACAGAAGGATTGTAACGGCTCGGTCGTGGACAGTTTGGCCGAGTTGGCCGACTCGGCCCGGAAGTTTTACAGCCTGGTTTGCAATTGTGCAGACAAGGCCTGGACGGAGCTGGCCGACCTTTCAAGAAACAAAGTAATGCTTAATTTGGATATGTTTTTGACTCAGCCTCCCGCAGTAAAGGTCGAGCTTATTCGGCGAAGCCTGACTGCCCTTGGCAGCGGCGAGCGGGATTTGACGCAGCGACACTATGAAAGTATATTTCAACTGGCGAAGCGGCAAGTCGGTAACAAAAAAATCGAACTGCCGGCCGGTTTTGTGGTTCGGCGCGAATACGGTAATCTGATTTTTGCTCGGCCCAAAAAAAGTCTCCCTGGCAAACAAATCAACAAGAGTACAACGTTGAAAGTTCCTGGACAGACAAGGTTTGGCCGATATTTAATAGAAGCAACTGTTCTCGACACTAAAGGCTCAATGCCGGATACTCGTAAAAAAACAAAATCGAGAATCCAGCTTGTAGAGCAGTTTGATTTTGATAAACTTAAGTTGCCTTTAATGGTTCGTCTTCGTGAAACCGGCGATAGGTTTTGGCCGTTGGGCTTGGCGTCGGACAAAAAGGTGGGCAAATTCCTGACCGCTGCAAAGCTGCCGCACCGGTTACGACGGAAGATACTTGTTGTCGCCGATAGCGAAAAGATAATCTGGCTTTGGCCCATCCGAATCAGCGAGCAAGCCAAGCTCACCGCCGGCACCCGAAAGATTCTTCGACTGCAAATAACTGATACAAACTAAGCAAAATGAAAGATGGGAATCGGAGCAAAAAAGTGAATTACACACGTCGTGACTTCTTAAAAGCCATAGGGCTGGGGACGGCGGCACTGACGATGCAGGGCTGCGTAAGTTTCTCAAGACCAACCACGGACAGGGCATCTGCCCAAAAGCCCAACATCATCTTCATTCTGGCTGATGACCTGGGCTGGGCCGAGCTGGGATGCTACGGCAACACCTTTAATGAAACGCCCAACCTCGACAGACTGGCGAGCCAGGGCATCAAGTTTACAAATGCTTACGCATCGGCACCCGTCTGTTCACCTTATCGAGCGGCCCTGATGACCGGACAATATCCGGCAAGAGTGGGAATGACCGATTACCTTCGTCCAAACGATGCAAATCATCTTTCGACCGACCATATCACCATCGCCGAGATGCTCAAGCGGGCCGGCTACGCCACAGGCATCATAGGCAAGTGGCACCTTACCGGTTATACCAACCACGGTGCTAAGGAAGTCCCACCAACTCAACACGGCTTTGACGAAACGATTGTCTCGGAAAACCGCGGCATCGGCGGCGGCAGCTACTTTCATCCCTATCACTTCAACAAGCAAATCAAAAAGCGTCTGCCCGGCACAGAATACCTCGTCGATCGCTGCAACCTCGAAGCCATCGAGTTCATCGAGCGGCACAAGGATGGCCCTTTCTTTCTCTACCTGAGTCACTACGCCGTCCACACCCGGCTGCAGGGCAAGCCTGAACTCGTTGCAAAGTATGAAAAAAAGCCCGGCGCCGGCAGAGGGAATAGGGCCCGGCGGAATAATCCACACCTCGCTGCGCAGCTCGAAAGCCTCGACGAAGGTGTCGGGCAGATTTTCAACAAGCTCGACGAATTGGGCCTGGCCGAAAACACCGTTCTAATCTTTACCGGCGACAACGGCGGCGAGGACCGGGTTACCTCCAATGCCCCGCTGCGGGCCGGCAAGTCCACGCTTTACGAGGGCGGCATCCGCGAGCCGTTAATCATCCGTTGGCCGCCAGTCATCAAACCGGCCGGTATTTGCAATACGCCGACCAGCAATATCGATTTCTACCCGACGTTTCTTCAGCTCGCAGACCTCAAAGCGGACCAACGCCAACTTCTTGATGGTGTGTCTATTTTGCCTTTGCTCAAGAATCCCAAGGCCGAGCTTGCCCGCGAAACGCTCTATTGGCACTATCCACTCAAAAAGCCGCATTTCCTCGGCGGACGCTCATCCGGGGCAATCCGGGACGGCAGCTTCAAGCTCATCGAGTTCTTCGATAAAGACGAGGTCGAGCTCTACAACCTCGCCGACGATGTAGCGGAGAAACACAACCTGGCAGAGAAAATGCCCACAAAAGCCTCCGAACTAAAAAAACGCCTGACAGCTTGGAGAACGGAAATCGGTGTTAAAACCCCGTAGAGAAAAGAGAATGCTCTTGAGCCAAAAGCGTCAACCGAATACAATCCAGGCGATGTTCATACGGATATAAAAGGGTGACTAAAAGTTGGAGAGATAAATATGGAAACAGTTGGTTATACACGTCGTGATTTTCTCAAAAAAGTGGGTCTGGGTGCTGCATCATTGGCCGTGCCGGGATGTGCGGGCGGGGCTCAGCGAGTTTCGCCTAAGGCATCTACTGACAAGCCGAATTTCATAATCATCTTCACCGACGACCAGGGCTACCAGGACGTTGGCTGTTTCGGCTCACCAAATATAAATACACCGAATCTTGACCGTATGGCCGCCGAGGGTATGAAGTTCACGGACTTCTATGTGGCTGCTTCGATTTGTTCGCCGTCGCGGGCCGCTTTGCTGACCGGCTGTTATCCGCCACGAGTAAGTATCACAAAAGTATTATTCCCAAGAGACAGCATTGGCTTAAATCCCAAAGAAGTCACCATTGCTGACATTCTCAAAGCTCAAGGTTACGCCACCGCCTGCGTCGGCAAATGGCACCTTGGCCACCTGCCGCAGTTTTTACCGATGCAGCAGGGATTCGATTCTTACTATGGCATCCCTTACAGCAACGACATGCGAATCAAGCGCGGTGATAAAAGCGGCCCGCCCTTGATGCGTAACGAAGACATCATCGAGCACCCGGCCGAACAGGCGACACTGACACAAAGATACACCGAAGAGTCAATCAAGTTTATAACCGAAAACAAAAATCGCCCCTTTTTCCTGTATCTGCCGCACACGATGCCGCACGTCCCGCTGTTCGTATCGGAAAAATTTAAGGGAAAAAGCAAACGCGGCTTATATGGCGACGTGATAGAGGAAATCGACTGGAGCGTAGGCCGGATTCTCAAGACGTTAAAAGAGCTGGGCATTGATGAAAAAACCTTGGTGCTTTTTACCTCAGACAACGGCCCGTGGTTGGGCAAGAAGCATCATGGAGGCTCCGCCCTGCCTCTGCGTGACGGAAAATTCACCACCTATGAAGGCGGAATGCGCGAGCCGACGATTATGCGCTGGCCCGGGGAAATCCCTGAAGGCAAGGTCTGCGGCGAAGTCTGCGGCACAATTGACCTGCTGCCGACATTTGCGCGGTTGGCCGGTGCCGAACCACCTGCCGACCGCGTCATTGATGGAAAAGATATATGGCCGCTAATCTCCGGCAGGCCGAGGGCAAAGTCACCGCATAAAGCCTTCTTCTATTATAGAGGCAACAAACTCGAAGCCGTCCGCAGCGGTAGATGGAAACTGCACCGCAAAAAGAAGACAGCATTGTATGACCTTGAAATTGACATCAGTGAAAAGAACAATCTCGCAGCCGGGCATCCCAAAATAGTCAAGCGTCTAACGGGCGTGATGGAAAAGT
The DNA here is from genome assembly GCA_013349615.1 of Planctomycetota bacterium. Lineage (GTDB taxonomy): Bacteria > Planctomycetota > Phycisphaerae > Sedimentisphaerales > Anaerobacaceae > CS2-K091. Next base: position 24,890 of record DUZJ01000011.1, on the reverse strand, counting down.
TTGACCGAGAATTGAAGGCAAACGCTCGACCGCCGGGAAGGGCCGCTGAAAAGAACCAGTCTTAAGGCGGGCAAACTGAACCGGATAAAAGCTAAAAACAAAAACAGGAGGAAACAAATATGAGTACGCTCAATAACACTCGCCGTGATTTTTTGAAAGCAATGGGCATTGGTGCAGCATCATTGGCTGTGCCGGGATGTGTGAGCTTCGCGCAGCAGCTTAGGGGTGGAGCAGCCGGGAAACGGCCGAATATCCTCTTTTGCCTTGCGGACGATTGGTCCTGGCCTCACGCCGGCATCGCCGGGGACAAAGTTGTCAAAACGCCGGCATTCGACCGTGTGGCGCGTGAAGGGGTGCTGTTTAAGAATGCGTATGTCTCTGCTCCTTCGTGTACACCGTCGCGCGGTGCTATCGTGACCGGACAGTGGCACTGGCGACTGGAGGAGGGCGGCAACCTCTGGAGTACGCTGCCGGCAAAGTTCAAGGTCTATCCGGATTTGCTGGAGCAGGCCGGTTACCATATTGGATTTACACGCAAAGGCTGGGCGCCGGGCCGCGACGGGCCGGGTGGCCGAAAACGTAATCCCGCAGGGCCACAATACAAAAACTTCCAGCAGTTCTTGAAAGACCGGCCGAAAGGCGAGCCGTTTTGCTTTTGGTTTGGCAGCTACGACCCGCACCGCGGCTACAAGTGGAAATCGGGCGTCAACAGCGGAATGAAACTTGAGGATGTAGAAGTGCCGGCGTGCCTGCCGGACAGCGAAGAGGTCCGCACGGATATCTGTGACTACTTTTGGGAGGTTCAGCGCTTCGACCGCGAGGTCGGAGAGCTGCTGAAGGTTCTGGAAGAAAACGGCGAGCTTGAAAATACACTGGTAGTGATTTCCGGCGACAACGGTATGCCGTTCCCGAGGTGCAAAAGCAATCTGTACGACCTCGGCACGAACGTCCCGCTTGCGGTACGCTGGCCTGCAAGAGTAAAAGGCGACCGTGTCGTGGAGGACTTTATCAGTCTATCGGATTTAGCGCCGACGTTCCTTGAAGCAGCCGGACTCAAGCCCACGCCAGGGATGACCGCGAAGAGTTTCCTGAATGTGCTGACATCGGCCAAGTCCGGGCGCGTGGACCCGAAGCGCGACCACGTCCTGACCGGCAAAGAGCGTCATGTACCCTGTCAGCAAACCGGTATGGCAGGTTATCCGATGCGGGCGATACGGACGCACGATTTTCTGTATATCCGCAACTTCAAGCCGGACCGTTGGCCAGCCGGTGCTCCCAAAGGTTATGACCAACCTACGAAAATAGTGGTGTCCCGTCCGCTCGGCACACATTATGGTTATGCGGATGTTAATGCGGCACCTGCAAAGTCTTATATGTTGAAGTACCGCGACGACCCAAAGGTTAAGAAGTTATTTGAGCTGGGTTTTGGAAAGCGCCCGGCTGAGGAGCTGTATGACCTGCGGAAGGACCCTGCCGAACTAAATAATGTCGCTGACCGGCCCGAGTATGCTAAAGTAAAAAGCAAACTCGCCGACGATTTGATGGCAGAGCTAAAGGTGACTAAAGACCCTCGCGTCCTCGGCAAAGGTGACGCATTCGACAAGTATCCTTATTACGGCGCAATGCCGGGCCGCTAAGAAATAGAAAAGGCCGAGCAAAATCAGCCCGGCCTTTGTGACACATATTATACTTACTCGGCAAACCTACTTCGGCAGATTCTCCGCATCGACATCCTTAACGCTCAAGTCACCGTAAATAACGCGATAAGTGTCCGAGCCTTCCGGGCGGTACCAGAATATCGCTTTATCAGCGTCGCCGAGTTTAACGCCTTTGCCGGCATAGTGATATTTGCCGTCGGCTTCTAATAATTGCAGGAAGAACATTCCTCGTGGAAATATCATTCCCACTTTTTTTCCTACTTCTTCGTCTGAGAGGCCCGATTGAACAAGCTTTTCTCCAAGCAGAGGCACTTGTTTCATATACTGTTCCGTGCCCACTACCTCCGGGAAGTTGCCGTCCAGCAGAACCTCGGCCCAGATACGAAGGCTCTCAATAAAGTCTTCCTCGGTGCCTTTGGTGAAGTCGACTTCGCCCTCCTGTAAAGTATAACCCGGCGGCACGTCCATACTAACCTGTGAGTCATCTATGGGCACATCAAACTTGAAATTCTTCAAAACCATAAAAAACTCTCTTCCTAATCGCAGTTCTACTCGTATCGGAATAGCAGTTTTGGGATCGGCCCATATCTTCAATTCCTGATTATTGTTGCCCCGGCCTGAAAAACCGATGGCTTTTTGGCCGTCGATTTCCTGCTCACCAAGCTCTTTAACATCAGGGCTGTCTTTTAATTCCATAAGGACTTCCCGGACAAACTCTATATAGCCTCTTGTCATTTCCTGGAGTTGGCCTTTTATATCGACATACACCGCTGTTTTTTCTGCGTCCAGGAGTACCAACATCTTCCCAGTTTCCATGTCAATAATTTGGGTCATGCCCGGCATGTTCGATATGGTCCTTCTGATTCGTGGACCAACAACTATCTCGTGCATGACCGGGTTACTCTCTTCTTCACCTATTAGGAAATCAAAAATCACAGTCCGCGCATTGAGAATTGGTTCGATGACATCGGCAAAAGTCACAGTGCCTCCACCAATTTGATGTATACCTACCAGAACAGCGATAATTATCACCGCCGCTGCGGCCAGTTTTGTAATTCGACTTTTCATTATTATTCTCCTTATATTAAGGCCTTCGCCAGCTTTGCGCGCAGTTTTGAGCCTTACATTTTGTTCCTGAATAATCCTGTTCAAGACCTCATCCTCAAGCCGGCTGTCGGATAAGACCTTACCATTTTTAACCAGGCGGTCTCGAAGGGCCCTTACTTCTGCTGATTCAGCCTGGCACGCCGGACAATCCTTAAGATGTTCGGCAATTGCCTGTTTCTCTGTTTCGTCCAAAAGTCCCTCAACATAAGCAACCAAAAGTTCTTTACATTCTGTGCAATTCATTTTCACACCTCATAAATTTCTTCTTTATTCTGATTCTGTAGTGATTCCCGCAGCATTGCATAAGCCCGCGAAAGTGTTTTTGTAACTGTACCCAACGGCATATCGAACTGCTCGGCGACCTGACTGCACGAGTAACCGCCGTAATATCGCAGCAGGATAACTCTCCTGTACGCCTCAGGCAGCTCGGCGATTGCCGCTTCGAGTGCGTAATCCTGTGAGAGTTCCGGGCTCCCGGCTTCCTCCGAGTACGAACGGATAGCTTCTCGCTGTCGGCGGATTTGTTCTTTTCTTTGCTGTTCCTTTGCCACGCGGTCGCTGATTCCGAGCAGCCATGGAAAGAACGACTCCGTCTTTCTCAGTTTGCCCATATTGAAGTAGGCCCGTACAAGAGTTTCCTGGGCGGCCTCCTCGGCGCTGTCTTTGTTACCTAATTTCCCGGCTAAATGTGCCAGTAGAACGCCCTGATAGCGTCGAACAAGGTAGCGAAAATCATCCGGATGGCCGTCTAAACAACGTTCAATGTAGTATTTATCAGTATCAGGCATATTAGCACCTCAAAAAACTCTTAAGGATTCATGTTTTCACTATATAGTGAAGGATGAGGGGTCTTTGCGACAAAAAAAATAAAAAAAGTGGACGCTGAGAGGGAAGTTGCCGCATTTGTCGCCGAAAGCGCATAAAAAAAGCCGGGCTGAGCAGCCCAGCATGGAACTTTTGACTTCTGCAAGAAATTTGGTCAATTCAAAATAGTTTATTTGGCATTGAAAATATAGTTAGGGTCAAAAATATTCTTCTCGAATACAGGCTCAGTATCGAGAATAATCCTTTTGTCTGTTGTTTGTCCAAGATAATGTTCATTGTTGAATCTTCGTTCTTGACGAATATGGCTTGGATACCATTGGCCGGTTGATGTCTGCTTTACCTCTAATGTTACCGTTCTGCTCTTCGTTTCAGAAGGAAATCGACCTTTTTCCATTTCCTGCTCATGTTCCAGTAGCAGATAATCTCTGGATGGGTCAAACCAATATCTATCAGTTGTTGCTCCAATTATCTTTTCTCCTTTATTGCCTATAGGATTTTTTATTCCAGGTTCATATATTTCCAGCCCGACGAGCCCTTCGCGTTTTGGGTCTGGTGAAAGCAATTTTAACTTTGGTTCACGATATCGACTGCCTCGGCTTAAAACAGAAAGGTCAACCCATGAAGTCCAATTCATAGTCCGACCTTCTCCATAAAACCCGACCTTTCCGGGGTGGCGATTAGAGGTAATTTTTTCTTCACCAGCTTTGTAGTACCGTATAGTTGTATCTTTCCCATTAAATATTTGTTGTTGTTCAATGGCTTCATTGGATTCTACCTTTTTGACCTGCTCCAAGGTAAGGTTAGGCCAGGTGATGTCAGGCCATTTATTTTTTGCCTTTTCGTAAAGATTCACCGCTGATTTTGGTTCTGTGCCTGAGTTAATGGCTGCGAAGTAAGTATCTGCACGCTGTAATTGTCCATATTTTCGCATCATCCGAATAAAATATGGCTTCAAAGTTCCATTTTTACCGACCCCGGATTCCAACACCGCTGCAATATGGTCTCCATATCCTTTGTTAAACTGATGCTGAACATTTGCTATCAAATTCTTTAAGTCTCCTCTTGGACGCTGGTCGATTATTTTTGCATTCTTTGGCACCCCTAAATCATAAATGTTCCTCGGACCTTGTTGGGGATAATCGAAAATAGCTTTGGCAGTTATCCTCTTATTCATTTGTGGTAAAGTATCTTCCGTTTCCATACTGATGAGTAGGTTACGCTTTATGTCACGAATTAGCGTAACGTCTCCACCACCGGAAATTATATGCATATGCATGATTTCAACATCAACACCGTCGATTTTTGCTTCCTCTCTTGAGATTTTGCTGTCATAACGCATTGGGTCGATAATCGCTGAAATCATGTCGAAGGGCGATTTGGCCCAACCCAAATTTTCCTTATTTATTGTCTGGCCAATTGTTATAGCATTGACTTCTGGATTGTATACATACATTATTTCCTTGTTGTAGTCGCAGTATTTGGTTTTTCCGTCAACATCTTGACTGGCTTCTATAGGGGGGTCAAAACATTTCCAGAAACTCCCTATTTTATTTGGTTGAGGCACATCAAACTCCATAGTAATATGCATCCAGGGCATTTTTTTCATAGCCTCTATGGTTTGTGCAAATGTTGGGGCCGCCAAATCGATGGACCCGGCGAACTGATGTATGCTGATAAGCACTACAATAATTATCACCGCGGCGGCGATAGCAAGTTTTGTAATTGAACTTTTCATAATCGTTCTCCCTATATTCGGCGCAGTTGCGCTCGGTTTGTGTGCTTCAAATTCATCCAGCGCCTGGAAAACATTGCCAAGGACTCTGTCATGCGTTTCGACGCTGGTTTTGTAACGCAGTTTCTTGATTAACTTTTCCATATTATCTGCCGTTCTCATCTTTTTGCCTCGCCATTTAACATTGACCGCAGTTTATCCAGGCCGTATCGGTAACGACTTAAGGCTGTTTTAACGCATACTCTCTGCAATTTGGCTATTTGCCTGAATCTCAAATCGCTGTGTAGGTGAAGTACTACTGCCTCTCGCTGCTCATAAGGAAGCTGGGCAATCGCGTGCTTCAATTTTTGCAATTCTTCGGTGCGTATCACCAACTGAACCGGGCTTTTGGCATCTGATGTCATTTGTTCAGCTTCGTTGACTGAAACAGTTGGACGACGCTTTTTTTTGCGGAGGTAATCACGCGCTCGATTAGCGACACAAGTTGCCAGATAGCCTTTTAGACTTCCTCTTAGATGAAACTTATCCATGGATTTTGCAAAGGAGATGAAAACATCCTGCACAACATCTTCTGCCGTACTGCTGTCGCCCAGAAGGTTAGCTGCTAACGTTAGCGAATCAGCGGCATACTTTTCATAGATAACTCGGAAAGCATCTCGGCTGCCGCACTTAAATCTCCATAGAAGCAATCTGTCTTCGAGCATCTTCAACTCACTTACCTGATATCAGAACAATCGATTGTCACTAATATAACGATGAAGGACTATATTTTACTCTAAATAAAACCACTTTTTTGTCGGCTTTTTACTTTCCAGCCTCAAATTTCCGATTTTTCCTGCAAAAGCGCATAGAAAAGACCGGGTCAAACCAGCCCGGCCGGAATAGACCTCTTGTACATTTTTGGCTGTATTATTCTGCGGCCTTGCCGTAAACTTCCACTTCGATATAGTGATTTACGTCGTAGGTTGTATTGCCGTTGCTATGCAATCGCACATGGCGGGCGCGAATACCTTTGGCATCGATGAGTTTACCCTCTGCAGTCTCGGTATAGTGCATATCTTTGCCGACGCCAAGACCCAGAGAGTTGTCAATGTCATTGTTGAACACGGTCGAAGCATTCACGGTGAAATCAGGGTCGCTTGCAGCCTGCACCACCACATCGAAATAAACCCGCGGCTCCTTATGGTAATGCCAGACAACAATCGCGTATATATTATACTCAGCTTCAAGGTCGATAGTAAGGTGTTGCTCAAGCGGGCCTAACTCGACAAAGCTGCCGTCGGCACCTTCTTTGTCTCCGTCGGTTATCCATTCCAGCTTACCGATGATAGGAAATTCATCGGTGCTGGTTACTGGTTTTCCGATGGCGACATTTTTTGTGCCAACCGGTGCATAAAACGGCGGCCGCGGCTTACCTAAGGGTTTCTCAAGGTATTCTACCTTGACATCCTGCGGCGTGCCAACAAACATCGGCTTCGGCAGCTTGATATCCAATGCTACCAATTGGGTGCCAGTGGGGGTAGGTTGCTTTGGCACTATATCAACCATCGTAGTTGAGTCATCCGGCTTTAAGTAATACGCGCCGATGACTACAATGATAATGACAGCAGCCGCTGCGGCCAGTTTTGGAATCGGGCTTTTCATAATTGTGCTCCTTAAACTCCTTGATTTGGTTATGGGTTCTTCCCCGCTTTTGTCAAAGACAGAAATCATTTGCCGGCGCAAGCTTTCGCGATGCCCGGGACTCGGTTTATCATCAATGTTAAGCCGGCCAACTATTTTTTTGAAATCATCTTCGTTCTTAAACATTTTACAACTCCCCCTCGAAAACGGTTTCCAAACGCCTTCGTAACTTCTTAAGAATCCTGTGTAACGTAACACGCAGAGTTGCTTCCCTGGCGTCTAAAATCTTTGCTATCTGCTCGAACTCCATATTCTCGAAGAATCGCAACGTAATGATGGTTTGGTGCTCTGAATTTAGTTTCAATATAGCCGCATAAAGCCTCGGCCAGTTCAGCTCCGAGGAGTTGTCGGTGGTGTTATCCGTCATCGAACCGGCAGCTTCCGCAAGAAGCCTTTTACGTCGGGACGTTTTCCTTATATAAGCGTTTGCCTGGTTGGCTGCTATGGCGTACAGCCAGTTTTGAAAATCCTGTTCCGTTCTGCCGCCAAAGCTGCGAATCCTGCTCGCTACCTCCAGAAAAATTATTGACGTTACATCTTCTGCCGTCTCTTTACTGAAGAGCCGGTGGACGCAAAATCGGAAAATCCGCTCATAATACAGCTCGTAGAGCTGCCCTAAGGCTTCAGCTTCCGTACGGGCCCGCAGTACAATATTATCGGCATCCGTCTGCTTAACACTTTTCGCCATAGCACCAACCATCACCAAAGATATAATTGCGCGACAGGCCGTTATGTTACACAATATCCCCGAAAAAATCCCACAAAATGCTTTTTGGGCTTAGAATGGCAGCCAAATTGGCGGATTTTCAATAAATCCTTGACAATGGCCAGCGTTGTAAATAAAGTAGCTCCTTCGTTTGCTTTCAAGCATGAAAAAAGGAAGTACTGTTAAAATCAAAAGGTTAAGGAGATTTATAAATGGCAACAAAGGTTGGAATTAACGGGTTCGGCCGAATCGGCAGAGCAGTCGCAAGAATTATTATGCAAAGAAAGGGCGATTTGGAGCTGGTCGCAGTCAATGACCTCTCGGACGCAAAGAGCCTTGCGCACCTGTTCAAATATGATACGGTCATGGGCAAATGGAGCGGCACAGTCGAAGCGAAAGATGATGAATTAGTCATTAATGGCAAATCCATCAAGGTTTTGGCTGTCAGGAATCCCGCCGAGCTGCCCTGGAAGGATATGGGCGTAAAGATTGTTCTGGAATCGACGGGAATCTTTCGCACAGCAGAATCACCCAAGGGCGGTTATGCCGACCATATCAAGGCCGGCGCCGAAAAGGTTATACTAAGTGTTCCGGCAAAGGACAATATCGATGCGACGATTGTGTTGGGTGTTAACGATGACGAGCTGACCAGTGAGGTCAAATGTGTATCGAACGCAAGCTGTACCACCAACTGCCTGGCGCCTCTGGCCAAGACCCTTAACGATGAATTTGGTATTGAGCAGGGTGTTATGACTACGATTCATGCCTACACAAACGACCAGAATGTGGCTGATATGATACATAGTGACCTGCGTCGAGCGCGGGCCGCAGCGGCCAACATGATCCCAACTACCACCGGCGCAGCAAAGGCCATCGGCAAAGTTATCCCAGAACTTGACGGTAAACTCGATGGCTTTGCTATTCGCGTACCCATTCCTGTCGGAAGTATCGTTGACCTTGTGGTTAATGTCAAAAAGGACGTTACCGTCGATGATGTGAACGCAGCGATGAAAAAATCAGCCGAAGGCCCGATGAAAGGCTTCCTGGTTTATTGTGATGAGCCAATCGTCAGCAGTGACATCGTTAATGACCCTGCTTCGAGCATCTTCGATTCTTTGTGCACAATAGTCATCGGAAGGACCGTTAAGGTCGTCAGTTGGTATGACAACGAATGGGGTTATTCGAACCGAACCGTTGACATTATGGAAAAGATGGCGGCGATGTAGAAAAATTTACCGCCGAGAACGCCGGGAGCGCAGAGGAAAAACAGAATAAAAGGAAAACGGCATAAGTTGTACGGAAATGAAATATTAAAAATCTCTGCGTCCTCGGCGAGCTCGGCGGTAAAGAAATCGAGGTAAGAAAATGGCCAAAAAAACCGTTGCTGATATCGATGTACAGGACAAGAAGGTATTAATGAGGTGTGATTTTAATGTGCCCTTGGATGATGCCTGCAACATTACAAGCGATGACCGAATCGTTAAGGCATTGCCGACTATAAAGAGCATCCTGGAGCGCGGCGGTGCATTGATTCTTATGAGCCATCTTGGCCGGCCCAAGGGCAAGAGGTATGAGAAGTTGTCTTTGGCGCCGGTAGCCCAGAGATTGTCGCAGCTTCTGGGAGCCGACGTTATTTTCGCTGACGATTGTATTGGTTCTGAGACAAAAGACAAAGCGCAGGCTCTTAAGCCGGGTGACTGTATGCTGCTTGAGAACCTGCGCTTCCACAAGGAAGAAACCATAAAGGACAAAGCTGCAAAAGAGGATACGCAGTTGAGAGAGGCCAAGGACAACTTTGCAAAAGAGCTTGCCGATATGGCGGATATCTATGTGGACGATGCCTTCGGAACCGCACACAGGGACAACGCTTCGATGTATACCGTTCCGACGGTTATGGAAGGCAAGCCTAAGGTCATCGGGTTTTTAATCGAAAAGGAGCTAAAATTCCTGGGCAAGACGCTCAGTAATCCTGAAAAACCCTTCGTAGCAATTTTAGGTGGAGCGAAGGTCTCCGACAAGATAGGTGTAATTGAAAATCTTCTCGACAAGGTTGACTGCATACTGATTGGCGGCGCGATGGCCTATACGTTCTTCAAGGCCGATGGCCGCGCCGTCGGAAAGAGCTTATGCGAAGATGATTTTCTTGATAAAGCTGCCGAGCTGGTTGAACAGGCAAAAGACGCTGGCTGCGAAATGGTTTTTCCGGTTGATACCGTAGTTGCACACGAGTTAAAAGTCGGCGCTGAGAATAAAGTTATTGATGGTGATATTGAACCTGATTGGCAGGGTGTTGATATCGGCCCCGAAAGCAGAAAGCTTTTTGCCGAAAAGCTTAACGATGCCAGAACCATTGTCTGGAACGGCCCGATGGGCGTTTTTGAAATACCGCCTTTTGATGAAGGAACAAAGGTCGTTGCTTCAGCAGTCGCCGAGGCTACGGAGAAAGGCGCACGCAGTATAATCGGAGGCGGTGACAGTGCAAGTGCCGTCAAGAACCTTGGCCTCGAAGAACAGATAAGTCATATTTCCACCGGCGGCGGGGCGTCACTTGAATTTTTAGAGGGAAAGAAATTTAAGTGTCTCGAAATCCTCGATGAAAAATAGACTTCACGATTCGAAGTTCAAAATTAACGAGTTCAAGACCAGATATCAAAAGAGCCTGCCTTATGTCCGATTTGCGATTACCTAAAGCGGGAACAATTGAGATTGCGCCGTCGATACTGAGTGCCGACTTTGCACGGTTGGCTGACGAGATAGCTGTGGTTGAGTCGGCTGGCGCCAGTATCGTGCATCTGGACGTTATGGACGGCCACTTCGTGCCGAATATCACGATTGGACCGCCGGTCATTGCAAAGCTTCGCAAGTACAGCAGTCTTGTTTTCGACGCTCACTTGATGATAAGTGAGCCTGATAAATATGCTAAAGCCTTTGTTGAAGCCGGCGCAAACCACATAACATTTCATATCGAAGTGGCCGACCAGCCGCAAATACTTATCGACACATTACACAATTTAGGGTGCACTGCCGGGATATGCCTCAATCCCGAAACGCCCGTCGAGGCGGTAGAGAAAATCGCCCCGCTTTGCGATATGGTCCTGGTGATGACGGTGCGGCCGGGTTTTGGCGGGCAGAAGTTTATGCCCGAGGCCGCAAAAAAGGTTAGACGAATAAGGGAAATTGTCGGCCCCGAAATAAGAATCGAAGTCGATGGCGGAATAGACCCTGACACCACGCCGATAGTGGTTTCTTTCGGTGCTGACACCCTTGTAGTCGGCAGCGCAATATTTTCAAAATCCGACCGTATCGCTGCAATAAACGCAATTCGAGATGCCTGCCCCCTTGGATAGTCTCGTGCATTCCAGATGTATGTCCAGGTTTATATAGGACCCCAGGTCCATATTTATTTCGAGCTTTGTTTCTACCTAATTTTTTGCAACATTTAATTTGATGGGTGGCAGCCTCAAACGCAGGGCTTCGACTGAGCTCAGCCGAATGTCCTTGGGAATGGCTCGTTGCCTGTAAATAACTTAAAAACAGGTGCCGTTTATTAGTCTCTGGTTTCTTTTGCCGTCAAACTGGCATTTCGCACGAGTCCGGTTTAGGGAGTCTTTATCCGTTAGCTCCGGAGGATGTATTCTTCATTCCATACGAGAAGTTATCGGATGTTTGTTATTGCCGGCATTTTTCCGTGTATTTTTCGGACAGTCTGTTGTGGCCTTCGACTACACAAAGCTGATTAACCGCAGAAATTCCGACACGTTTCGTTTTCTGACTGCTTTAGGGGGCTATTTTGTTGTCGGCCTATGTAAACTCATTCAGCGTCTCATTATTTGATTTGGCATTTCATACGGGATATTTCTGAAAAACGGCTTTTTTGAAAAAAAAAGAAATTATGTCCTCGACTCTAATAGCCGATAAAAACCAGCGATTGCAAAACCGCCCGTGTTAAGTCGAAAGTAGTAGAAAAGTTGAAAATTAACAAGCTTGTTAAAAACATAATTTAATTGGGAGATGTAAAAATGGCAAAAAGATCAGCTAAAACTAAAAAAAGGGCAACTGGAAAAAGGCCTGCCTCGAAGAAGGCTAAGGCGAGCAGAAAGCCAACTGCTAAGAAGCGCACGACAGCCAAGAGGCGTGCAACGCCAAAGGCAAAGGCAGGCAAAAAGTCCACGGCAAGGAAGCGCACGACAGCCAAGAGGCACGCGACACCCAAGGCAAAGGCAGGAAAGAAGTCCACGGCAAGGAAGCGCACGACAGCCAAGAGGCACGCAACACCCAAGGCAAAAACAACCACAAGGAAGCGCACGACAACCAAGAGGCACGCAACACCCAAGGCAAAAACAACCACAAGGAAGCGCACGACAGCCAAGAGGCACGCAACACCCAAGGCAAAAACAACCACAAGGAAGCGCACGACAGCCAAGAGGCACGCAACACCCAAGGCAAAAACAACCACAAGGAAGCGCACGACAGCCAAGAGACACGCAACACCCAAGGCAAAAACAACCACAAGGAAACGCACGACAGCCAAGAGGCACACGGCACCGAAGGCAACGGTAACCAGAAAGACCGTAGTTCCGAAACGCCCGGCACCCACCGAGCATGTAACACCGAAGGCGCAGACAACTACAAAACCCGCGAGGAAAGCCACCCAAAGACGAAGCCACGTAACGCAAAAGGGTCAATTTGATTTCAACGCCTGGCTCCTGCCCCAGTTAGACTTGGAGCAGTATGAGCCACATATTTCGCTCGAGAGCGGCATTAAGGACCGGATCAAGGGTTCTACACGATATGCCTGGATTGGTGCAGGTCAGTGCGGCGGAAGATTAGTCAAGTCTTTTTATGACCTGGGCTATAAGAAGGTATTGGCCATTAATACCACTCACCATGATTTGGATTTGCTCGATATTCCCGAAAATCAAAAGTTCCTCATGGACATGGGCGAAAAGGGTGCAGGTAAGGATATGGGAAGAGGTCAGAATGCCGTACAGCAATATCAGCAGGAAATTTTGCACTTGACCCGCCAGACATTTGGCGCTGAGGTGGACCACCTCATGATTTCCTTTGGTGCCGGTGGTGGAACAGGTGGTGGAAGTGCACAAGGCTTGGTCGAAATCTGTAAAAGCTATGCTCGATATATTGGCCTGCCAAACCCGGACACGAAGGTTGGCGTTGTTATGACTTTACCCACCGTCGGCGAAGCAAGTTCGCCAAAGGTAGCTGAGAATGCCTGGAAAGTGGCCACTGATTTAAGTAAAATGGCCGCCGCTGGGGAAATATCGCCTCTCATCTTCATTGACAATGACAAAATTAACAAGATGTATCCGGGAATGACAGTAAGGTCATTCTGGCCCAGCATAAACAGCACTGTCTCAGGTCTGTTTGATATATTCAACAGGCTCAGTGCCTTGAGCAGCCGCTATACCTCCTTTGACCCTGTAGATTATCACAGCATTATGGAGGCCGGCGGATGTGCCATAATGGGCCTGACCAAAGTGAACAGATTTCAGGACAAGTTTGCAATATCGCAGGCCGTCAAAAAGAACCTTGGCAAGACGCTGCTTGCAGGCGGTTTCGATTTAACGACTGCAAAACTGGCTGGTTGCGTAGTGGTCGCCGGGAAAAAATTAATGGCGAGCGTCAAAGGCTTGCAGGACAACATTGACTATGCGTTTGATAATTTGTCTGAGATAACAGGCGAGGCCACCATTCATCGAGGGATATATGAAGATGGAAGGGAATCCGTTAGGGTCTACACGATTATCGGAGGCATGGAAACTTGTAAATCTCGGCTTGAAGAGCTCAAGAGTCGCATGGCTGTTGAGGTTGGTTAAGTTAATCAAGCGACCCGTGCTTGGCAATTAAGTTCGCCGGGCATGCTGTTAACTGTCTTTCGAAGATAGGCACGGCATGCTCGGCGAATTGCTTTTTAACCTTTCGGTTCAAATCCTCTAATAAAGAGATTGTAATTCCGAGCGTATTTCCCCTGTCATTCCAAGCGTATTTCTCCTGTCATTCCAAGCGTACCTGTCCTGAGTAATATCGAAGGAGCCGAGGGATCTATAAAAAAGTCATTTCGCGGCCTGTTTTACTGGCTCAAACACCGTTTTCGTTGATTTGCTCTGATATGGTGTGCTAATTTTTATGGCAATATCTGTAAATTTATGATAAAATTATCTCATCATTGATGGAATGTTATGGCTATGGCCGAAGAAGTAAAATCCAAATGGAACGGTTTTTCGTTGAAGCCGCGCAAAGAGATGCCCGAAGGTCTCTGGGTACGGTGTCCGGCCTGTGAGCACATGCTCTATAAAAGCACTGTTGAGAAAAATCTAAATGTCTGTCCAGAATGCAATCATCATTTCAGAATTGAAGCAGCGACCAGGATTAAGTATCTGCTTGATAAGGATTCCTTTCAGCAGGTTCTTGGCGATTTGAAGACCTATGACCCCCTCGGCTTCAAGTTCAGAGGCACAACTTATAAGCAGCGTCTAAAGGCCGGCGAGAAAAAATCCGGCGCAAAGGAGGCTATGCTCATCGGAAAGGCATTTATAAAGGGAAGGCGTGTTATCTTGGCGGTCATGGAGCCGAATTTCCTCATGGGCTCTATGGGCTTTGTCGTTGGCGAAAAGTTTTGCGCCGCCGTTGACATGGCGATGGACGAGAGACTGCCATTAGTGGTAGTTAGCTGCTCCGGCGGAGCAAGGATGCACGAGGGAGTCGTCTCACTGGGGCAGATGGCAAAAACTTCTGCGGCGTTAGCCAAATTCGACGAGGCTGGGGGACTTTTCATTTCAGTTTTGACCGACCCCACCACCGGCGGCGTAACGGCCAGCTTTGCAATGTTAGGCGATTGTATAATTGCTGAGCCGGGTGCCTTGATTGGTTTTGCAGGGCCTCGCACAATTGCCGAAACCATAAAGGTAGAGCTGCCCGAAGGTTTTCAGACCGCTGAATTTATGTTAGAGCACGGCTTCGTCGATATGATTGTCCACCGAAGGGACCTCCGCAGAGAAATCGCACGTCTCATTGACTACTGCCAAAAATAGATTCTTTCGCACAAAGAGTTGATAACTTACTTATTGTCTCGTAAATATCACAAAATCTTCTCTTTTACTTCCGCCAAAAATCCGTATAATCTGGGGCTGTAATTTGTTTGGAGCAGATTATGGGATATTTTCGGGACAACATTGAACAGGTAAAGGGTTACGAGCCGGGCTTTCAGCCGAAGCAGACGGACGTGCTGAAGCTGAACACCAATGAAAATCCCTATCCACCTTCACCCGCTGTAATGAAGGTGCTGGCCGAAATTAACGCAGAACAGCTTCGCCGATACCCCGACCCGACAGGAGACGAATTCCGACAGGCGGCAGCCCAGGTTCACGGCGTCTCACCTGACAATATTATGTGCTGTAACGGTGGAGACGAATTGCTCACTATCGCTTTGCGTGCATTTTGCGACGAGGACAGACCGGCTGCATACCCTGTCCCCACGTATTCACTTTATCCGGTGCTGGCCAATCTGCAAAATTGCGAGGTGATGGAGCTCCCATTCGACAGCGAGTTTAACCTGCCGCCCAAATTAGCTGCCGCCGGTGCTGCTTTGACCATTGTTTGTAATCCTAATGCACCCAGCGCGACTTTTATAGGTGTGGACGAGATGGCTTCCTTGGCCGATGAATTGGACGGCGTACTGCTGATTGATGAGGCCTATGTGGATTTTGCCGAAGACAATTGCATACGCCTGGTTAAAGATTTTGATAACGTGATTATACTGCGCTCAATGAGCAAGGGATATTCACTTGCGGGGCTGCGTTTCGGATATGCGATTGCCCAGCCGCCTTTGATAGCCTCTCTTATGAAGCTCAAGGATTCGTATAATGTCGATGCCGTTGCTGTCGCCCTTGCCGCCGCAGCAATAAAAGACCAAAAGTATTTTGCAGAAAATGTCGAAAAAGTAAAGAAAGACCGTGAAAGATTGACCGAACACCTTAGAGAATTAAAGTTCGAAGTCCCGGCAGGTTACGCAAATTTCGTACTTGCAAAAAGCAAAGAACGCAAAGCCGGCGAAATCTATGATAAATTAGTCGAACGCAATATTTATGTGAGGTACTTTGACTTGCCCGGACTTAGCGACAAACTGAGAATAACCGTTGGCACCAGTGAACAAAACGATAAACTGATTTCGGCTTTGAAGGAAATCTTATCAGGTTAAGAGGATTCTTATGGCAGACAGAACTGCAAAGATTCATAGAAAAACGAAAGAAACTGACGTCGCGGTTGAGCTTAACCTCGATGGTGCCGGCAAATATGAGATTGATACCGGCATCGGTTTTTTAGACCACATGCTCACGCACTTCAGCAAGCACGGCAAAATCGACCTTGTTGTTAAAGCTAAGGGCGATTTGAATGTCGATGCTCACCATACGGTCGAAGACGTCGCAATATGCCTCGGCGAATGTCTGCTCAAAAGTCTTGGCGATAAAAAAGGGATTGCCAGGTACGGCCATAGTTCCGTGCCTATGGAGGACGCCTTGGCCAACGTGTCGGTAGATTTGTCAGGCAGGCCGAGCTGTGTGTATAACGTTGAATATCGAACGGATAAAATCGGCGACTTCGACGTCGAGTGCCTTGAAGAGATGCTCCGCAGCTTCTCGAATAACGGAAAATTCAATCTGCATATAAACGTACCCTATGGCACAAACAGTCATCACATAGCTGAGGCCATTTTCAAAGGATTGGGCCAGGCCCTTGCGGCAGCAGTCGGAATCGTTGGCACGGATGTCCCCAGCACAAAGGGACTATTGTGATTGAGGACCATGACCACGAATATCGAACAGGAATCGGCACCGACATCCATAGCGTAGTTGAATACCGCAGGCTGATGCTCGGCGGAGTATATGTGCCCGATGAGGATGGATTGTCCGGACACAGCGACGGCGATGTCGCATTACACGCTGTCATCGACGCCCTGCTTGGCGCAAGCGGAATGGGCGACATAGGGACATTATTTCCAGATACGGACCCGCAGTTCAAAGACGCAGACAGCAAGGAGCTTTTGGTTATCGTAAAGGAACGGCTTGAAGAGCAACGCTGGCAAATCGTCAATATTGATTTAATAATACACGCCGAGGAGCCGCGGCTTGAGCCGGTAAAACCTCAGATAAAACGCTGCATCGCAAGTCTCCTTGGCGTTGATTTTAACGCCGTCAACATCAAGGCCAAGACAAACGAGGGCCTCGGCGACATAGGCGCCGGCGAAGCCATCGCCGCAACAGCAATTGCACTCATAAAACGCAAATACAAAAGAACACTCTAAAACCGCAACACGAAAATGTCATACCTGCGAAGTCGAAGTCGAAGATCCGGCATCTGTTTGTCGAAGATCCGGCCTTCCTTGGACGGAACGGAATCCGGCTTTAGACGGAGCAGGAATCCATATTTTTGATAACCACCGGAAATTCGTGGATAAACAAAATCTGTGTTAACTTGTACCCGCGCAGGCGGGTATCCGCGATTAAAATTTCGTAACGATGCTAATCGAATTGGAACAACAGACTGCCGCTGCTATGGCATCCGCCACATCGCTCGGCTCAGGCAGCTTGGGCAAAGACAACATAGTCTGAATAGTCCTCTGGATTTGTCCCTTCGATGCTCTGCCGTTTCCGGTGATTGATTTTTTTATATGCGTCGCGCTAAAGCTTCTGACCTCGATTCCCGCCTCCGCGCATTTTTGCAGAATGACCCCTCTTGCGTGCCCCATCAGTATCGCGGTCCGTGGATGGGCGTAGTGTGCATACAATTCTTCAACTGCGACTGTATCAGGCTTGAAGTTTTTTAGCAGCGATTCTATATCCTCAGCTATCCTATTGAGCTTTTCTTGTAGCGCCGAGCCGCCGTCCGTACGAATAATACCTGCTTCAATCAACTTCTCCTTATCCTGGCCAACCTCCAGACAAGCGTATCCACAGACCTGCAAACCCGGATCGATACCGAGTATTCTCATTTCCTTCTCCACTCAGTTCCGCCGAGCGTATCTTCCAAAACAATGCCGATTTCGCTTAGTTTGTCACGGAGCTCATCCGCCTTGTCAAAATCCCTGTTATTGCGAGCTTCATTTCGCTGCTGAATCAAAACGTCAACCAGCTTATCCATCGTTTCATCATCAGCCAGGCCGGTTTGCGGATATTCGTCTCTTACGATACCCAGCACCTCTCCGCCCAGCCGGTCAAATAGAACATTTACCAGGTTAAGGGTCCCAACGGTTGTACTGCTATCGTCGAGGAGTTTCTGCGCCAGCCGAACAAGTTCAAACAGAACTGACAGTGCAACGGACGTATTTAAATCGTCATTCATTGCCGCTTCAAATTTTTCCCTCGATTGTTTCAACTGTTCTGCCATCTCTTTATCAACCTGGCTTTCGCTCGCTGTGCTCATTCTTTTTCGTACTGCTTTAACAGTTTCGGTGATTTTTTGGAAACCGCTTTGTGCTGCAAACAACGCAGCGTCCGAAAAATCCAGCGGACTTCTGTAGTGGCTGTTCAAAATCAATTGCCGGACCGCCAGCGGGTCGTAGCTTCTGGTCAATCTCTCGTGTGCACCTGAAAACGCCTGTTTCAGCGTAATAAAATTATCCAGGCTCTTACCCATTTTCTGGCTGTCAACGGTAATCATATTATTATGAAGCCAATATCGCACGAATTGCACGCCGTTGGCCGCCTCCGACTGGGCGATTTCGCACTCGTGGTGCGGGAACTGGTTCTCTAATCCTCCGCCGTGGATGTCGATTGTCTTGCCGAGATATTTCATACTCATTACCGAACATTCGAGATGCCATCCCGGGAAGCCGGGCCCCCATGGGCTTGGCCACTGCATAATATGGTTCGGCTCGGCCCTCTTCCAAAGTGCAAAGTCAGCCGGCTTTCTTTTCTCCGGTGAGACCTCTACGCGGGCGCCGGCCAACATCTCATCGACATTTCGGCCCGAAAGTTTCCCGTAGTCCTCGAATTTAGACACATCGAAATACACAGAGCCATTGACCTCATAAGCATAGCCCTTTTTCAGAAGTGTCTTTACCAGCTCTATCTGCTCAATTATATGGCCGGTAGCTCGCGGACTTATGTCCGGCCGAACACAATTTAACCGGTCCATGTCCTCAAAGTAGCTGCGTGTATAGTATTCCGCCAGCGCCATCGGGTGCTTACGTTCCTTTTTCGCCGCCACGACGAGCTTATCTTCGCCTTCATCAGCATCGTCGGTCAAATGGCCCACATCAGTTATGTTCTGCACATAAGTAACGTTGTATCTCAGATAGCGGAGGTATCGAACCAGAACATCAAAGCTGACATAACTCTTCGCATGTCCCAGATGTGCGTGGCCATATACGGTCGGGCCGCAGACATATATGCCGACCCAGCCTTCCTTCAATGGCTTGAACTCCTCTTTCCTTCTTGTCAGACTGTTATATAGCTTCAATCCCATTTTTCAAATTGCCTTCTGACACTGCTTAACACTTGCCGTATCGGCTAAAATACGGCCCGTTTAAGACCTAATAATATACCTGCTCGTAATAAAAACGCCACAATAACCTTTTTTACAGGTGGCTTCAAATTCAAAAGTATATCGGATTTGACTTCGCCCGCAAGGCCGGATTAGTTAATTTGTTAATTGGTGAGTTACTGCTCGATGCTGGATACTCGATGCGGGTTACGGGTTACGGATTGCGGGTTGCCCTTCGAAAAGCTCAGGGTAAACTCGTTGTGAGAAGCGTCTCATTGCTTGAATTGCTGTGCCGTCTCTCGTATTTCTGCAACTTCTATCTCAATGTCCTGCAATTGCCGCTGGGCCATTTGCACCTTTGAATGGGCGCCCATACTGGTATATAATCTTTCCATTTCTTTCAAACTGGCCTTTTGACACGCGATTCCCACCAGGCGAGTTATAAGCAAGCCCTCTTTATTTGCACTTAAGGCTCTTCCTCTTTCTAATCCGGATATGAGATGTGCTTCTGCTCTAACATAATCATTATTAGAAGCACAAACCTTAGCTTGCGCAATAACATCTAAAATATGAGTACGATACTGACGGCAGGAATCCATTACTTTAACTATCGCTGTTTCCCGGTCCTCTGGTGATAACTGCAGGAAGTCACTTTCATTTATGGTCTGCATATATGGACTACTGAAAACGTCAAGAGACAGGTATTCTCTTTCCGGAACTGTCTGCTCTGACACCCCTGATTCGGCTTTCCAGAACACGTCTACAAATTCTTCTACCATTTTGTCTTGGTCTTCTCGTGATAATTGCCCAAACTCCTCCTTCGTTACAGAAGAATCAACAGGTGTTATTGGCTTTGACGGCGTTCTGTCAGGCGGATGTCCCGACTTATCTACTGAAATTCGGGCCGTAGATGTTGTCTCAGATGGAATAGATTCTGAGTTCGGCGTGTCCTCATCCGACGGATTATTGAAAAGTAAAAATAGCCCTATAGTTAGTACTATACAACCTGTTAATATGGCCGTTATCTTTTTCATTGGGCCTTCCCTCTTAAAATCACTGCCCGACAGACGAACCAAAGGCCTTATTCTCTCGGGCCCCCATATCTTCTACAGTATTAGAGTCCTGGCCAAAAAAACTGTCAATAGAAATTCCGTTTATTTTGTCCACGGAGACACTAAGGCACGAAGAAAGTCAGTTGCGAAAAGGCACAAAAGACGCAGAGAACTCAGGGAAATAGTGATTAGAGATTGGAGGATTGGCGTCGCGATTTACAATTTACGATTAGCGATTTTGGGGAGATTGGTGTGGGAGGTAGAGAAAATACGGATATTTCGCTTGAAGATTCTGCGTATTGTTGTTAACATGGTTTTTTATAAAGGAATCCACAGTTGAACCGGATGCTAAATAGAGATGAAATAACCACACCCGGTTGAGTGGCCGGTTAGAGACGTGCCTATATGATAGCAAGAATCGAAGGCAAACTTGTCAAACTCGACAGCGAAAGCGCCCTGGTGCAGGTCGGGGCGGTCGGGTATGAAGTGATGCTGCCCAGCTATTGCGTAAGCGCACTGTCGGACAAAATCGGCGCCGATATTACGCTTTGCACTATGGAATACTATGAGGGTACGCCGGGAGGCGGAAATCTGATACCGAGGATGGTAGGTTTTTTGAGTGCAGGCGAGAGGGATTTTTTCACCAAATTTATCAGCGTCAAAGGAATGGGTATAAAAAAGGGATTGCGGTCGTTGAGTATTCCGATAGCTACCATAGCGGCCGCGATTGAGAACGCCGATGATAAGACGCTGATATCACTTCCGGGAGTGGGCAAGAGGATGACCCAGCAGATTATCGCTGAGCTGAAAGGAAAGTTACAGACTTTCGCGGTTGGGGCCGAAGCGGTCAGGCCGGCGGAAGTTAGATTGCAGCCATTTCAGGCCCAAGCCCTGGAGATACTTATCGCCTGGGGTGAAAAAAGAACGGATGCGATTGAGTTGATTGAATTGGCCTCTCAGAAGAATCCCGATATAAACTCGGCTGAGGAGCTCGTGCCTTTGGTGTACAGGTTGAGGCAGGGAGTAGAAGTCTAAAATAGGTGGTAGTTCGTAGTTGTGAGTTCAGAGACTGCGAACTACGAACAAGGTACTACACGCTATACTATGGCGATAGGAAGAATCATAAGTGGTCAATCTTTGAATGAGGTGGAAGAGAGCTTTAACGTCTCACTTCGGCCAAAATTCCTGAACGAATGTGTAGGCCAGTGCAGCGTTAAAGAAAAGCTGTCGATTGCCATAGCAGCGGCCAAGCAGAGGTCTGAGCCGTTGGAGCATATTTTGTTTTACGGCCCGCCTGGTCTCGGCAAGACGACGTTGGCTAATGTTGTAGCAAACGAGATGGGGGCGAGGCTGCGGAGCTCATCGGGGCCGGCTTTGGTAAAGGCCGGTGACGTGATGGGCCTTTTGAGCAATATAAACACGGGCGATGTGCTTTTCATCGATGAGATCCACCGACTCAGCACGCCGGTCGAAGAGTTTATTTATCCTGCGATGGAAGAGTTCAGGGTCGACTTTACGGTTGACAGCGGTCTGCACGCAAAGACGATAAACTTTCCGCTGAAGCGTTTTACGTTAATCGGCGCAACGACACGGGCGGGCCTCCTCAGCGCTCCGCTTCGCGGTCGGTTCGGGATGCTGTACCATCTGGTTTTTTATACAGCCGAAGAGTTGACAGCGATTTTAGAGAGGTCCGCAGGGCTGTTGCAATTGCAGTACGAGGACGGGACGTTGGAACTGATTGCAGGGCGGTCTCGCGGGGCGCCTCGAGTTGCGAATCGATTATTAAAGCGGGTGAGGGACTACGCTCAGGTGAAAGGCTCAGGAGTGCTTAGTGCCGAAATTGTCGAAAGAGCGCTGGCGATGGAGCAAATTGATTCGCTGGGATTGGATGAGCCGGACAGGGCGTTTTTGCGTGCATTGGCGGGCGTTTATGATGGAGGCCCGGCTGGTATTGATGCGCTCGCGGCAACCCTCGGCGAAGAAAGGGACACCCTCGAAGATGTAGTGGAGCCGTATCTTTTGCAGATAGGTTTTTTACGACGAACCAAACGGGGCAGAGAAATTACCAGAGCAGCCTGCGAGCATTTAGGGCTTAAGCTCCAGAGAAAGAAACGCGATTCCAAACAGCCTGAGCTGTTCGAGCAGGACAAGTAGTCAATTCAACAAGTTCGAATACTTCTGCCGGAGTTGGGGATTAAGTTTGAAAATATGAAAGAAGAAATCTGCGAAGAATGTAGCGGAATCATCGGCCTTGCTGAGCAGGCCTATGTAGATGAGGGCCGAATTGTGTGTGAGCAGTGTGATAAGAAATTACGTCAGGAAGACCGGCAAGGCCGGGAGCCCCCGGACGCAGAAGATACCTGGCTAAACCAGGAAAGCGAAGAGCTTTTGGAATCCTTAGAAGCTCAGGAGCACAAAGAAATCCTGGATTTTCAGCAACCGCGAGAATCCAAAGAACCTCAAGAAGCCCAGGAAAGCGAAGAGCCTTTCGAATCCCTGGGGAAACAGGAACTCGAAGAACTTGAGCAATTAAAGGAACCGGAAGAGCCGCAGGAAAGCCATGAACGTGAGGAACTGCTGGAATTTCAGGAAGCCGGGGAACCCACAGAACGCCGGGAACCTAACGAGACTCAGGAACCTAAAGCCGGTCCTGTCGAGGCCGAAGAGATTGCTGACGTGCCGGATGTCCCTGCTGCGGAACCTTTATCGCCTAAGCGCAAGCGTGTGAGCACAACAGAGTCAACGCTCCTGCCGCTTTTGCTTGCAGCCTGGAGCCTCTTTTGTGTGTTCCTGCTCTTTTATGTGCCTGGCCGTTACGGAGCTATGCTGCAAATCAATGCTTTTGGCTATGAAGACCGGACTTTTCGATTTGCTGTTGAATGCCTGATGCTGTTTTTTATGGTCCTTTGGTTTTTTGGGGCCTTGGGGCTGTATGTCGTAATCATCGGTTCTGAAAAGGATGAAGAAATCGATGAGAAGCTGAGAATATTGAGGCTTTTAGGTTTCTAAGATATACTTCGCCATTTTGGGCGGGCGGTGGAGAAGCTCGGTAAAATGATAAATTAAGACTTTCTCAATTTCATTCAGCGTTTTTTCATCCGATTCGGCGAGCATTTTCAAATTGGCCAGGCAGCCCGCGGCATTTTTTGTTAGTCTCATCCTGTCGGGGAAGCTTGCCTCGCAATCTCTGCAAATCAAGCCATTGGCCAGGCTGCTAAAGTAGACTTCGGACCAATTGGTTCTGAAGTTGCCTTTGCAGTTTACGCAGGCATTTAGGATTGGTTGTAGGCCGACTTCTTTTAGCAGGGCCAACTGGAATAATATCAGCAATGAAATCGTGTCTCGTCTCTCGTGACTCGTTTCTCGTATGCTCTCTAAGAATTGCCGGAAGCTGTCGAAAAGCTGAGGGTGCGGGTCGTAATCATTTGTCAAATTGCTCAGCAGCTCGGCGCCGAGCAGACAACAGTTTAAGGCGAAAAGGTTGTCGCTGCGATGTGTAAAGCCGGCCTGCTGCTCGAACTCGGTCAAGGTTGCGAGTTTTTCCCTTTTTGAATCGGAGAAGACGATTTTGCCGCAGGAGAATATTTCGATGGGGCCGTCGAATGCCGATTTGGGCCGTTTCGAGCCCTTGGCGATGGCCTTGATTTTGCCGGTCGCCCTGGTGAAAAGTGTTACTATCTGCGATGTTTCAGAATAATCGACAGCGCGTATGCAAATAGCAATGTCCTTGATCAACATATCTCGTATATCGTATCGTATTGTGTAAACAAAACAACATGCTCCACCATTTTTTTGCCTTTGAAATTGGGTTTGTTTGGGTTTGTATTGGGTTTGTTTTGGCATTTTATTGGCTTTAATTGGGTTTGATTGGGTTTGTATTGGGTTTGAATTGGGTTTGTTTTTCCCACGTTGACCAAGTGTCCATTTTGCATAATCCTTTGTTGAAACTCGGCTTACGTTCATTTGGTCTTTTTGGAAATTGGGTTTGTTTTGCATAAAATGAGCGATTTGTAGTGCGCTCACTACAGTTGTAGAGGACAGAAGGCAGAGGACAGAAGTCAGAAGGCAGAGGACAGAAGGCAGAAGACAGATGACAGCGGGCGTTTCGCGGCCAATTACCAATAACCATTTAGCAATAACCATTGACCATTTCCTTCATTTTGGGCTTCTGCAAAAAAAACTGTCAAAATGGTTCCCTGCCTGCGACATGCAGGGATTCGGGCCTCTGTAAAAAACAGAGTGCCCTCATAAATGCACGAATGTGCGCGTTTGATACGAAAATCGGCTTGTTTTTGACAGGATTTACAGGATTAAGTTATTGGTAATAAAGGAGTTAAAATTTTTTTATTTTTTTGGGATTTTAGTTTTAACTATGGCAGCTTTTGATCGCGCATTTTTACCTATATTAAAGCGCCACTAAGGCACGAATTTTTTAGAAGCGGATTAGGAACAGACACAAAACTTAAGACCCAAGATGCAAGACAATCTTTGGGAGTTTGGTATCAACATTTGGGGTGCCGGAATCGCCTTATTGTTACGTGCGGGTTATTGTTTCAGTGCGGGGGGAGAGGAGAGGGTTTAACTGCGCCTAAAAAGAGGTGTTGGTTGTTTGGTAGACACAAAAAAAT
>DUZJ01000010.1 GCA_013349615.1 Planctomycetota bacterium | reverse complement strand
TGAATGAGGAGATTTCAGCCGCACCGCCACATCAGCGAGAATCAATGCTCAAAGCCTGTCTTCTTTCGGCGCGCCGTATCTTGAGTCAAAAACCCCCAAAACAATTTATAGACAAAACAACAGACGCATCCCAGGTGAGTCCGGCTGAACTGAATCTGGTGTCGAGCTGGTATACGAGTTTGAAGCTGCCCTGTCCTTTTCTCTACAAAGGCCTCTGTTCCATTTATGAGCAGAGGCCGCTGGCGTGCAGGGAGCATTTTGTAAACGGTTCTGCTGAGGCGTGCAAGGGCGAGCGCGGTACCACAGAAGTGGTTGAGATGCCGGTGCAAATACCAAATGCCCTTGCTCAATTGGCCGGCGAGCTTGAGGGTACGAGCGCCGAGGCAGTGATATTGCCGTTGGCCCTGGTCTGGTGCGAGCAAAACCCGGAGCGTGCCGAGCGGACCTGGCCTGCCGTGATGATGGTCAAGCGGTTTTTTGAGATTGTAAAGGCGATGGCCTCGAAAAATTCGACAGCAGTAGTTGCGTAAACACAGAAAATCACAAGCTTTTCGAAAACGCAGCGGGCAGCGCGTCGATTATATCGGTCGCCATTAAGCTGACCTGCCCAATTCTTTCCGCTGCGATATCACCTGCTAACCCGTGAATATAAACGCCCAGAACCGCAGCATCAAAGTTGCTCAAGCCCTGGCCCATCAGTGACACTATAGCGCCTGTTAAAACGTCACCTGAGCCGGCTGTCGCCATACCGGCATTGCCGGTTTTATTGACATAAACTTTTTGCCCGTTGGTAACAACTGTCCCCGCACCCTTCAATGCTACCACCGTTTTGGTCTGCTTTGCCAATTGCACTGCCTGCTGCTGCCGGTCGGTCGGCAGTTGTTCTCTAAACAGGCCTGACCATAGTCTTTTCATTTCGCCCGGATGAGGTGTCAAAATCAGCTTTGCTTTTAGTCTGGCAGACCAGTCTTTCATTCTCGCCAGGTTATTCAGACCGTCCGCATCTATAATCAGCCTCAATCCTTCCTGTTCAAGCAGGGTCTCAAGAACAGACTGAAGTTCGCCGCTAACACCAATACCCGGACCGAACGCCAACGCATCATTCTCACTCACAGCATTAAGTATAGTATTGACTGCCTTAGCGGATATTCGCCCCACGCTGTCTTCGGCTAATGCAATAGTGGTAAAGGACGGCTCAATTGATGCCACTATCGGCAGAACACTTTTCGGCGTCGCAACTCGAACAAGCCCGGAACCGGACCGCAGCGCAGCCCGACCGGCAAGCGCAGCCGCTCCGCTCATACCAGTACTGCCGGCAATGATACAGACCTTGCCGAAATCCCCCTTATGGGCATCAACCGCCCTCGGCTTTAGCTTCGGAATTTGGTTTATGGCCTGCAATTTCATTTCTTTGCTTCTATCTTTTTATTTATAAGGGTGGCCGTAACCGCCGCGGAGAAACCACCGTCGATATTGACGACGCTGACGCCGGCTGCACAGCTATTGAGCATTGTCAGAAGTGCCGACAGTCCCTCGAAGCTCGAACCGTACCCGACACTGGTAGGCACAGCGATTACCGGACAGCTAACCAGCCCACCTATGACACTGGCCAATGCTCCTTCCATCCCTGCCACAACAATAATGACATTGGCGTTCTGTAGTTTTGGCAGATGCCCGAACAATCTGTGCAGTCCCGCTACTCCAACATCACATACCAGCTCCGTCCGCTGCCCCATAATCTCAGCCGTTACTTTCGCTTCCTCTGCGACGGGAAGGTCGGCCGTGCCTGCCATAACTATCGGCAGCACCGTTTCCGACCCCTCCAGCCCTTTCTGCTCAAGCACAATGGCCCTTGCTAATTTCTCGTAGTGAGCTTTTGGAAATTTCTTCGTTTTAACCAGCGCCTCGAAAACATCTTCCTCGGCCCTCGTAGCCAATACGTTATTGCCTTTCGCAGCAAGGCTCCCGAAGATTTTGATTATTTGTTCCGTGGTCTTGCCGGGACAGTAAATAACTTCCGGAAAGCCCCGCCGGATTTGCCGGTGATGGTCCACGCAGGCAAACCCCAAATCCTCGAACGGCAGATGGCGAAGTTTTTCAATTGCCTCGTCGATACCAACTTCGTCGTTTTTGACCTGTTCAAATAATTTTTTTAGCTGTTCTGCCCGAATATGTCACCTCTCTTTTTCGTTCCTGCTTTGCAGTCTACGAACTATGAACTCACAACTAAGAACTACGTGCTTTTGTCTCAAGCGTTAAATCTGCAAAGAGCTTGGCCTTGAACTTGTAGTAGCCCAAAGAGGCTACCATAACCGCATTGTCAGTGCAATATTGTTTTGGCGCAACCAGCAGTTTTCTCGGCGGTCTTGTCTCGTCACACATTTGTTGTAACCGGGCCCGTAATTGATTGTTAGCTGCTACCCCGCCGCCGAGCAGAACCGTTTTCGCCCCGATTCTTTCAGCAGCCCACCGCGTTTTTTTGATGAGGACATCAATCACCGCCGCTTGAAATGACGCTGCAATGTCAGCGATTTCCTCACTCGTCATCGAGCCGACTTTGTCCTCGCCTTTCATATCCTGGCCGCGGCAGTAATACAGAACAGCCGTTTTTATGCCGCTAAAAGAGAAATCCAGCGACCCCGGCCCAAGCATCGAGCGCGGAAATTTGATTGCTTTCGGGTTCCCACTTTCCGCCGCTTTTTCAATACTCGGCCCGCCCGGATAGGACAGTCTCAAAATATTTGCAACTTTATCGAACGCCTCACCGGCGGCATCGTCAATCGTCGAGCCTAATAGTGTAGGCTCAAGAGGGGACCGGTAATCGTAAAGACTCGTGTGGCCACCTGATACAATTAAAGCAGCCGCAGGAAGCTGCAGCTCCTTTTTACCCAAAACCGCTGATTGTAAATGTGCATGTAAATGAATTATTGCTATAAGGGGCTTCTCCCAGACAAACGCAAGCGTTTTAGCCGCGGTAACACCTATGACCAGAGCGACAGTCAGCCCGGGCTGATTCGCTACCGCAACCGCATCGATGTCATCTTCACTGACCTTCGCCCGTGCAAGTGCCTCATTTATAACCGGATATATTTTTTCGATATGTGCCCGCGAGGCGATTTCGGGGACAACGCCGCCGTATTTCTCGTGTAGCTTTGTTTGTGAAGATATTACGGATGATTTGATAATCTTACCATCGGCAACCACCGCCGCCGCAGTCTCATCGCAGCTCGTCTCAATACCAAGAATGTTTACGGATTTTACCTGCATAGATGCAGATACTAATTCCAAAGAATTGATATGTCAATCTCAGAAGGATGTATAATCAAAGTCATTGCGAGCATCGCTGAGCTGAAAGTCCGGCCCTTGGACGGAATGCGTGGCAATCTATATTTAGCCTGCGGTTTTACCGCAGGTTTTATTTCACCCCACAGGCAACCGATGAACACAGAGAAACAAGAGAATTAAAATAACTCAGCGTCCTCCGCGATTAATCCTTTTTATCGCGGATTTCACGAGAAGTGCCACTTGCTTGCAGATGCTTTTGCAGACGTGCAGCAATGAAAACCGAAGGGGAACAGGCTCCGCAAGTTTGAAGTCCGTATATATGCTTTTTGGAAAATCGTCACCGGCGATTTCTATCTTGTCTTCGTCCGGACAGGGCAAACCCATTTGCCTTGCTGTTTTGATAATCGGCAGGTCATCCGGTTTGATATTGACTAATTTGCAGCAGATAGTCTCGCAGGCGATTGGATTCGTTCCGCCGACGAGCCAGCCCAACGGCCTGGTTCTGCCCCTGATAGGCCCACGGCCATCCATTGCGACCACCGCATCGATTATGGTCAAGGCGGGTTTCAAAAACTTGAATATCTCGATAAGCAATTCGCAAAAATCGCTCTCGTTCTTACCTTTTGCAAAGTGCCATAATGCCTTCCGTTTGCCGGCCACACACCCGAACATATTTTTGACCGCAAATGTGGTGACCAACTGCTGGTGTGTTTTGAACTTCGGCAAATTGATAATGACATCCGCATCGAGTGCAACCGAACTTATGCCGACATTGGTATCATTGGCTCCAATTCGACACCACTTCGGTTTATCAAGCTGTTTTACCGGCACCGATAATTTTCTCAGCGGCTCTTCTAATTTTAGTGCCTTCACACATCCGAACACATTGCCCCAGGCCGGTGAATCGCCGACAAATGGTCTGGCACCGAAGTCTTTTAGCAGCCGGGCAACCTCGATTATTATCGCCGGATGCGTTTGGGTGGCATGTCGCCGAGACCTCGGAGCAATGAAATTCGGCTTAAGCAGGACGGTGTCACCCGGCCTTGCGAATTTTTCCAATCCACCTGAAAGGTCGAACTGCCTTTTTATTGCTTCCGCAATTTTGGGCTGGCTGTAATCGCTGCATTGAATAAGCGTTACTGTTGGATTGGGCATTTGCAGGCCTAATAGCTCATACCGGTGCAAACTAACAAAAACAATCTGATGGCTGGTTTAAGTTCGGGCACCTTATGTTCGAGTCGGCTAAAGAACAAACTGCCTTCAGGTTTGCTAAAGAACAGGCTGCCCAAAGTTATCTGACCGCTGTCGTATTTTTCCGGTCCCAGCAACACAAAGTCACCGGGGCTCATTGTCAAACTGAAGCCCACGGACGTGAAGAGCAGCTCCCACGATTTTTCGCGAGCCGCCAACAGTGGGATGGAGCTTCGTCTCGGCGGTGAAAATACCGGCAGCACACTGACTTTGCATACACCCCTTGACCCGGGGATTTTTTCAGCTTTTATCCGCAGGCCGAATTGTCCCGGCCCAAGCGTCGCTCCTTCCATTGACACTTTTTTTGAAATGTAAAAGACGGTTTGTTCCTGGGCTAATCCGGCAACCGCGATGTCGTTGGATTGGCCGTCAGGCAGCAATAATGAAATTGTGTTACCTTGTATGCCGTCGGCGGCACGCAGCAGTTCAGCGACTCTATTCCAAATTGGGATTTGCCCGAAGCCGGCCAAAAATAAGTTGGCGCAGAATGCATCGTAGTCATTAAACTGCAGCGGCTGTACGTACAGCATCGGCCAGGCATCATCCATCGTGCTGATGTTTTCGGCGGGTATTTCAAAGATATAAACGGTAAAATTTATCGTCTTTAATAGGGAGCTGCCTGGCTCCTTGCCGCTTGGAAAAGGCGCCAAATCCGTGATTTTCACATGCTCCCATATCGGCTTGTCTGCTTCGGAGTCTTTGCAGCCTGTCAGCCAGAAAGCAACGCCGCTCAAAAACACAATTTGAAAAACACGAGTCATAAGTATACATTAGCGATTATGCAGGTAGCTGTCAATGAACAGGCTGATGCGTCGCGAGTATCGAGTATTGAGCATACGCCAATTTTCTTGACCCACTGTCTTGTTTTTAATACCATTGCCCTTTACAAAAAGAATATGATGCAAATTTAGGAGACACGAAGAATGAAGATTAGTAAACGAGCCCAGGCCGTCCCGCCTTCAGCAACTATAGCCGTTACTGTACGGGCCCGGGAATTAAAAGCTCAGGGTGTGGATGTAATTGGTTTTGGTGCCGGTGAACCGGATTTCGATACTCCTGATTACATCAAAGACGCCGCCATAGAGGCACTAAGAGCAGGCCAAACAAAATACACAGCCGCAGCCGGCATAATCGAGCTAAGAACTGCCATTGCCGACAAGCTGGAAAAGGAAAATGGACTCAAGTACACTCCGGACCAGATCATTGTCAACATTGGCGGCAAACACTCAGTATACGATTTAATGCAGGCGGTACTCGACCCCGGCGATGAGGTGATTCTGCCGACGCCGTACTGGGTAACGTATCCGGAAGCAATAAAGCTTGCCGGTGCTGTCCCTAAAATCGTTCAAACAGACAGAGACAACAGCTATAAAATCACACCGCACCAGCTAAAAGATGCCCTCACCGAGAAAACCGCCATGCTGCTGATAAACTCACCCAATAATCCGGGCGGTTTCACTTATACTCCGGAGGAATTGAAAGGTATTGCTGAGGTTCTTGAAGGGACGAATGCGTATGTGCTTTCAGACGAAATCTATGAAAAGCTCATCTATGGTGACACCAAATTTGTGAGCTTTGCCTCAATAAGCGAAGATGCTTATAATAGGACTCTCACGCTCAATGGCTTCAGCAAGGCCTTCTCAATGACCGGCTGGCGACTCGGCTACGCCGCAGGGCCGCTCGAAGTTATAAAGGCAATGGGCAGGCTTCAATCTCACATGACTTCAAATCCTGTAACTTTTGCTCAGTATGCGGCAATTGCTGCCCTGGGCGAGCCTGCCGACGAAGCTATTGAAAATATGAGAAAAGAATTTGAGCGGCGAGGCAAATATATGGCCGACCGTCTCAACGGCATTGAGGGCGTCGAATGTCTTGAATCCACCGGTGCTTTTTACTGTTTTCCTGATGTTTCCGGCCATTATGGCCGAATTATTAATAATGTGAAAATTAACGGCAGTATGGACTTTGCAAAAGCGTTGCTGGAGCAGGCAAATGTTGCTCTCGTTCCCGGCTTACCGTTTGGCTGCGACAATAATGTACGTTTAAGTTTTGCCTGCTCGCTCGAACAAATTACCAAAGGTCTGGACAGAATCGAAAAATGGCTGGCTCAATAGATATTGGGGAATGCAGAGCCCTGTCCGGCCGGCTATTTTAGACTGAATCAACTTTTTTTAAGATTCTTCCATTTTTGCGCCAACACCTGTACACTGCAAATCGTCTAATTATTTAGTTGGGCACAAGACGCCAGTTTGTGCTCCACCATTGGAGATGTGAGTGGGGCTTAGAGCCAAACGACAGAATCTAAAGAAGTTACGTCAAGGCCGGCGTAAAGCTTATGAAGCAGTAATATGTCAACATTACAGGTCGATTTACCGTTTTATGGCATATTTAACACGTGATAAAGCTCTTGCTGAGGAGCTAACTCAGGAAACTTTCGCTTCTGCTTGGGCCAACGTCGATTATTTCAAAGGCCGCGCATCCGTCGGAACATGGCTGCACCAGATTGCTTACCGCAAATTTATTGACTCAACGCGTAGGCTCCAACGCAACGCTGCTTTGATGGACAGGTTGAAGGAAGAAAAACATGGTGCACAAGAAAATTCAAATCCGTTGCACCGGCTCACAGCCGATGAGCACTCACGTCTCCTGTACGAAGCAATGCGCAGCCTGAAGCCGTCTGAGTATATAGTGCTCCTCTTGCACTATATTCAGGACCTCAGTTTTCGCCAGGTCGCAAAAGTTTTGGGCCTGCCCGTCGGGACCGTTAAGTGGCAAACGAGCAAGGCACTGAAAAAATTGAAGGCATCTTTAACTGGCAGGGTATAACGATGGCACAAAATCAAGAACAGAAATCCAAAGATATAACGTTGAAGTCGCTGGGAGCAGAGTTGCGTCATCTTCCAGAGGTCGACGTTCCCGAAGCACTTGAAGCCAGGCTCTTAGCTGCGATCCCTCATAGCCAGGCAAAGCCTGCGCCGGAGTATCACATCCAATGGCATCGAGCCTGGGACTTCGGAGTGACCGCCGCTGCAGCAGTCCTGATTTTTGCTTTATTGTTCCTCGTAAATTACGGTCTTTCTATCTCCCCGCAGACATCAATAACCGAATTTGACACATCACTTTGTTACACAAGGTGGGACCAAAACAACTTTTTGTATGACCAGAACAACATGTATGTTGAAAAATCTGTACCAAATGAGTTAAAATGACCGATTATAAACCAAAATGAAGATGGGCATTGAGATAGGGCGGCGCGTGTGCGTTTCTTGACCCAAAACTTATTGGCCGTATTTTGGAGAAACTGCAATTCTCAGCTCCTGTCCTGACGATATATAGTGTAGGGCCCGTTTACGGGAAAAACCAAATGGAAAACGAAGAAAATATAATTGAAACAAAGGATAGCTCACAAAGCAAGCCGAGAACTTCCAAACTTGCAATCATTTCCGCGGCATTTGGAATACTTGGCCCTTTTTCCTCTGGGACTATGTGGATAGCATCGGTTAACGATTTTGTTATAAGGGGTCACTTTATTATGACTCTTTTTTCCTGCGGTGTGGCATCGATATTAGGGCTTGTATTGGGGACAAAATCGTTTGACCAGATAAAAAACAGCGAAGGGCGATTGATTGGGAAAGAGTATGCTATTATTGGAACTACCACATCTGCGATTTGGTTATTTTTAATTTTCGTAGGCATTTTTCTGCCTGTTATTTATTCCGTGAACAGTTGAACCTTCGGTTTTAAGTTTTGTCTGGTCGCTCAACAAGATTACTATTAGGATTAGAAGAGATATAAGAATGGTTAAGTCAATAAACCTCGCTCGAAATTCCAAAGATGCTAAAAATATGGGACAGAAAGTCCAGATTTCTAACGAGATAAAGACTGAAAAACGTTCCGCTTTGTCCGGCTGGCCTATGATTCTTGGCTGGCTCGCTATGCTCATCTTCGCTTTCCACGCAAGCACACACATGGTCGGGGCCGGCGATACCTGGGTCGCAATGGCCTGCGGAAGACATTTTATAAACCAGGGCGTAGACACGGTTGAGCCATTCAGTGCAAACTCGCACAGGTCAGGCCCGACAGAAGAAGACGTAGCAAAATGGCCTAATTGGGCCCGGGGGATTGCAGGAAAATTTAGTCTGGAGACTGTTAAGTACTGGCATCCTACCGGATGGGTAAACCAGAACTGGCTGACACACGTCATCTTTTACTGGCTGACACATGAATCGCCTATTGCAGACACTGATACTTTTCCGCCTTCATTCAATCAACTGGTTTACTGGAAGATTGCCATTTACATAATTACTGTTATTTGTGTTTATTACACTGGCAGAATCTTAGGTGCCAATCCGGCTCTATCAGCGTTCTTCGCCTGCGCTGCAATGTTCATAGGCCGCTCATTCTTTGACGTTCGACCCGCCGGTTTCTCGAACCTGCTCGTTGCTGTCTTTCTGCTTATACTTGTCCTTGCCACGTATCGAAACATATTGTACATCTGGCTCGTCGTCCCTGTCGTTATTTTCTGGTGCAGCGTCCACGGCGGATACATCTACGCATTCATAATGCTCGTGCCATTCGTAGCTCTGAACCTTTTGACCAGCTTCTCCAAAAAAAGGTTCGTTTCAATCGGCCTGAAAGGCATATACCACACTATAGCCGCCGGCTTTGTCGCTTTTCTTGCAACGATACTATTCAATCCCTTTCATTTGACGAACCTGACTCACACTTTCACCATTAGTGTCAGCGAGCACGCCAAAATGTGGCGTACCGTCAACGAATGGCACCCGGCTTTTGAATGGGCCAATCCCGTCGGAACAAGTTTCCCATTTTTGGTCCTTTATGTTCTAAGTATCGGCTTGACTTTACTGTGGCTCCTGTCTCGCCTGCTGAAACCCAGGTTCCTCAAGGCACCCAGGAATGAGTTTGAGGCGCAGAAAAAGATGTTCACAACCCTCTCAAGAATACTCGGCTGCGCTGCCGCCGTACTTATATGTTGGGTCATCCTTATTTCTTTTTCGCTTCTTAACCTTTCCGCAGTCGATTTTATTATCTGTGCCGCCTTTGTCGCTATCATCCTGCTCAGCATCTATAAAAATGTTCACTTCATTTCTCTGATAATTCTATTAACCCTGCTGGCCTTGTGGACCGCCAATCTCAAAGCTGGCTATAACGGCAGATACATCTATCCCTTTATACTGTTACCAGGATATGTCACTCTGCATATTATTGCCTCGTTGTTTTCAAAAAACGTCAAAATCAAACAGAAGAACATCATCTTTGTGGTAATAGCAGTAGTTATTACCCTGCTCTTGATAACGCTAATATTCAATCCTTTTGGGTTCAAATCCCCATCTTGGACTATGAAGCCTGCCGAAGGCTTCTTCCCATCCATCATCAGTTGGTTCCGTGCTAATATTAATTGGGTAATCAGTTTGCCAAGTTCCTTGAAACAATTTCTACACTGTCATCGACTATTGCGTCCCGTGTATGAACGTAACGTCGAGGTAACCTATGCGCATTTGTTTAACACACTTTATATTGTGAGCATTGCTTCGATTATTATCTGGTTGATGGTCCCTTACCTGCGAAGGGTATTTGCTCAGGTAACGAACAAAATCGACGAAGAATTATCAGCGGACACATACGAGCTGCCTAAAATCGACTTAGCGTTAATGGCCATTGCAGTCCTCTCCATCTATATGGCCATTCGGTCACGAAGATTCATACCCGTAGCTGCTTTCGCAGCCTGTCCGGTCCTGGCGATGTTCATCGACCAGATGGTTCGTACAATCTCGGCTGCACGAAACTTCCACAAGCAAAATCGTCTCGCCGTCTCGCCGATGCCCCAGGCACTGCAATTGCTGCTCATCGTTGCCGGTGCACTGGCGGTTGTAGCTTTTGGCCTGGGCTGGGGCATTAAATTCAAGCGCGTTTATCTCGACGGCTGGCCCACTGATACTAAATTAAATTCCGTCTTTATGCGGATGACCGCCTCGGATGCAAAACCTTTCTATGCCCTCAAGTTTATAAGAGACAATAAGGTTGGAGGTAAAGTTTTCAATTACTGGACCGAAGGAGGCTTCATCGCCTACGGTCAAAATCCTGACCCCAATACAGGACGAACTCCTCTCCAATTATTTATGGACGGAAGGGCACAGGCGGCTTATGAGCCAACAGCCTACAAGCTTTGGTCGGATATTATGTCTGGAGGCCCGACTGTCTACGAAGCAAAAGTAAGACAACGTACATTGAACTTTGAGGATTACAAGAAAATTGGCGACTGGATAGATAAACGGCTAAAAAGTCACAAGGTCTGGGTCGTCTTAATGCCGACAGGCCAGTTTGAGACGCCTTTCGTAAAAGGACTTGAAAATACTTCCGATTGGCCTGTTGTCTTCTTTAATGACAAGCAGAAACTGTTCGTTGATATAACAACACCTCAAGGAAAGCAACTTTTTGAGGGTATATCTACCGGCAAAACACTCTATCCCGATGACTTCACCAAGAGTCTTATTTTTGCACATTATTTACTCTTACCCGGAAGAGACAAGACTGCCCATAAACAGGGCCTTGATTTTGCTATAAAAGCCTTCAACTTGAGTCAGTCGCAGGCGCCTATGCGGCAAATATTGTTTGCAACAAGATTTCCTGAGCTAAGACCTCAAGCTGAGGCTTTTTGCAAAAATTATTTCGACCAGTTCCCAAAAAATAGACCGCTCTGGGCCAAACAGCACGGCTATCACCACAGAATCGCAGCCGTATTGAATGTAGGCAGTTATTTCCGAGAGCTCGCCAGAAGGCAGAAGAACACGGAACTTGTGCGGTCTTACGAAGCTAAAATGAACGAATACCAAAAGGAGCGAAGACAGTTACTTAAAAGAAAAAGGTGGTAGCCTGTGACAAACGATAAGTTCTCTGAAACCAGGGTGGATTCGAGCCAACAAGCTCCCGTTTTGGAAACGAACCGCAATCTACCGGTTTCTATCAGCGTTTTTTTCCCCTGCTATAATGAGCAAGACAATGTCACCCGTACCGTGCAGCAGGCGCTTACCGTCCTGGAAAACCTCAAAGCTGACTTCGAGGTAATTATCGTTGATGATGGAAGCTGCGACAATACGGGGCAAATCGCCGACAAAATCGCGGCTGCAAACAGCAGGGTAAAAGTGGTGCACCATCCCACTAATCTTGGTTATGGGGCCGCTTTGCAATCCGGCTTTAAAGCAGCGACAAAGGAGCTTGTCTTTTATACCGATGGTGACGGCCAGTTCGATATCAATGAAATGCTGCCATTGCTGCCGATGATGGCCAAAAATGATATTGTTAGCTGTTATCGGCTGAACCGGCAGGATCCTATGCTAAGAAAGCTCAACGGCTGGGCCTGGACAAAACTTGTTTGCTTGATGTTCGGCATAAAAATACGGGACATCGACTGTGCTTTCAAATTGTACAAAAGGCAGATTTTTGATAATATTGAGTTGTCGAGTACCGGTGCTCTAATAGATGCTGAAATCCTGGCTCGGGCCGTACGCAGGGGCTATTCTGTTACGCAGCAGGGCGTGCATCATTATCCGAGAAAAGCCGGCGTACAAACCGGTGCCAAAATGCGAGTTATTTTTCGGGCATTCAAGGAGCTATTTAAACTAAAATCCGAAATGGTTCGACAGGGACATTAGGCTGAGCACGGTCGAAGGATTCGAATTTTGTTAGTGTTATGAACGACGCGAAAGCCAATCTGTTCATCTATGGCTCACTGCGTGACCGCAGAATCTTCCAATCAGTCAGCGGCCTCAGTTTCTCCAGAAAGCCCTCTAAAGTTACCGAACAGACTCTTTTGGCAGAACCAGCCTTGCTTCCGCACTATCGAAAAGTCAGCCCGGACAATGTCTATTTCTATGCAGTTGGCGCCCCATCCTCAAGAATTGATGGCTTTGTAATCTACGATGTCCCTG
Organism: Planctomycetota bacterium; assembly: GCA_013349615.1. GTDB lineage: Bacteria > Planctomycetota > Phycisphaerae > Sedimentisphaerales > Anaerobacaceae > CS2-K091. The sequence goes on along the minus strand of DUZJ01000010.1, from coordinate 47,939 downwards.
CAGGAGCAATGGCTGAAATCGATAGCTACGAGGGAAGACGCTACGACAGAGAGACTGTCCACGTCAACACCGCCAAAGGTATTGTCGAGGCACACGCCTATCTCGCAACTCACGAGTCGATGAAAAAACACTTCGGCGACAGGTTCCACGTTAATCTCATACACGAACTTTGGCTGCGAAAACGTATTGAGAAATTTATTAAGAGGCACACTCGTCCCGGCGAAAGAACAACAGACGCCGAATTGGAACGACGGGCACAAAGAGAGCTGCTCGCAACCACTGAGCGTGACCTTGTTATGAGCCATTATCACACCGATGCAGTTAGCGATTATTATCTTGAGCACGAGCTCGACCGGCCCCGACCAAGCATAAAACACTTATACGACGACCCAAAGGCAAAACCGTTCATCAAGAATTATTTGCCTTTGGTTGTAAAACAGGTCCTGCTCAATCAGCTCGACGAAAGAATCCAGGCCCGATACCGTTTTGAACTCGAGCATATGCGTACTTCGGAGAGATATTTCAAGAGGTCAATCAGTCTTCTCGCGGCTTTGCAAATGATAAATGCAAACAGCAGGGCGGTTGATTTGGTTGTTGAAAAATGTATCCAGACAATGTCCTGTAACAAATATGACCTCATTGACTACGTCAAATACGCGGTACAGGCTGCAAAGAGTATGTTTCATTCTCGTATTGCACGGGCGCACTTGGAGCGCATGCGCTCGAATTTTCAGCCGGGCGTCGTACCACTCGGCATTGAGGTCGAGTTGAGCAACCTCGGCCCCGCTGCCGTTGAGCCGCAGAGAAGCATACAAAAAAGAATTGACCCTGTATATGACGGCTTTAAGTATTTCTGTGATTTTCGCCTTGACGTTTTGTCCTGGAAACTCGGCGGATATATCGACGACCACACCGGCTCCACTGACAGGGCACGCCGCTCTGGTTTTCTGGAGCTTGCGCCGGGAAGACTGAACATCGCCGGTGAGCTGTCACGATCGGCAACCGCAGACCCCTGGCTCCTTAATCAGTTGATACATGAGATAGTCAATTTCTATGACGTCCGACCGCACAGTTTGCATCTTTCTTTTCAACTTCGAAAGAACCAAATAGGCAAACAAAAAATTCTGCCTTTAGGTTTTGTTAAGTGCCTTCTTGTACTCGGCGGCGGCCCGGAAGTAAAAAGTCCCGGAAAACTGTGGCTTTCAAGAATGGGACATGATGAGATAACACAATACGGGTACGGCGAAGAGCTCGTCTTTGCCAGGACCAGCAAACGCAGATGGTATCTGGGCGGAGACGAAATTGCAGATAAACCACCAGCCCAGGCAGTTGCCCATGTCCAACAGTATAAATTTATTCGTCTGGAAAAAAAAGCCAATTATGAGCCGTTAATCTTGTGCCTGAAAGGACTCCAGTTGGCCTACAATCCCGGAGATTATTTAAGTGCCGACCAGCTAAGACAGAGCAGAAAATTGCAGCGGGAATACCGGGATTTGAAAAAATGGGCCGTTGAGCCTACTCCAATCGGTCACCAAACAATAAGTAGGTTCTTAAATACCGTCCAAAAGGGCTTGATGAATGAAGGCCACCGCCGGCCAGTCCATAAATTGCATTATATCGATTGGATTTTAAGTGCCATCGATGTACAATTGCGCATGTTTAACAAACAGCTCAAAAAAACAATCAACGCCCTGTAGCAAAACACCCTGCACCAAAATCCTACCCCACAGTGCGAAATTCCGGCTGGCTGTTCCTTTAACACAAGGAAGCAGATTTTGGTGCGGGGCAGCTTCGGATTGGAACACTTGTGGCGGCATCACTTGATTTTATAGCTGACCGACATGCCGTCCCTTTTCTCCATGGAGGCTCGGATAATGACCGTGTCATAGTCGGGGCTTGTTTGTATAAATCGGAGAAAATCCTTCATCGCCCCGGCAGAACGGATGACATTGTCAGCGACGATCACGGCGCCAGGTTTTAGCTTTGGCTCAATGAGTTTGAGATATTTGAAGTAATCCCGTTTCACGGCATCGATAAAAACGAAATCAAACTTGCCCTCAAGCGTTGATAGTGTTTTAAGGGCGTCCCCTTCTATGCAGGTAACCGTTTTCTCTAATCCGACTTTCCGCAAATTATCGCGGCATTCTTTAACCATCTCCGGGTCGATTTCCAGCGTATAAAGGTGGCCTCCGGTCCTCTCGAAAGCTATCCCCATATTGATGGCTCCAAAGCCATTGGCCGACCCCACTTCTATACCGCGTTTAGCTCTCATGCTTTCGACGAGAATTCTCAGCATCATTGCATCGCCGAGCGTCGTATTCAGAGAGCTTCGCCGGAAGTTTTTGACAAATTCTTCGCGGAATTCACTGCCGGTCTTGTTTTGCTCAGATGAATAAGCAAGCAGGGCACTGAAGCCAACCAGACCAACACACAAAATCAGAACCATTCTATACCGTTTCATAATGACCTCCTTCATATAAAAGAAAACAACAATTCAATTGTCCGTCTCATTTGGGCTTTTACATAAACTACCGTTCTTTGCAACACTCCAAAACCATCGACATCATTAAGATACCAGAACATATTCAAATTGCAACGACTTTCATGTGATTTTTGCTCAATCTCCAATGACCTGCTCCCAATATTTGGTCCACCAATAATGAGAATTTCTCGGACGCTCCCTTTCAAACTGGCCCAGATAACTATTGTAACAAGCGGCCAAATATAGTATTTTAGCAAGTGATTGAAATCCCAGAGCGCTGCTGGGGGTCTCAAGGCATGTTTTTTTCGGCAGCGCAAGAAAACATTTGGAGGTTATGTTGTGGATAAGAAGATTGAAAAAACTTCGAGGCGCCAGTTTTTGCATAAAGCAACAGGCACTGTGGCAGCGTTTACGATTGTGCCACGGCACGTATTGGGCGCAGGCAAAACTCCACCAAGCGAGAAGCTGAATATCGCATGTATCGGTGTTGGCGGGCGAGGCGGAGCCAGTGTTGGTGGCTGTAGCGGAGAAAATATCGTTGCATTGTGTGACGTGGATATGCGACGCGCAAGCGGGCAGTTTGAGAAGTTTCCCAGGGCCAAACATTATCATGATTTTCGCAAGATGTTGGATGAGATGGACAACCAGATTGACGCGGTAACGGTAGCCACGCCGGACCATACACATGCGATAGCGTGCATGGACGCTATCAGGCGCCGAAAGCATGTGTTCTGCGAAAAGCCGCTGGCGCATTCGATATATGAGATTCGTCAGCTTGTCAAAGCCGCCCGCAAGTACAAGGTGGTAACGCAATTGGGTAATCAGGGACATTCGTTCGACCATATCCGCCTGTTCTGTGAGTGGATATGGGATGGGGCGATAGGCGAGGTCTCCGAGGTCCACGCCGGCTGCACTGCAGACCACTGTAAGATTGGCCAGTTGGACAAACGCAGGGAAAAACACGAAGTACCGGAAGGACTGGACTGGGACCTGTGGCTGGGACCGGCCAAGCACCGAAGGTATAATCCGATGTATATGCCGGGCCGGTGGCGCGGCTGGATGCCGTTTGGTTCCGGGACGATTGGTGACTGGGTATGTCATGTTGTTGACCCGGTCTTTTGGGCACTGGACCTCGGAGCTCCGAATACTATTCAGGCCCAGGCCGAAGGTTATGATCCCAAGGAACATGGCGACACATTTCCGCACGGTTCGGTGATAACATTCGAGTTTCCGGCCAAAGGTAAGCGCGGCCCTGTCAAGCTCCTCTGGCATAGCGGCAAGAAAGTGCTCCCGCGTCCGGCTGAACTGGAGGAGGGGAGAAAGTTGAGCAAAACCGGAGCTATTGTAATTGGGGACAAGGGTAAGATAATGTACGGCTCGCACGGCGCAGGCGGAGTAAGGATTATCCCCGAGACAAAGATGAGGGCCTATAAGCAGCCGGACAAAACTCTTCCAAGAGTGAGAGGCCATCATAACGATTGGCTTAAAGCAATCAAAAATGGAACACAGGCGGGCTCGAATTTCGATTACGGCGGGCCGTTGACGGAGATTGCCAGACTTGGAATTATCGCAACACAAATGCTCGGGCGAAAGCTCGAATGGGACGGCAAGAATATGCGATTTACCAACTGCGACGAGGCAAATCAGTTTATCAATCCGCCATGTCGAGAAGGGTGGACATTGTAATCGTGAATCCCAAACACTTTTTTTAGCGTTTGGGTGCCCAACAGAATAAGATAAGTACGTAAAGGTAAACATCAGCAAAAGTTAACGAATTGACTCCTCGGGTAGTTCCGATTTTACGCCCTGGTCGATAGGCATTTTGTCCGGTAGTGCACCCGTTTCTTCCATTAGCCGTTTGAGCTCGGCTTTCAGTTCCCTTACCTTGTCCCCGTAGGTGGGGTCGTCGATAAGGTTCCTCTTCTCGCCCGGGTCTTTCCTGAGGTTATAGAGCTCGGCTTTGTGTCGGTCGGGGCCGCCGTCGCCGTGTGGGTAATGGACGTATTTCCACTCGTCAGTCCGTACCCCACGAACGTTAGGAGTGTATGGGAACTGTCGCTCATAGTTATACTCGTAATACCACGACTTACGCCATCCTTTGGTCTTGCCCTGGAGTATCTGTTTGAACGACATGCCGTGAATATTCTCAAGCGGCGGTGCGGAGCAGATGTCGAGGATGGTCGGGGCGATATCGATGTTAAGTGCCATTTGTCTGATTACTGTTCCAGGCTTGATGAGCCTGGGATAACGAACCAGAAACGGCACACGAATGCTCGGCTCGTGCATAGTCCGCTTGTCTGTCATTCCGTGCTCACCGAGAAACATTCCGTTGTCGCCGGCGAAGATGAACAACGTGTTGTCGAGCCGGCCGAGCTGCTTTAATGTTTGATAGAGCCGCCCGACACTATCGTCAACGGATTTAATCGTCGCGGTGTAGGACCGAACAAAATCGGCAAAGTGCCTGACACTTTCGGGGCTTGTGTCGGGGAATTCCTTACGGAATCCATACAAAGGCCCATAGATTCCATGCCAGGTGTCAATCCGCTGCTTGACCCATTCGGGCTTGCCCTCCAATGCAAAGGCCGTCTCGGGATATTTTATCTCGATATCGTCATAAATGCTGCGATATTTTTTCTCCGGCGTGAACGGCGTATGCGATGCCTTGTGACCAAGAATCAGCAGGAAGGGCTTATCGTGCTTTTGTTGAAGCCAATCAACAGCCATGTCGGTTACCCGATGAGTATAGTAGCCCTTTTTGACCACACGGCTGCCGTTGATATTGAACTGTGTGTCGTAATATTTTCCCTGTCCCTTGTGGCTTGCCCAATAATCGAAGCCCGGCCGTTTCTCGTCGCTCTGCTCGCCCATGTGCCATTTTCCGATATATGCGGTTTCGTAGCCGGCCGCTTGTAAAACGCGGGGAAAGCTCGACAAATCAGCGGGATAATCCGTGAAGTTATTGACTACGCCGTGAGAGTGGGCGTACAAGCCTGAGAGGAACGAGGCGCGACTCGGCGAGCAAAGTGATGTTGTAACGAACATGTTGGCGAACCGAGCGCCCTCATCAGCCAGCCGGTCAAGATTTGGTGTTTTGAGGAAGGGATGTCCCTGGCAACCAAGCAGGTCCCATCGCTGGTCATCGGTAAGGACAAACACAACGTTTGGGCGTCGGCCGGACGACCTGTCCGGCGGACCTGACGGCTTACACCCTTGAACAAGGGCCAGCGCCGAGGCGACAGTTAGGGTTCCGGAGAATTTCAGGAAATCCCGTCGCGATGCCTGCCTCCGCAGGCACGAGTTTACCCCCGCGAAGGCGGGGGGGCCGGACGATACGTTGGAATTTAATGCATTCATCGTACACTCCTAATCTGGAATAATAGCTGCAAACCACCAAGTCTTCATGGCCAGATTATAGTTAGGGCAAAGAAAAATGAGAAACAAAAAGAAATCACAGAGAGTGCCCTTAGTTTGAAATTGGGTTTGTTTGGGTTTGAATTGGGTTTGTTTTGGCATTTTATTGGCTTTAATTGGGTTTGATTGGGTTTGAATTGGGTTTGAATTGGGTTTGTTTTTCCCGCGTTCACCATGTGTCCATTTTGCATAATCCTTTGTTGAAACTCGGCTTACGTTCAATTTGACTTTTTGGGAATTGGGTTTGTTTTGCATAAAATGAGCGATTTGTAGAGCGCTCTCTACAGTTGTAGAGGAAAAGTTAGTGAAAAGTGAGCTAAAGTGCCTAAAGTGAGCTAAAGTTGGATTCTCGATGCTCGTATATCGTATATCGTATTGCGTATGTCGTAATGGATTCCCGCCTGCGCGGGAATGACAGGTGTGACGGGAGGCTGCCGATGTTGGGGTGTTTGGGCGGTTTGGGTAAGCCAAATGATTATGGGTTGTTCCCCTAAGGGGTTTCCGCTTCGCTACAAGACTATTCACCATGGACTAATCACCATTTCCATCATTTTGGGCTTCTGCAAAAAAAAGAAGCGCTTCTATAAATGCACGAATGTGCGCGTTTGATGCGAAAAATGGCTTGTTTTTGACAGGATTTACAGGATTAAGTTATTGGTAACAAAGGAGTTAAGATTTTTTTATTTTTTTGGGATTTTGTTGTTAGGTATGGCCGGTTTTGATTGAAGAAACACGGACAAACACTGACTTTTTACGGACTAACACTGAAAAAACAGCGTAGAGAATGCGGAGGACACAGAGTAAAGCTTAGCCACGAATTGACACGAATTACACGAATTTTTTAGACGCGGATTAGCGCTCCATTAGAAGAAAGAAGGCATGTTTCTAACGGTGTAAACTTAATTTTTAGCCACAAAAATGCACAAAAAGCACAAAAGAGACAAAAAAACATGACCAAAAAAGTGCTTTATTTAACCGCAGAGAACGGAGAGAACGCTGAGGGTTTTTAGACAGGATAACAGGATTTACAGAGATTTTTTAGCCAGCTTGGTGTTCTTGGCAAGCTCCGTTCTGAAAGCAAGCTTTCGCCACGGAGACTCGCCTTCGTCCACCGGGCAGCTTTAGGCTGCCCACTTTTAATTAAGCTGGCTAAATTGCTATCTCGTAACCGGATGCTTGATAATCGTTAGTGAGGAGTGAGCTAAAGTGAACTAAAGTGGCTAAAGTAAGCTAAAGTTGGATTCTACTGCCGTTTCCAATCAATAAGTTAAACTTTTGGATTCGCCTTCGGCGAAACTATTGAAATAGATTCCTCCGCTTCGCCCCGCACCAATTGAGCTTAGGCTCACGCCTAATTGGTGTGGGACTTCGGTCGGAATGAGAACAGGTATAAAATGTTACAATCACTTTTTAGAAACGGCGCTACTTTCTTTCCAGAGACAATACTCGGCCGTTCTTCATTGAAAGATAGGGCCGACCCCCGTTAGATACGCCATGCAAAAGAATATCTAACGGGGCCGACCGTTTGCCGCTGCCATACCGTCCCAAACCGGCAGGTTCCCGTTATTTCACAAAAGCGTTCTTTTCTTCGCCCTTGTTAGCTAAATAAAAAAGGCTGCGCTCCATCTGCTCCGAAAGAATTTAAGGACATTCCTTGAGTCGGAGGTTGTTAATAAATCGGCAGCAGACTGTTAATTTGCGCATCCTGTCCAGTTTTCAGCAAAAATCGCAAAGTCATTTAAGTCAACCTTGCCGTTGCCGTCCAGATCGGCTTTGAGCCCGCTGTGCTCTTCGGGCCACTCGCCGACCAATACAGCCAAATCATCGAACTCGACACAGCCGTCAAAGTCGAAGTCGCCGGGTATCAGACCCAAGACCTCTTTAATGATATTATGTAAAATGGTCTTGTAGTCGTCTGTGAGATAATCGTCCCAGCGATAATCCGCATCTTCAACATCATAACTCCAGTTGACGAAGAAAACACGATGTCCTCCCAGCGTTCCATCGCCACTGGCTAAGACGGTGCCGGCAGCCATTTCATAGAGCATAGCCCTGCCATTAAACGTACCAATGAGAGTGGCACCGGGATCTAAAGACTGGCTAAGATATATCGAACCCGGTGCTTGATTCAGGCCGGTGTGATTCGGGGCGCTGTTGGGATCGTCCCAATCGAAAATTTGTATCGAAGAAGCCGATAAGCCTTTCAGGAACGGATGGCCCGCAGCGACAACATCCATACTCTGTTGAGTTCCGGGGGCAGCATCTCCATCATCATTGATGGTGTTCCATCCCCAGCGTTCCTCTCGATCCAGGTAGCCACTCTGTAAAATTACCGGTTTTTCCAGATTCGTGTTCCATATCGTGTCGTAGTTGTAGCTGCCACTATTGGTGCGACGCGACACGAAAATCAAGTCGGCGGCAGCGACAGCCGCCTGGTTCGCAGCATTACCGGACCAGTCGCCCTGCATGTTCTGATTCATGCCGTTCGTATCCACGGTATAATCCAGAGTCTGCAGCCAGGTGACAAGCTCGTCATCTTCATGATTTTCCCCTGACGTCAGTGGTTCCGCGGCGTCACTGACCAGGAGAATGGTTACTCCCTCGCTTTCAGGTATGTCCTCTCGTAAAGAAACATTGTCGAGATATACGTCAAAAGGTGAACTGCCCATGTTAAACTCCACTCTTGCGTTGAAATCGGACGAATGTTCCATAGTAAAGGAATGACTAAAATTGTTCTGGTTCGGTGTGATTTGCAAGGGACCGATTTTGCTGTAGTCCGTCCAGGGCGACTCGTTCGGCCCCAGTTTGGCTTCGATGACTCGAGGCAGCTCAGACCAAGCTTCAAATTCGAAGATGTATTCCTTTCCCTGGACCAGTTGCATCCTGCCCTGCCTTAACTGGATATCGGATAATTGAATACCGCCGTTGGCGATATCGAAATAGCTTACACCGGCTTCGATCAGCCATTCCGCACCTGCGGAAGGGACAACCTCCCAGGTCCACTCTTCCTTCTCATCAGAGAAATCCCCATTCTTAACCATATTCTGACCAGGGACAATACTAAAATTAACAAAGCCGCTTTTAACGTCGGAGAAAGGACTTTCCATTCCGTGGAAATCAACAGCCGTTACGCGAAAGTAATTTATTCCGTTCGCCAAGCCTGTGTAAATACGCATCAAAGTATCTGTCGATGTGCCGAGCAGCAAGGTTGGCGGATTCGAAGTGCCGCCGTAGATTTTATAATAGTCTACGCTGGTATCACCGAACTTATTGAAAATCAGAGCGATACTGTCACTATACGACTCATCATCGACAATTAGATAAGGCTTCTGGACCACGCCTGTCCATGGAAACCGGAAGACGCGGTAGCTCTTTGAGCTCCCTGCCGCCCAGTTCATTTCAAAGGCCTTGGTGCCATCGGGCCTCACTTCTGTAACCTTCGGCGCATTGGTGATGACCCAGTTGATGAGTGTATTGCCGTTCGGCAGCCGCTGGGCATTTCCCATGTGATAGGAATCATAGCCCCCCAGGTATTGCCATACCATGGTGGCGGTCCTTGCATTGGGATCGACCTCGTATTCAACCGCACGCGAGTTGGGCATACTATCGAGGTGGTGGTTGTCAAACACGGTATAGCGGTTTTCTCCCACGACCCGAATGTCGTGCTGCACGTTAAACTGGCCCAGTGGGTCGTTGATGATGGTGAGCCGCTGAGCCAGATACGGATCCTGGCTCGGGTCCGTCGGGTGCCCACTGCCCAATCTCCAGATGACCTCACCGCTGTACCTGTTGATTTTAGTGACCTCACTGACGCGCTTGCTTGAGACCACCAGATGGCCGTCCGTGTCGACGTAGACAGAGTTCATATGCACGAACCGAATGCTCTGGCTGGTGGGCTTGTCGTCATAGCTCCAGTACTCCATAAGGCGGATATCGTGATTGTCCCAGGCACGCCATTGGAGTATCAAATCCCCCTCCGGGGTGAATTCCTGCAGCACGGTCTCTTTCACAGTTGCAGCAGGCTGGCCGTCGGGTACAAACCGAGTCATATCTACAGTCTCGTCGCGTATACCGAAGAGCAGATAATGGCCATTCTCCAGGACCTGCAGGTCGTGGTTGTCCGTGCTATAACCATTCACGGCACGGAAAGAACGAAGGTAATTGAAGTTCTGATCGTAGCCGACGAAGTTGGTCCAGGTAATGATGCCGTTCTTCTGGACCTTGAAGTCACGGGCGGTGGACCCGCGTTTGTACCAGACAGGGGCCCCTGAATTATCCAGGATCATGGCGTAATTCGTAGGGCTGCCACTATAGTCGATGAAGATGTATCCCGGAGCCGGATTGTCATTGACGAAAATATCGACATGCGGAAAGTCGCTGGGCACGGACACCCCGTTTGGCATAATCATAGGCCCGTCGGCCGCAGCGGCGGAAATCCCGTCTTCGGTCGTCTCGGCCATGTCCGCTGTGGGCAGCGCCTCACTTTCCGCCTCAAGCGTCGCCTGCGTATTTACGACCTGCTCGCGTGCCGCCGATAAACTGCTTGGCGGAGGCGGCATGGGTCCGGAGACCATAAACTGATATTGATACGGCTCAAGTACACCGTGAGCGCAGGGATCTACTGTCGGTGTCAACGTCACCGTGACAAGCTCGTCATTAGAGAAACCCGACGACACCTCAAAGATGACAGTCCTGTCATCGGAGGCAATCCTGGTCTGGCCGGGGTGTGTTCCACTGGCGCCTCCTGTCGCTGTTATGAACGTCGACAAGTTTGTGATATCATAGGGAGAAACAGCCTCAAAACGCACGAGAAAGAACTTTGTCTGCGGCGACACATACTCAGCCCCTGGTATGGGCGACAAATACAGGTAGCCCTTCTCGCGATGTTCAGATGCCAATGCGTGGCCACAGAATATCAGGACAACAGCAATAAAGATGGCCCTGCTTCCTCCTGCATCCTGGCTGACTTTTGGACACAGTTTCATCAGCGTATACTCCTTTTCGAAAAAACGTTGTCAATATAGACATCAATATAGGAAGTCCCCGGATTAAACACCACACCGTCATTGAAATCCGTCGAATCCTACGTTACGAAGGCCTACCGAAAACACTTCGGCGCTGGTGTGATACAGGAGAATCCAATCCAGTTACATAAATAGCTCCCTGTCAGGGACATGACGCTCCTGACCAGTAGTTTTCAGCAAAAATCGCAAAGTCATTTAAGTCAACCTTGCCGTTGCCGTACAGATACGTTATGAGCCCGCTGTGCTCTTCGGGCCACTCGCCGACCAATACAGCCAAATCATCGAACTCGACACAGCCGTCACAGTCGAAGTCACCTGCCGGTACATCGATGCTGAAGACGTCGCCACTCATATCACATAGGGACTAATTGGCCGGGCTTTTGACCTTGATTGAATAATCGCAGCCCGGTTCGAGGTCCAAAACAACCTGGCAATGTCCACAGCTAACGCCGGTCGTGCGGGACCGTAACGGTCGCGCTGCGAACCGTAGCATTTCCGCAGTCATCCACCGCCTGATAGGTTATAGTGTAAACACGGTCATTGCCGGTCCCACTGCGTTCAGCCCTTAGAGAGATAGAGCCATCCTCGCCTATTTGAATATCATCGGTTGTATGTCCATCGCCTATGGTGTCATCACCTTCGTTTGCCACGATACTGACTAATGACACATCCGGAGTCTCATCAGTTTCATCGCTCACCGTCCAGCTCGGCGTAATCTCAACCATCTTATGATTCGCCGGCCACAGAGCGGTGGGTGTAACGGAGAACTCGAATTCAGGCGGTGTAATGTCTGGTGGATCGATGGCGAAGGTGCCGTCACTCATATCGAACAGGTCCTCATCGGCCGAGCTTTTGATCTTGATGGAGTAATCGCAGCCCGGTTCGAGGTCGAGATCGACTTCCCATTCATAAACGCCTGTACTGGAAACCGTTCTGATAGTCTTCACGAAGGTGTCACCTTTATAGAGTTCCAGCACCACGTCCTCATCGATGTTGTCTTTCCACTGGATGAAAGACTCCAGTCCGCGATTCCATTGCTCACCACCATTAGGAGCGGTGACCTCGACCATTGGCGGGACCGTCGCAAACGAGGCGGTGGCCCACTCGCCGGTTCCGCCGTCATTCGTGGTGTTCACGCGATAGTAGTAGGTCGTGCCGGGCTCTACGGTTCCCAGGGTATAGCGGGTTTCCATCAAGCCGGCTTCGTCGACCTCAAGCGTCTTAAATTCCGGGTCTTTAGCGACTTGCAGGTGATAGGAACGGCCAAAGCCTCTGGGCGTCCAGAAGAATGGGACTTCGAGTTCCTGATTCACAGTACTTTGATCTTCAGGTTCGAGCAGAAGGGGAGCGTACGGCACTTCTGCGAGGTCGGGGAAGCAGAAAATGAATTCCCCGAATTGCGTCATGGTAGTTCTTAACTGCTTCTTTCCGGGACTGTAATTGGTCGGCAGCGGAATGAACTGACCCTGTCCGGCAACTGGACGAAAGTAAACCGTTAACTTATGCGGGTCAGCGTAACCTAACGCCCCGGAACGACCGGCAAAACCGAAGCTCTCGGCATCAAAGGAGATACCTGCATTCATGCTACTGATTTCCAATGCGGAGATCGTCACGCGCACTGGAAGCACTCTCGGTGCCTTGCCGCCGAACTCCGGATAGAGCGGAGAAAAGGGCGCCCTTTTAACAGAAGCTTCGTTATTCGCCTGGCCTTCCAGGGAGTTGACCTTAAGCGTGACGCCGGTATCGTTAAACACGTACTCGCTGCCCTTTAGGAGTTCAGAGCGTGTTACCGTGGTGCACTGGTCCTCCAGGGGCAACACAAGCCGTACGAATCGGCCGGTAACTTTATTCTGGGCCGGCCATATCTCATATACAAGCTCTCCATTGGGACCGGCCTCGGTCATGGCCGCTGCATCCCCGTCTTTGGCTGCAGCGCCCCAATTGATGATGGTATTGCCGTTGGCCAGACGAATGCAATCGCCTCCGGACAGAGCCAGGAAGTCCGGGTCGTTTCTATACTCCCACACCATGGTTGCGGTCATGTTTACTTCGTCAAGGTCATATTCAACCGCGCGGGAATACAGTCTTACCATATCCTTCTTGCTGGCCCCGTTGTCGAATATGGTGATATTGCCATTAGCATGAACACGCGCATCATGCGTCCCTCTGATATATCGCGGGGCGTTATCTTCATTCTCGTTGAAGAAGGTGAAATCGTTCTGCTTGCCGCACAGGCGCCATATCACTTCACCGGTAACGCGACTGATTTTAATCACATCGGAGGTCTCCCGGCAGGACAGGACGATGCTGCCATCCGTTTCATCTAACTCGCAGGAGTTCACATGGATATAGCCATTTTTCGCAGTGGTTAATCTATTATAGGAGTCTGTAATCGGGATATAGTCGATGCTTCGCCATTGAAATATTACATTCTTGTGCACATCCAGCTCTTGAATAACGGCCCCTGTGATATTGCAAGCAGGGTGTCCGCCCTCAACGATTTGACTCATGTCAACGATATGCGAAGAATAGCACAACATGAGGGCGTGCCCGTTGGGCAGCATCTGGAAATCGTGACTATCCGCCAGATAACCGTTTCCCATTTGAAAAACGTCTACCTCATTGCGATCTTCATCATAGAGATGGTGGGTAACCTTCTTGTCGGTTCCCGGGATATCCCTCTTTCTCGTGAATAAGCCATTGCATACCAATTCCCCCAGACCACCGTTGTAGAATACCGGATTGCCCGAATTCTCCAGCATCATAAAGTAACTACCCACGTTCGGATTCTTTGAGTTGACACTACCAACCACATAACCCGGCGCGGTTTCACCATACTGGTTAATGATGAACTCCGGAAAATCATCGGGCAAATTAGGGTCAGCGCCATACGCGTTGCCGTGTACAAGTCCAAGAAATGACACAATGACCGCACAAATCATAATAATCTTCTTCATGTTCATTTTCACACCTTTCTTTCTTTTATTAACAGGTTTTCATAATCTCTACTACATTGACTTGCAAAATTAGTTATACAAGTCCAACAAATCACACAATGACCGCACAAACCACGACAATTTTGTTCATGTTCATTACACCTCCCTTTCTCAAGTTATTAAACAAATAAGACGTTTTAATTTCTGAACAAACGGTTTGAATCTCCAACGAACGAGTTTTCATTTTTCATAAACAGCCTGCCGTCAGGGGCATTCTCCTGTCCGGTAGTTTTCAGCAAAAATCGCAAAGTCATCAAAATCAACCTTATCGTCCTCATATAGGTCCGCAATGAGGCCGGTCTGCTCTTTGAGCCACTCGCCCGTCAAGACAGCTAAATCATCGAGTTCGACACAGCCGTCACAGTCGAAATCACCGGTTGGTACATCGATGCTGAAGGGGTCGTCGCTCATATCAAACAGGGCCCCATTGACCGAGCTTTTGACCTTGATGTAATAATCGCAGCCCGGCTCGAGGGCCAGACCAACTTGCCATTCATAAGCGCCGATACTGGGGACCGTGTCGATGGTCTGCACCAGGACGTCGCCCTTATATAGCTCAATCACCACGTCCTCATCGATGTTGTCGTTCCACCGGATGGAGTAGGGAAGACCGCGCTTCCAATTTTCGCCGCCGTTGGGTGCGGTCACCTGTACCATAATAGGCGGAACCGTCGCAAAGGAGCCGTTGGACCAGCCGCTGTTGCCGCCGTAATTCGTGATTTTGACGCGCCAGTAGTAGGTCGTGTTGTCCGCGGCATCGGACCAGGTATAGCGGGATTCGGTTATCCAGGACTCATCAACTACCAGTGTCGTGAAGCCCGCATCCGTCGCCACCTGGAGATGATTCCAACGGGCAAAGCCCTTCGGTGTCCAGGAAAGCGAGATGGGCAGCTCCTGATTGACCGAATACTGCTGATTTGAGTCGGCCAGCGGGGGAGCAATGACCATGTGATCCTGGACCCCTCGGTAGCTCTCGGGTTCTATCAACATAGGCGCGTATGGCACATCTTCTATGTCGGGGAAGCAGAAAATGAATTCTCCGAATTGCGTCATGGTAGCTGTCACCTGCTTCGTGACCCAGTTGTAATAGGTCGAAAGGGGGGTAAACATACCGTACCCTTCGGTGGGACGATGATAAACCGTGAGATAATTCGGGTCAGCATAACCAAAGCGCCCGGTGCTATCGGCAAAACCGAAGCCTTCTGCATCGAAGTACATATATGCACTCATGCTGTAGATATCAAATTCTGTGATAGTCACTCTCACCGGCAACACTCGTGGGGCCTTTCCGGAAAACACCGGGTAGAGCGGAGCAAATGGCTCTCTGGTGACATAGACTTCGTTATAATACTCCGCATCCAGGGCAATGACCTTAAGGTTTACGTCGGTAATTTTATTACCCTCGTTAAATTCATACCGGTTGCCCTCCAGGAGCTCATAGTGGCTTACCGTGATGGACTGGTCCTCCGGGGGCCACACAAAGCGGAAGGCGCGATAGCTCTCGACGTTAGGGTCATCGAAGTAGGCCTCAAAGACTACGCTCCCTTCGGGCGTCACTTCCGTACAGGTTGGAATGGTTTTTCCGCTGGCGCCGCCCCAGCCGATGAAGGTATTGCCATTGGGCAACCGCTGGGCATTGCCGTGCTGCCAGGCACGAATATCCGGTACGGGTGTGTACGTCCAGATATGCGTGGCGATTTTGTTCTCTTCGTCCAGTGCGTATTCGTGCACACGTGAGGTGCCGTTCGACTGACCGCTGTTGTCGTACATCAATACATTGCCGTTCTCTATGCGATGAAAGGCGTTTCCGGCGAAATGACCGAGCGCCTCTTGCGGGTTCACGCCGACAAATGTAAACTCGTTGTCATCCCCGCCCAGATTATAGATGCTCTCGCCGGTCTGGCGATTGAGCTTTCGGATTCCACTGGTGAAGAGCCGGCCATCGTGGTCCTGGTTGATTGTATTGAGGTTAAACGCGCTGACTATAGCCCCGGTGGAGCTGCTGTCGAAGCCATAATCCTCAAACGAATAGTGGTCCCAGGTGCGCCATTGGAAGACAACGTTTCTCTGTGCATCCAGCTCCTGGATGAGCGCTCCGGAGACCAGTGCCGCGGGATGGCCGCCGCTTACAATCTGGCTCATGTCCACCTCACTCATATAGTACCCGAGCAGCAGGACATTGTCATTAGGGAGCATCTGGAAATCGTGGGCTTCGGCCACATAGCCATTGCCCGCTTCAATCGTCTCGACTTCGTTGAAGTTCTCATCCAGTATGACGTGAACGACATCGCCACCGTCCGTATAGGTATGATGATGAATGAATTGGGCATAATGGAGATGGCCGTTCGGCAATACCTTAAAGTCGTAGGAATAGTCGTCCGGCAGCTCCTTGTACCAAACAACAGTACCGTTGTTCTCAAGTATCATCAAGTAGTAGCCCACACCCACGACATCAGTGGACACGGCGAGAAATACGTAGCCGTCTGCGATGGCGTCGGCATTGTAGATGTGCGTGGTAATGTCTGGAAAATTCGCCGGCAGTGTCCCGTGCGCGTTGCCGTGTGCAAGTCCAAGAAATGACAAAATGACTGAACAAATTATGATAATCTTCTTTATGTTCATAATCACACCTCTCTTCCTCAAATTACTGAACAGATAATTCCGGCGAAATAAGAAAATCACTGCTGCCGGTATGATCATTCAGCCCATGAATCGCTAAGATATTATCTCCCAATCGCAGAGCATTGAAGGCATCCGGCTTATCAACCCTGTTTACTTTGAAGGGTTGTAATAGCAGAGCTTCAGAATCATCGTGTAATCCATCGGAATCATCATTCCAGTCAGGAAACTCAACGTCAGGGTCGAAATTGTCGCGGGTAAGTTCTTCCCCATTGATATAGGCAACGAATCCGTCGTCATACCGGATTTTCAGCGTAATGGAGCTCAGTCCATTCGGGGCGGTATCCAGGACAAAGGGGATTCGGATATAACAGGAATTCATAATTCCAAACATCTGCGCTCCGACATCGTGCCCGATGAGGTCTGTATAACTTGTATCGCTGCCCGGACTGTTTTCATAGCCGACGCCGGAAGGACAATCCGAGGTGTCGATCTGATCCCATCCGGTTTCGTCATAAGGCTCGGCGCTGCCTATCCAGTCGTAGCCAATATCACTTGTTGGCACCAATACCGCTTTCGCGTCTTTCTCCGTGACCAGAGTCATGATGCATGGTTGCATAAAGCTGTCGGCAAAAATCGCAAAGTCATTGAAGTCAACCTCGCCGTTGTCCTGCAGGTCCGCTGTGAGCCCGCTCCCTTCTTTGAGCCACTCATCCGTCAATACAGCTAAATCATCGAACCGGAGACAGCCGTCAAAGTCGAAGTCGCCCGGTAATACGGTGAACAGAGAGACATTATCAATGTAAACATCAATATCGGAAGTCCCCGCGTTAAAGACCACGCGGGCGTTGTAATCCGACGCATCCTGCATCGTAAAGGGGTAGCGAAAATGGGTCGGGTTCGGTGTGATGGAAGAGTATCCGATTTTGCTGTAGTTAGTCCATGGAGACTCGTCCTGCCCCACTTTGGCTTCGATGATTCGAGGCTGAATAGCAGACCAGGCATCGAATTCGAAGACGTATTGTTTTCCCTGCAGGAGTCTGAATCCGGCCTGCCTCAACTGGACATCCGATATTTGAGTACCACCATTGGCTATATCGAAATGGCTTACACCGTTTTCAATGTTCCATTGCGCAGACGCAGAACCGCTAACTTCCCAGGTCCACGAATCCTTTCCCCGGCAGAAATCCCCATTCAAAACCACATTCTGACCTGGTTCAGTAAAACTAACAACGGCGCTTTCTTCGTTGGAGTAATCGCTTTCCGTGCCGTAAATATCAACAGCAGTTACGCGGAAGTAGTATCGAAGTCCATTCTCTAAGCCCTCGAAGAGTTGCTTCAGCGTTGATGTAGATGTAGCGATCACCGTAGTGGGTTGCGGTGTGGTTCCACCGTAGATGCGATAGTAGTCCACGTTGGGGTCGCCGAACTTATTGAAAAGAAGCGTGATGTTGTCAGGAGGAGTTTCAATGATCAGATTGGGTTTGAGGGCCATGCCTTGCCATGGACATCGCCAGACCCGATAGGCTTCGTAATGGTCCACCCAGTTCATCTCGAATGCCTTGGTCCCATCGGGTCGGACCTCCGTGAGCTTGGGCAGAGACCCAATGGCCCAGTTGATAAGGGTATTGCCGTTGGGCAGCCGTTGGGTGTTGGCCATGTAGTGCGAGTAAAGAGACGTCGTCGGCGTCTCGGGGAACTGCCAGACCACTGTTGCGGTCATCGCGTCCAGATCCAGCTCGTATTCTACTCCACGTGAGACCGGAGGACTATGCAAGTCTCCGTTATCAAAGAGCAGGTAGCGTCCATTGCCGGTAGACCGGATCGCATGCTGGTTACGAGGACCTGGGGGTGGAAAGTTGTCATTGACATAGGTGAAATCATTGTTCTTGGGTATCCCGCTGAGTCTCCAGATAATCTCGCCCGTATCCCGGTTGATCTTCGTTACCTCGCTGATATGTCGGCTTGAAAGCAGGATATGTCCGTCTTCATCGATATCAATGGCATTCATATGGGGGAAGCGAAAACTGCTCCCATAGGGATTATCCAGGTGGACATCGCGAACATCGAAATTGTCCCACGCGCGCCATTGAAATATCAAATCCCCCTCCGGGGTAAATTCCTGAATGATCGTCTGTCCTACACTGGCATTGGGATTGGCACCGGGGAGGTACCGAGTCATATCGACAGTTTCGTGCCGAAGCCCAATGAGCAGATATCCTCCATTCTCTAACACCTGCAGCTCGTGCTCGTCCGTGCTGTAGCCGTTCACGGCCCAGTAGCTGGCGACCTCAGTGTAGTGGGTGTCGAGCCCAATGAACCGGTTTGGACTTCGGGCCAACATGGTCAACATTCCGTTGTGCTGGACCTTCATATCGCGCCGTTCGTCGGACGTCTGCCAGTACCAGATCGGCGAGCCCGTGTTATCGAAAATGACGTTGTACGAATTGCTCCCGCTTGTCCGGTTATCAAGGAATATATAATCCGGGTCCGGATTGTCATTGATCGTGATGTTGATGAGCGGAAAGTTGCTGGGTACGGAGACTCCGTTTGGCATAATCATGGGCCCGTCGAGCGCAGCGGCGGAAACCGCCTCTTCGGCCGTCATAGCCATGTCCGCTGTGGTCAGCGCCTCCCATTCCGTGTCAGTCGTCGCCTGCGTATTTACGACCTGCTCGCGTGCTGCCGAGCCACTGCTTGGCGCTTGTGGCAATGTGCTCGCAGGTGCTAATAGGGAGCCCGGCATGGGCCCGGAGACCATAAACTGATATTGATAAGGCTCGACGACACCAGGAGCACAAGGATCTACTGCCGGTGCCAACGTCACCGTGACAAGCTCGCCATTCGAGAAACCCGACGACACCTCAAAGATGACAGTCCTGTCATCGCCGGCAATCTTAGTCTGGCCTGTGTGGGGTCCACTGGCGGCTCCCGTTACATTAATGAACGTCGGCAAGTTTGTTATATCGTAGGGTGAAAGAGCCTCAAAACGTACCAGAAAAAACTTTGTCTGCGAGGATACATACTCAGCCCCGGGTATGGGCGACAGATACAGGTAGCCCTTCTCGCGATATCCAGTAGGCCAGACAATAACGTTTACCACATCGCTGACGTCCTTATCACCGTCATTGGCACTGAAATTTAATACATACAGACCGGGTACATCGAAGGTTGCAGTCGGTTCGCACGTAAAGACCGTTCCGGGAGGATTCGGCGAACCCTCGTATGTGAACGCCTCGCCGTTAGTGGGATTTCCCGACCATAATATACCGGTGCTGTCCGGAGGCACGGAAACCACCGACCAGTTCCAACGCAGCTTATTAGGATCGTTCGTATTCGGTGCTGCCGGATTTTCCGGTAGCGGCAGACCGTCATCCTTGACCGTGCCATTCAGGTTAACCGAATTCGTAGGATACGTGAGCGTTATATCGGGTCCGGCGTTTATCTGTGGTCGCTGATTTTCTCCGGAACCGGTGTAATTGACATTGTCGAAATTTACGGTGGTCGTCGTATCCTCTTCATGGGAGGTCACCGCCAAACCGAGCAGAACGTCGGCTGCCATAGACACGTTCGTCGTGCTCTGAGTCACCCATGTAACACCGTCGTTGAGCGAATATTCACCTTCGAACGTGTTGCCTGTACGGGTCAGGCGTACCCAGACGGGATATGGCTGCGTCGAGCCGCTGTTGGTGGTGAAGGATTCGTCACCGGTATTCGGTCGCCACTGTAAAGCCATGAAGTGGCTCGCACCGGTGTTCCGAGTGACCGCCATGTACGAATGTTTGGAGTTTGCCGCCGTGGATTCGCGGATCATCACGCCAGCTTTACTCCATTCGTCGCTGCCGCCCGTAAATCCCGGCGCCAGGACGCGGGCCTCAATGAAACCGTCGCCACTCAACGGGAAATACGCGTAATGAAACTCGTCACTCGTACCCCAGATGTCGGCCCCATCGCCTACAATGGTCCAGGTACCATTCGATTCGTTGGCACTGCCGCCGCTTGTGTCGATGTCCATATTCGACCAGCCCGGTGGCAGTTGGCCCCATACTGTTCCGCCGCAGAAAGCCATTATGAATACACAACTAATAAAAACAGTTTTTTTCACCTTTCAATTCCTCGAATATTGAATGTACACAAATTGAAAACGCCTAATGTTAACGGGTATCAACTTCCTTTTTCACGCCTGACTGATTTTTGAATCCTGTCAATTCGGTCCTCCGGGGCTGCTATCGGCTTTCAATAAAATGCGAGCATGTGTTAGTTTGCGTGCCGAGGCCTTTCCCGTCGAAACCAACTGTTGTAGTGTTTGGCGTCCCTGCTTAGTCAACTCAACGATATACTTCTTTTTCATAACAGATATCTTTACCAATAGCTTACCATTGTGGTTTTGCACTTTTCTCGGCAGGAAGACCAAAAAAACATCAATTCACTTGTGAAAGAGCACCAGAACAACGGTAATGAAAATAGCTCTATTTCTCATCATTTGGCCACTCCTTTCTGCCCGGAAAAGTAAAAATCACCCCGCCCCCTTATTTTATAGGGGATTCCCCATTTACCATCAATTTCACTTCGTTCTTATACATTCAATGTCCTATAATACCAAACTACCCTTAAAAACGCAAGCTTTACGGCAACTTTTGCCAAATACTCTCAACAAAAACCGTAGCACTCAGGCAAAATCTTGATTTCAGAGCCGTCATCGGCACTGTTTGGGCATGCTTCTTACGCTCCTCCTGCAAAAATTGACGAACTTTTGATGAATTATGGTAAAAATGAATGAGGATTACAAGCAGTCGGCAAGTGAAGTTGCAGGTGAAGAACAAGGGATTTACCACTGGCGACTGACGCAAAATTGATACTGACTGTACTGCAGAACTTGCCCTTATATTGTCATACCCTACCCTGCTGTTCAGGTAATTCGGATTTCATCATGATAGGGCCCAGCAGGTAGCCGAGAATCATTGTCGTCCCTGTACCGATGACAATCAACCAACTCCAGGCCAGGTCGATTACCTGGTATTTGGAAAGCAGCATAAGAGCCAATGTAAGCAGTGTACTTACAACCATAGCTACGATATTGCCCTGGTTTGCCCTTCGCTTTGTGAGCAACCCCAACAGGAAAATACCTAAAATTGCCCCACCGGTGATAGAAAATATCTGAAAGGCAAACCAAAGGATATTCTTGACCGGATCACAGGCCAGGGCAATCAATGCCAGGATTAAACCGAAAACAACGACGCCGGCCCGAGAAGCCAGCAAATAATGCTTTTCGGATGCCTTGTTTCTGGTTAAAGGTCGGTAAATATCCGTTATGAAAGAAGAAGCAAGCGAACTGAGCGGAGAATCGATGCTGGCCAAAATAATAGCTGCCAGGAGCAGACCCTTGAGTCCCGCCGGCAGTGAATTAGCTACAAAATGAGAGATAACTTCCTTGGCCTCGGCCGACGGGGTGACATCAGCATTCTGTTGATAGAAGACATAAAGCAATGTTCCAATCGCCAGGTAGAGGCACATAACGGGAATAACGGTAATAATCGTTGAGATGAGGGTTTTTTGGCTGGCCTTGCGAGTTTTGACGGTGAGCAAACGCTGGGTCATTTCCTGGTCGGTGCCGAACGACGCCATGCCGATGAAGAAACCGCTAAGACTGCCGACCCAGAAAGTGGTGGGGTCGTTGAGATTAAAATCGAATCTTACTGCACTCAATCGCCCCGCCTTCTCAGCGATCTGCCAGGCCTCACCCAATCCACCCTGGATTTGATAGATAAGGTAGATGAACAAGGCAACACCAGCCACGAAAAAACAAATCGCCTGATACGCACCGGCCCAGACGACGGCTTTGATGCCTCCGAATGCGATAAAGATTATGCTGACAACGCTAAACATCAAAAGTGTCTGTATCAGGTTCCAGCCCATAATCAGGGCAACACCCATACAGGCGGCATAGAGCCTTACGCCGGAGGCAATCAGACGCGTAAGAAAGAAAAACGCCGAGCCGGCATACTGGGTTGCGGGCCCAAAGCGATGCCGGAGAAACTCGTAAATGCTCGTACAGTCATATTTATAAAAAACCGGTAGAAACAGAAACGCCACCGAAACGCGTGCCAAAGCCTGGCCGATAAAAAACGGAACATATTCCCAGTTTTCACCATAGGCCATCGCTGGAAATCCGACGATGGTAAGGGCGCTAATCTCGGCAGCGGCAAAAGAAAGACAGGCAACAATCGCCGGCACTCGCCGACGGCCCAGAAAAAAGTCGTTGGTGTCTTTCTCCTCGCGTCCAAAGACATAGGAGATAACAAAGAGGAGCAAGACCGCCACGGTAACAATAAGAATGTCAATTTGACCTAAGGTTCCTGCGAAGTTTTGGATAGCAAGGTGTCCGGTCATACCGCTTCCTTTGTGCCTCCACGCATTTCGTTTCGCTCTGAAAGTTTTCTGACGGCCTTCTTCATTTCTATCCTGCTGCACCTGTTATGCGATTTGAGACACATCAATTACGGTTATGTGCTGGCGGATTATACACACATTTAAGTTTACCCGCAATGTGAGCTTCAGGAGAAAAACGCATTTACACAATTCACGTAAGATGATATGAATATACATTCGCTGTGCTCGGACGACTATTGAAAATAACAGATTTAGGTGCCCACAGTGTCGGATGCAATTGAACAAGCAAAAAAGTTTTTGAGCGAGGAGCAAGCCTTCCGGCTGGGAGAACTGCCGACGGAATCATCTCATCCAAAAACCAAAGCGCTCTCCGAAACGGTCGTTTCCGACCTTGCTGCCGGTATTCGGCTGTTGCAGGCGGTGGATGAGGAAATCCCACCCGTTGCCGAATCGGTATTTCAACAGGACACGTTCCGGGATTTGGTCTGCGCATTCGTTGACGCCCTGAAAGCCCGAAAGCGGATTTACTTTACCGGCTGCGGGGCGACAGGGCGCCTGAGCATACTGTTAGAGGCAGCGTGGCAACGGTTCTGGCACCAGCTCAAACAAAAGCATCCAGAAATATCGACAAAAATGCCCGAAATGGACAACCGTATTATCAGTATTATGGCCGGTGGTGACTTCGCTTTGATTAAGGCAGTAGAGGGATTCGAGGATTTTCCGGACTTTGGCCGATACCAATTGAAACAAGCGGGTGTTGCACAAGGTGACGTTGTCGTTGCCATTACGGAGGGCGGAGAGACACCTTTTGTGATTGGTACCGCATGGCAGGGACTCGATGCGGGGGCAAACGTCTTTTTTGTATATAACAATCCGACCGAGCAACTGGGCCGTTACGTACAGCGGTCCCGTCAGGTGCTCGAGGAGCCGCGTATCCGAAAGCTCGACCTGACGACGGGGCCGATGGCCATTACAGGGTCGACAAGAATGCAGGCCGTGACAATTGAGTTGTTGATTGTCGGCAGCGCTCTGGAGATAGCTTTGATGCAGTTTCTGCAAGAGTGCCTCTCAGCATCGCAATTAGCAAAGCTGGGGCTTTGCGTACGTCCGATTATGGAGTACCATCAGCTATTCTCAAACCTGCTCAGGCAGCTTTCGAATCCTGCAGCCGTGGACACAATGACCCGCGTAACGGAATTTGAAGAGAATATCTACCGGCGAGGCGGCTTGATTACCTATATGACCGATTCCGTTATGTTAGATGTGCTGACGGACACGACCGAGCGTTCGCCCACATTTATGGTGCCGCCATTTCGTAAAGATGGAGACAGCCGTTCTCCCCAATCCTGGGCTTTTGTTAAAAATCCGTTCCACCCGACGCCAGAGGCATGGCGGGATATGTTACAGCGTGAGCCACGCGGCCTGGAATGGGGACCTGCCGTTTATAAACAACTGAATGCGCCGTCGATATTGCAAGCCGACCCACCTCGACTGAATAATGCCGAGCTATTCAAATTCAGGATAGGTAATGAACCAGACCCAACACGGGCCAATGCCGTCGATTCGGCGTTAGTGGTGATTTCCGTCGGGACCCAGATAGACCATTTGAGCCGCAATTGCTTAGAGAGGTTCGGCAATCAATACAAGAAAACTGCTGCAATGACCATCGGGCCGGCAGCGGCCGCTTCGGATACAGATGACCTATTTCAGTTTCGCTGCGACCTGCCCGATTCACCGCTGCAACTGTGGCACCATCTTGCTGTTAAGCTTATTTTGAATACCATTTCTACCGCAACGATGGTCCGGATGGGCCGAGTTATTGATAACGCGATGGTCTGGCTGTCGCCCAGCAATAAGAAACTCATAGACCGCGGGTCACGTCTGATTTCTCAACAAACAGGATGCAGCTACGAACAGGCGTGTATCACACTGCACCAGACAATGGATGAAGTTGAATCCCGCTCACAGCAGGATAAAGAGACTCCCTCGCCGGTCGCCCTGGCCATCGAAAGAATCAGCGCTGAGCGTGAAAAATCCTGATTCGCCGCGCCGCGTCTTCGCGTCTCCGGCTTGCCCCTTTAGAAGTCGGCGGCTTACTTCTAACGGGCTGAGGGAAGTGTCGGAGCTTTGGTTGGTACTTCTAACGGGGCGAGTGCGGTTCTCCGACTACCGCAGGCCATTTCCCGGCAGATAAAATATCCCCGGCCCTACGCCATCAGGGTACGGCTCACTGCCATCGGAAGTTATAGAGACCCTCATCGGCACTACCTCTGATGCCTTGAAACTGCCCACGTGGCCGTCGGTGTAGCCGGCGCGCAGCTTCACATTGATTGTATTCAAATTAACACTCTCGGATTTCAGACGAGACCAGTAAGCCGATAGAAGCCACGTTTCCGCTACGACAGATGCCTCTTTGAATCTTTCACAGCTTCCATAGGCATTCGGGCTTTGCCAGCAATCATAGCCAAAGTAGTCCGTTACGAGGAATTTGCTTTCCCTCGGACCGCCTGCAGGACCTTGCGGCCCTCTAAAGATACCTCTGCGTCCGCCTAAGAAACCTATATAGTTCCAATAGAAGCAATACGTCCCACCCACCGGGTCGAACGGAAAGGACGTATCCGGATTGTCCCAATCATCGCCGGCATCCCAGGACTGCTGCAGGTATGTGTATTTCCTGGGGGCGTTCGGGCAGAACATAATACCGGCATCCTTAATATAGCTGCGCAAATATTCGCTCATCGCACGATACATTCCCGGTGCGCGTGTCCTGTTGCCTGTCAGCTTCCGTGGGTCGGACCAGTTCCAGTGTGCCCCGAACCCTACGGTAGCCACCGATTCGGGATATTGCCCATCGTTGTCGGCGGCAAATAAGGTCACGCCGTTGACAATCTCCCGCTGGTTTCTCATCCCCAGCATAGTCCGTGCCTGGTGCCGGACTTTCCCCAGGACCGGCAGCAAAATCCCCATCAGCAGCGAGATGATGGAGATAACCACCAAAAGCTCAACAAGAGTAAAACCAGCTCTGTGTCTTATCTTTATGGCAAAACTATGACCTTGACTGCCGATACTCTTTGCCTCCAAAACTGCGTACTCCCGATTCTTGCACTTATCAAGCTGTAACCGTCTTTAATATACGGGCTTATCAATTCTAAATCAACTCTGTTTTTGCGCATAAAATCAGGTAAGCGATCCAAATATTTGTTTTACAAACACGGTTCGCTTCCCTGATTCAACCTTCACCTTATTACTTGATAACAAAAGGCGCTTGCCTGTCCGTCTATTCAATTATCTAAGTAGCCGACTTTAACTACCAGACATACCCAACCTGGACTTGTACTATTGGCGAGGTTGTTGTTGCAGCGTTGTTGTCTGTTGCTTTGGCAGTCAGATTGAAATTGCCGTCTGACTCTGGATGCCAGCCAATCGCCCATCCGTCTGAACCGTCGTTGTCCTGACCGATTTTGTCTCCATCGGCAAAAAACTCTACCTTCTCCACCGAGCCGTCAATGTCTGATGCGTCGGCTTCAACAGGAACCGGTTCAATCCCATTGTACGGGACTGTGGCCCCATCTTCCGGGTTTGTAATTGCCACTTCAGGCGGTTCGTTTATTGCCCAAGGCAGAGTTTCCAGCCAATTGTTGGCCAATAGCGCAAGGTCTATCATATTCACAATATTATCATGATTGATATCACCATCGAGCCACCGCATTTCACTCATACTCGCATAAGCCGTGTTCCCATAAGCGCCCATATTGATTCTGCCGCCGTTAGGCATTCGCTCATTCGAAGGGTCAACATTAGGATCGCCGCCATCGACACAGGGGCTTGTTACCTTATCGAGTACCCACACATCATACGCCGGCCAATACCTGCCCCGCTCAGAATGCAGATGGTAATCGCCGCCGTTCGCATCAACAAATCCCGGCTCAACGCTGATGTTACCTTCGCCTTCACCTCCCTCTTCGATACAACTGTACTTAGCCTGGAGCGGTACCGGCTCTCTGAAGAGGTCGCCATAGGTATTGTTCCAGAGGATGCAGTTGCTGATATCAGGGTCGGCTCCGTTGTAGGCCGAGATGCCGAAGTCGTTATTTACTATCGTAAGGTTGCTAAGTGTGGGGCTGCTGCCGTTTACAAGATAGATTCCATATTGACTGTTTCTGATAACAAAGTTACTCAATACGGTATCGGGACCTTCGGCCGAGAAGAATGAGAACGCATACCCATAATCGGTCTCTACCACCGCTGCTTCGGCGGCGCTTTTAACCGTTATCGCATCGCCCCAGAAGCCGATTTCTTCGTTATAAACGCCCGGCCAGACCAGCACCGTATCGTAATCCTCTGCGATATTGATACCCCGCTGAATCGTTTTAAAGGCCGTATTTCTTGTGAAGCCGTCATTTGTATTATCACCATTAACGCCATCGACATGGTAATACTGCTTGAATGGACCCTGGAACTCATACGCCCCCATGTCGACTACATAGTTTGCTATACGCGGATTACCGTCAAGGTCGGTCAGAACTGATGGTGGGACGGCTGTGTTATCGCCCGCGTCGATGCAGGGTGAGCCGGCACCCAGGTGCCAGTCTCCACCGTTCGGGTCAAACAGTTGCGGATCTGAATCAATATTACCAATGCCTTCCCAACCGCCTTGAATATCACTGTAGCTAACTCTTGCTCTTGTACTCGGATATATTTCATCAGGTGAGTTTGACCACAGGATACAGTTGGTCAACGTCGAAGCACCATGATAGGAGTTGTATATTCCGCCGCCATAGGAACTGGCCGTATTTCCGTAGAATGTACAGTTGGTCAGTACCTGATGGCTTCCCTCACCTCCAAAAATGTATATTCCACCACCGTTGTCGGCCAGGTTTCCTGTGAACAGACAGTTGGTTAGTGTTAGATCGCATTCATCCTTACTATACATTCCTCCGCCGCTGTTGCTTGCCGAGTTGCCACTGAAGATGCAGTTTTTAAATGTTGAGGTGCTCCCCTCGTCAATGAACATTCCGCCACCAAGGGAGCTTGCCGAGTTACCACTGAAAGTGCAGTTAAATACCGTCGGGTGGCTATAATCGCCAATGAACATTCCACCACCAGATGAGGCATTGTTGACAGATCCATTGGCATTGCCAGCGGTTATGGTAAACCCATCTAATACAGCCGTTGCGTCGGTTCCGCTGCCGGTTACTACATGATAGCTGTTGTCATCTCTTGATAGGTCATCCAGATCACCGACATCGTTTCCTAACAGGTCGCCACTAAGGATGGTTTCATACAGTTCAATATCTCGGGCATTCGGGTCTGGTTCGCCGTAGCCGGCATAACCGCCTTTGATGGTCACGCCATTCTTAAGTTGAAAAGTATCATTCCTGCTCGGTGGCAACAGGACATAGTCGTGCTCGTGGGGTTTGTAGACACCTTCTGCTACCATTATCTCGGTACCGGATGAGGCATTGAATAAAGCATCCGCAAGGAACATGAAGGCAGTGGGCCAACTTCTGCCATCACCACCGGGAGGAGCACCCGCATCGACATACAAAGTTCGCAAACCCTGGAACTCATACGCCCCCATATCTACTGTGCCGTTAATGATGCGAGGCCTGCCGTCAAGGTCAGTCAGAACTGATGGTGGAACGGTTGTGTTATCGCCCGCGTCGATGCAGGGTGAGCCGGCACCCAGGTGCCAGTCTCCACCGTTCGGGTCAACCAGTTGCGGATCTGAATCAATAGTACCTATGCCCCAGTCAAGCATACAACCTGCTTCGACATATGCACCCCCCGGACCACCTTCGACGTCACTGTAGGAAATCGTAAGTGTGGATGGTAGTGGTACGTATTCGTCGCCGCTGCTTACTGCGACCTGGGAGCCCTGCTCAGCAGAATTGCCCCAGATAATGGAGTTAATAACCTCCACATAGCTGTTGTATGAACAGTACAGGCCTCCACCATATCCCACACCATCAGCGCCGGTAACCCGGTTGCCGGCTATTGTACAATTAGAGATTACCGGTTCTGCAGACCAGTTCGCAGATATGGCACCGCCATCCCGGCCAGCTACGTTGTCCGTTAACAAGCAGTTGTGCAGGAGGGGATTATCATAGATATCCATGTCGCTGCCGCTAAAGTAAACACCGCCGCCGCCGTGCATAGCACTATTACGGCTGATTCGGCAGTCTTCAATCAGTATCAGGCTTTCAAACACATATATTCCGCCGCCGTAGGCCATTCCACTTCCATTCGCATCGTTGTCGCTAATTGTGCACCGGGTAATTGTCGCCCCCGGAGAATCCCAGCAATACAAGCCACCGCCATAAGGGGCTGTATTATAGTTGATATCGCAGTCCTTGACCGATACGTTGCAGTCCACTATATAGATGCCACCCCCTCCACCGCCGGCCGTATTGCCGGTAATCGTACAGCGTTCAATCGTCCCGTTGCAGTTGCTCACGCCCCCGCCGGCACCGTCGGCATGATTGTTAGTGATAACGCAGTTGGCAATCATAGCTTCCGTACCATTACCGCAAATCCCGCCGCCGTCCCCTGTCGTATTACCGCCGGTGATAGTAAGACCATCAAGCCAACAGCTTTGACTCTCGCTGCCCGAAAATGTCACAACCGGCCCCGCACCGGTCCCCTGAATAATCGTGTATGCTACGACCATAGGATCGTCCGGGTTCATTGATGTTACGCGGATATTCTTCCCGTTGAAGTCGATATTCCCGAAATGCACCCCTGCTGGTACAATAACTATATCACCACAACCAGCCGCATCGATAGCGTATTGAATTGATGCATAATTTGGATCACTGCCGAAAACAATCGTCCGTGGCAGCCCGAACTCAACTGTAACGGTCTTGTCTGAATCCATTGTCACCGTATTGCTAAGCGCACAAGACGTATCATCGTCGGTGCCTATCCAGTACCTCAACAGGTAGTCCGTCTCCGGCGTCGCGGTGAGCGTCACTACGGTGCCCGCAGAATACGAGCCGCTATTTGGCTCGACCGCACCGTGCCCACTAACCACCGTCACCGTTAAATCATACATAGGGTCATCATTGGCAACGGCATCCAATGTGAAGGAAAACGTCCCTATCCAAAGTGAACACACCACGATTGTCACCGCCAGAATTTTTCCTCTAATTCCTTCCATTTTCATGACGCCTGCCCCTTTCTTTTCTTTGCCACAGAGTTCACAGAGAACACAGAGTTTTTTAATTTCCCATTTTTCTCTGTGGCTAATTCTTTTGTTTTTCCTTTTATCTAATCTCTGCTGATTCGTGTTAATTCGTGGCTAAATCTGTCAGCCACAGCATGCCTTTCGAGTCCTTCCCAACTACTCCATAGCGGCTTCTCCTCGGCTCAGCAAACTCACTGCCGATATCGTCAATTCCCTGCAGGTAATCAAATATTAGTTCACCTTCAACTTCGCCGGTAAAGGTTATCTTATCAATAACGTCTTTTTCCATATCAATAGTATAGACAATGTTGCCGGCTTTGGGCTTGAGGATTACTTGCGCCTTTCCGCTGCGCTTGTCGTATTTTGTCTCAAACCAAATCCGCTCTTTGGCCGCGTCCCGCCGTATCGTATCTATCGTGTGCAGTCCCATCCACGGCCGAGAAAGCCCGGCAAAGCCGGCTTCATTTACAATACTTTCCCCCACCTTCAATACCATCCACGGCCAATGTCTTTTACTCGTAGAGTATACAAATGGTATCCTTCCTCTGCCCCGGACCTCTTTGCCGTTAATTTGGCCTGTTATTTTGAAATATGTCCAGCCCCGTTTGTGCATTGGATCGCGACTATCTACAGTCGGCGTTTCCCTAGGCCAATCACTTTGAAAATAGTCTTCGTCCATTACGTTATAGTGACGGGTCATCCAGAAGTTGCTCTCGCCGGCTTCTTTGGAGCTGGCGATTACCAGCAGGCCGCTGCTTTTATTGGCAACATATTTTATCTCTACGGACCTGCCTTCGACCCGGGAAAGATACTCCGTCAATTCGGGACCATCCGTAGGCAGCCGCCACACACTCAGGTCGCTGTGCCGGCACCGATAGTTTCTTATGGAGATGGTATTATTCTGATTGTAGTAGTTGGCATATTCATCCTGCAGCCATTGTCGGCGGGATTGCCTTATCTGCTGCATCATTACCGCTCGGCCCGCACCTTCTGGGAAAAAATACCAGTATTCCCCCTGTGGCTGGGCCACCTTGGCCGTGACCTGTAAACTCGCTGCCGGCTTGTTCTTCGGCATGTTCGCTGTTCCATCCAGCCCCGATGTTACCACCATAGTACCAACGGCCAATACAGAAGCCGTCGTCAGTGATACAACGAGTGCCTTACCGCTTATGGCTCCCACCAGCCCCGCTGCCAAACCAACCTTAGTAGCAGCAGCCGTTACCGATACATTAGCTGCCGCCGCCTCGCTCGTGGCCGTCATCTTTCCGAACAGAAGCAGGGCTGTCAGCAGCGAACCCTTGCCAAGTCCGTGATGTGACAGTTCTTTGGCCAAAGCCTTTTTGGCCCGGTAGAACAATGCCTGGACACCAAATTCACTGCACTTCATCAATTCTGCAATCTCTGAATATTTCATCCCCTTATAGCATCGCATGGTTAATACCGCTCGATGCCGGGGCTGCAGCCGGTGCATTGATTTGATGACAATCTGCTTCAACTCGGCGGTAACCATCTCCGCCAAACCATCAGGGCTGTTCGTCTCTGCAATCTCACATCCTGCATCAGATAAGGAAACTGTTTTGTGACGCCATCGCCTGCCATAGTGACTGCGAACCTTGTTAAAGGCTATGCCGTCAAGCCAATTCCAAAACCGGTCGGCTTTTTTGAGTTTGTCAAATACTTTAAACATTTCCAAAATACTCTCCTGAACAATATCTTCTGTCAAATCTTCCTGCAATGTAAGACGCTGCACATACTCGCGCAAACGCACCCTCGCTGCTTCAGCAAGGCGGTTCAGGCATTCCTTATCACCAAGCTGCGCTTTTTTGACCAATTCAAGGTAATCCCTGTTGTTGTTCATGCGATACTATTAATAAGTGTAACGAAACCACAGAACTTGACGCGGTTTTTTTGGTTATTTTTCTTTTTCTACGGAATTTTACAGATTATACCACAATTTCGCTCAAAATCCGGCACAAGTTACAATGTCCTAACTGCCGAAGGTGCTTGTGAAGATGAATAATAAAGGCAAATACTACTCTGGGAAGCAGCGCTTCGCTGCGAAGTACGAGGATGAAATGACAATAATACTTTCGGCTTATTTTATGACATTCTGCCGGGAAAATGGTTGACAGCTCACAGCGGAAGTGGTTATCTTGAAGGCACTTAAAATATCCAGGGGCCCGTAGCTCAGCGGTAGAGCAGTGGACTCATAATCCATTGGTCGTAGGTTCGAATCCTACCGGGCCCATTCATTTAAGTTTGTGGTTGTTAAGCACTTACGCTTAGCAGCCTTTTTCGTTGAACCACTAAAAATGGGCATTTGCGTCATTTTGGCGTCGGTCTTATCTTGGTTCTCGGGCCGCTTTTCACTCTCCAAAAGATTTTGTATTACTCTCGCTGCCTTTGCTTCATGGATGTGCTCGACCTGATTGTAAAACTCAAGAGTAGTTTCTGCTTTTCTGTGCTCCATTAGTTCTTTGGCCATGTTCACCGCCAGGTAATCCACCCGGTTTTGGCTAATGATTTGTGGAGTTTGTGGATGGTCAGCTTGAAAATTACGAACCACATGGGTATTGCTGACAGGGCCATCTCGATATTCCAGACATCACTTTGTTATATTTTCGTCCGGTTTTTTCTTCGAAGCATTCCACCATCTTGTTGCGCGTTTTTTTCGCGTTTTCGATGTAGCCGGTGAGATTGTCGAGCGTGTACTGAAACCGGTGCTGGTCGAGCTTACCATTTAGTCTCTTCCATATCCTGGGCATTTTTTCGGCGCCTTTCACGGCTTCATCCAGGTTCGCGTAAATATCCTGGATCACGGTGCGCCCGTTCGAGAGACGGTAATCGTAATCCACATTGCCGCTCATTTTCTGGGGCGTATATTGGAGATTTTGTTGATCTTGTCCAGCGGATAATCTTTGGATTTGCCCTGAACGTGAATTATCTCGGCTCCGTTGCGGGTTACAACCCGCGAATCACAATTAGAACCTTCCTGGAGATAACATTCATCCAGTGTAACATTTATTCCGTCATCGACTACCATTGCCGGACGGTCGTCGTTCTTTTCGTATCCGAAGCGGCAGTTAAGGAAACGGATATTCTTAACGTGGCGCAGATACCAGGCATAGGCGGGGACCGCTCCCACCTTGCGCGGGAAACGTTCGTCGTTTTCCGTCGGTTCCAGAGTCCCTTCGGAAGCCGGGTGGCCCCCTTTCTCCGTAATACGGACATTTTTGAACTTGATATTCTCTACGGGACTGCCGGGTTTCCCCCAGATAACGGAAGGCATCTGGCGGTTCTTGATATAGGAGAAACAGTCGGTCGCCGTTATGTTCTCGAATGTGATGTTCCGGATGGCCCCACGTTTGTACGTACCTTTGGGCACACGGGCGACGTCCGAGATCTTGATGAAGATCGGCGTAAAAGTTTTCTCCATCCTTATATCTTTATAGCTAATGCCGTCGATGACGCTACCGTCGTTGGAAGTGATGCCTATACCGGCTTTGCCGGCACGCAGAATCCTGATGTTCTTGAAACGGATGTTTTTGAACGACCCGATGGTCTCCGAGCCGAATTGGAGAGTATTGCACCCGCTCGCGAGAAAGCAGTTTCGCACGGTTATGTTTTCGCAGGGTTGGGCTTTGCCTAAGGACAGGTCGCTGCCGAATTTGATCGCATCGTCTCCGCCAGCCGGCAGGCCGTCTTCATACCAGACCGCATCGATATGGCAGTTAGCGACCAGAACGTCTTTACACTGGGACAGGTTGAGTCCATCCCGGTCGGTGTTGATGGTAACGTTATCAATCAGCACGTCCTCGCAACCAGTGGCCAGAATCGCATAGTGCCCACCCTTTTCAATATTCAGATTTCGTATCTCGACGTTTTTGCACAGCTTCAAAGCAATGCCCTTGTCCCCTGTGCCTTTCTTGACCTTGCTGCTTCGGGTCAGGGCCGTTCCGTCGATGGCCCCGGGACCGTATATCTTCACGTTTTCCAGGTTCTCGCCCCAGATGAGAGAGGCGTGCCAATGGTAATAGGCCGGGTCCATCAGACCCTTGTCGTTGGGGTTGTGTTCCCACGGGTCAATAACACCCGGCATTGCTTTCAGTACAGCGCCCTTATCTATGGCAAGAGTAACGTTGCTCTTGAGGTGAATCGAACCTGTTGTATAGAAACCAGACGGCACAAAAACTGTCCCGCCGCCGGCTTTGTTGCACGCATCGATGGCCTTGTTGATAGCCGCCGAATCATTGACCGTCCCGTCGCCCACTGCACCAAAATGGCGCACGTTGTACGTGCCAACCGCAGCCAGCCCCGATGCCGTCAGCCGGGAAAGGACATCGTCGCGTTTTCTGCCTGTATGTTCCCGGAAAGCTTCAGCCATCGCGTCCCGGCTCTTCCGGGCATCGGCAACAAAATCAACGAGTTTATCCAGTGTGTACTGGAACCTGCGTTCGTCAATCCTGCCATCAAGCTTCTTGAAGAGTTCGACCATCTGGATGGATATCTGCACTGCTTCTTCCATACCGCCATATACGTCCTCGATCAAAGTTCGGCCTATGGAAAGACGGTAGTCATGGCCTTTGAAATGAAATGAAGAGAGAAACTCCTCACCACGGAGTGGGTCGCCATATACCTCACGAAGACCCGGAGCGTACTGAGCGAGAATCCTTTTCTGCAACTTTGGCGAGGCAGGGCCGATCCCATCACGGTTAATCGCATAAGGCGTTTTGTTCTCAACCATATTTTCGTCGCCCGTATCGATCCAGATACCTCGATACCCCCGATACATATAGAGCTTACGGGCTACATCATCGGACATGAACAGAATCCTGTTGACCGTGTCGATCACCACCGGATCGTTGCCGAAAGTCTGAACAATCCACTCGTTATAGATCTCATCCAGAGAACGATCGGGATTCCAGGCAAGACGCCCCAAACCGTAGTAGTTCACCATATTCAATGGGCACTTTGTCCAGGCCGGCGAAGGGCTTATCATCGCAACTCCCATGATACAATGGGCAATAGACTTATTCAAACTGCCCGGGCCGCTGCAATACGTGTCCTGTTCCAGCCACCACTTCCACTTTTCGACCCAGGAACTGGGAAAGCCCTTATCAATGACCAGTTCGGTCCCGGAAAGCGTCTTTTTCATGGCCCCGTCGATTGCCGGAATTGGCGCAGAATAATCCCAGTCACCGGCGCTGCCCTTTGGTACAAGAACCACATTCTTACGAAAATTACCGTCTTCGGGGGCGAAAATGTCATGTGGAATAAGGTCGCGATAGGGCTCAGGAGTATAGCGGAGATTGCCATAAACAAAACCGCGAACCAGCACATGACCCCCATAGGGTAATACCGTGTCGGCAATGCGGTTGGCCATAGGCGGCCGGGGATCGCCGTTCTGTTTTTCCGAGCCCAGCTTCATCATATACCCGCCGAAGTCGGGCACCCTTGCATAGAGTTTGTCGGCTGTCTCTTGTTCCAGTGCCAGCAGGTAGCTCGGGCTCCAATAGAGTTTCATGCCGTAATTCCGCAAAATTCCGGCGAGGATTTCTACCTCATCAAGATGCTCGAGAAAATTGTTGCGGTAGTCCCAGTTGACCTCGCTCGGGCAGATAGCGTTCCAACCAGCCGACGCCATCATGCGCACCCAGTCGCGGATCAGCTTCGTATCGCCCGTACGCAGCTCTTCCCAACTATAGATCGAATCGTCTCTGCCGCCACCGCGCCACGCGTCGTGTGGAAAACCGCGAAAATAAGCCCAATGATCAACCATTCTAATGGGAATCTGCGGATTTTCAAGTACATCGAGTTTACGCAGTTCCTGGCCCAACTGTATGCGGCGAATCAGGTCGAACGCACCAAAAATAACGCCCGCCGGAACCTTTCCCGCAACGACAAGCGTTCTGTCGCGGCCGTCGTCAACAGCTTTGATGATGAATCCGTCTTCTTTGATCCGATCGAGTCCCAGCTCATCGGCGTGCTTGCGAATCAAGCTCGATGTTTCGGCTGTTCCCAGGATGACTTTCGAACCGGAGACAGGCTTTGTTCTAACTGAGGGCTTGAACGCGAACATGGATTCCACGGCATCGGTCAGCTCTGATGCCGCTGTCCGAACAGTTGAATTTTTGCCTTCAGCAACGATGCGTGTAAACAAACTATCGCTGAGCCGCTTGGAGGGCCGATTGTACTGAAGCCACGCCTGGTAGAGGGTGTGGTCCTCCTTCTGGTACTTGTATGTGTCTACTTCTTTATCTGTAGGAATCGTGTCCCGCCGGCCCACATAGACAGATTTAGTTGACTTGTATATTTTACGAATATCAGCATCGGTAAGCAACGTATTATAGATGCGCAGGTCATCTATGAAACCTCTGAAGCCTTCACCCGTAGTAATCTTGCCCAAACCGTCCCGCTTAAGGGACTCCATTTCAACAGTTGATAGATCAACGACCGAAATAAGCTCACCATCCCGCCAGCCGATGATCCTTTTGCCCTTATCATCATAAGCCACGGAGAAAAGGTGCCATTCTGAATCGCCTATCGCGGCTCTTGGATGCCCATAGAAGGCCCACTCGCGCATATCATACTTCGGCCAATCGTAATCCAGGATTCCACTCCAATACATGAAGTCATCTTCGCCCCGAAAGCGTACCTGAAAATCACCGCGGTACTGATTGAGTTGAACAGCACTATTATCGTATTCCAGAATGGTTGACCTGTTCCAGCCCGCGTTCAGCCAGAAGCATATCGTACCGCGCGAAATGGCCAGCACAGAGTCCTCAGATGCCGGAATATGCATCGGTTCGTCATCCTCCAAAAGTTGGATACACGCCCGGCCTTTACCAAGTGAATAGATGCGTGCCCCTCCAAACTCTGCATCGTTGCCGTTGCCGGAGAGGTCTTTACCGGTCCCGCCGTCAAACCCCCACCGGCCAACGAGGCCTTTCGGTTCTTCAGCGGCGAACGCAGCCCGCGAGTCGACAATCGCCAAGAACGAAGAAAGGATAACCGCCATTGCGACAAAGAGAAAGTATCGGGATTTCATAAAACTCCTCCATTTTGATTTCTTTTTTCCATGAATAGCCGACTTCGCCGTCTCAGGGGCGAAAGTTGGTCAGCTTAATTTTCTTTCCGGCGTCATCGTAAACCAGGTCGGCCTTGGCGCCGATAATGGTAACTTGAGCCGCCGGTTTCTCCGGGCCGCCGTCGAATTCGCCCTTTCGGACGCCGGTGTAGGAAAAGAGCACAAGGTCCCCGTGTTGAGCATAGTCATAAGCTGAGACATCGACAATCAGCTTTTCGCCAATATAGGCGTCGAGCAGCAGGTCATTGCACTGTACAGGCGTCACCCCGCCTTTGTGGGCGATAAACTTCGTTGTCGTATCGCCTTCACCGTCGTCCGCTCGGTACTCGCCTCCGGCGATTATCGACTTTATCTTACCCTGGCTGTCGTCAACGATGAACGCTCCCTCATTAAGGCTCAATTTGCCAACCTTCAATGATCCGCCAGCGATTACGTACCGGCCGGTTGTGGTATCAATATCAAGGTTTTTGTCGATATCCACAACCCCGCCGAGTTGCCGGGCAACGCTCTCGGTCCGGTCGACAATAAGAGGCCCCTTGATCTTGAGCGTGCGGCCGTCAGGAATGACAAAGGTCGATTTCTCATAGACCCGAACCTCGAACTCTCCGTCGATATCGCGATCGAGGGTCACCGTAACACCGTCCTTAACTACCCGGCTCTTTCCGATCAATACCCGCTCGTCTATTTTATCATCGGGCAGCCGATTGGCTGCGTCGCCGCTCCATTTCAGGCGCGCCCCGTCACGTCCGGTCTCCCAGTTGGAAGGGTTACTCCACTTTCCGCTGCGCCTGGGGGCGATAGATGCCGTTCCTTCGAGCTCTTTTTCTTCAGGAGGCATCATCGGCGGATGAGTGGGTTGAATCTTGCCGGCGATTTTTACATTCGTCAGTACAACATTTTCAGCATTTCGAAGGTGCATGATTGGCCCCTTCTCGAGTTTGTCAATGGTGACGTTTTTTATGAAGACGTCGTAAACGAGCGCCGCTTCCACGCCCTGGAGGGATATCGTCTCGTCGTCCCCTTCGTCAATATGCACGTTCTCGATGTTGATGTTGCGGATTTCTGTCGGGAAGTTGCCGCCTCGATACCCGTGATAGTTGTTTCTCAATCTGAGAATCCGGGCTTTACCTATATCGAGGTTCTTGATATAGATGTTTTTAATGAATCCGCCCCTATCCAGGTTCGACTTACAGTACAGCACGTTGCCGCTTTCATATTTGCTGTTGTAGAAAAAGACGTTGCGGACACCGCCGGCAATCTCGCTGCCGATAGCTATACCGCCAAAGTTCGACGGCATGTTGCGTATAACGATATTCTCGCACGCCCGGCCTTTACGCCACGCGCTGTTGTCCCGCCCGGCCTTGATTGCCAGACAGTCGTCGCTTTGGTCCAACCAGCAGTCTTCCATCAGCACATCGGTACAAGAATCGGGGTCGAGCCCATCGTTGTTCGAGTTATGACTGTCGACAACAAGTCTCCGAATCGTTACATTCGTGCAGAATGTCGGATGAACGCACCAGAACGGATAATCGAGAATCGTCACGTCTTCGATGAGAACATTTTTGCACTCGAACGGTTCTATCATCGTCGGTTTCGCATAGATCTTTATCTCTTTCACGGGGACATCGTCGTGGTTCATCTTGCGCAGTTCCTCGTTAGATGTCGTTCCAGGCCTGGTTTTCCCGCTCCACATGGCCCAGGACGATTCCGCCTGTCCGTTAAGCGCGCCCGAGCCGGTGATGGCGATATTGGTCTTTTGGTAAGCATAGACCAAAGGCGAATAATTGTAACACTCCGTGCCTTCCCACCTTACCCTGACATGGGGGAGATAGTCGTCAAAGTTCGTGCCGAACATGATCGTGGCGTTTTTGGTCACGTGCAGATTGACGTTGTTGTCCAGGTGGATGGGACCATTGCTGAGAAATGTGCCCTTCGGAACGACGACGCGTCCACCGCCGGCCTTCGTGCAGGCCGCGATGGCCTTCTTGAAGGCCGGATTGCAGTCGGTAACGCCGTCTCCCACCGCGCCGTAGTCGGTCACCTTGAAATCACGGTTCGGGAAAGTGGGTGGCACGATGCGGCTCAGAATCTCGGGCAGCAGGTCCCAACCCTCTCCCTTTCCAGCGGCCGAATACTTGTCCGCGAGGTGAGAGCAGGAGCACGTCAGGAGAAGGGCAGCCGTCAGGAGTGTGAAAGATGCGTTTCTTGCGGCTGTTTTTAGGAGGTTCGCCTTACTTATTGGTCTTGTTGTTCCTTTTTGTGAGATTCGTTTACCCATAATAATTCTCTTTCGCTTACAACCAACAATTTATTGTTGCATAATAAGATATGCAAAACCGGCCAATTTATATGTTATTGTAAATACAAAACTGCACAATCAATTTGACAACCAGACCTTATAGATATAAATGTATAATGTCAAGGGACAAAGGTAAACGCACTCCCTGCGTTAATCTGCGTCTAATTTTTTCTTTATGTCTCCGTGGCTTTGTTTTATGATCCTTGCCTACTTATCAAGCATGTCCCGAGTTCAGTTGAGGGGTAGGTCCTGTTATCCTGTCTAATTTTTCTTTGTGCCTTTTGTGTCTTCCCTCGACTTTGCTCGGGATGGTGAGCCTGTCGAACCATTTCGCGGCTAAAAATTCCCTGCCAAAAAGATAGAATAATATTCAACTTCAGGCTCTTGGGAGGGCCAAAAACCTCAATAAACACCTAAAAACGCCTGTTTTCCCCGCTAAACACATATCCACAAAAAAAATTTTAATTTTTTCTAAAATATCCTTGCAAAGGCGCGACGAATAGTACATAATGTACTAAAGGTATTAGTACAATATCTACGATAATAAGTTTGTATAAAGCTTTGCAGAACAAGGAAAAATAGTGGTCATGGGGTTATGGATACAAATATCATCCGGTTCGGGCAAGCCCATTTACGTTCAGGTTGCTGAGCAGATAAGTGAGGCCGTCGCGAAGGGTGAGCTGGCAAGCGGTGATAAGCTGCCCGCGGTCAGAAAACTCGCCGCTGAGCTGGTAATTAATCCAAACACCGCTGCCAGGGCGTACAGCCGTTTAGAACAGGCCGGATTGGTTACTACCAAGACAGGCTCCGGTACATACGTCAGCGACCCGAAACTGCGCAGAAGTGATGCCGCAGATATCAATATACTCACCGAGAGAATGGATACCATTATTACGCGGGGCCTGAATCTGGGTCTCGAAGGCCAGGACTTGATAGCGATGTTCAAAGGCAGACTGGCAAAATTCGTTAACAAAAAAGCTGAAAGAAGAAAAAATGACTGAGACAGTATTGGAAACAGAAGGTCTTACGAAATATTACGGCAGCACACTTGCTGTTGACCACCTGGTTCTGAAGATTCCGCAAGGCTGTATCTGCGGTTTTGTCGGCCGAAACGGAGCAGGAAAAACAACGGCCATAAAGCTAATGCTGGGCTTGTTAAGACCGACAGCAGGTTCATCAAGACTATTAGGCTGTGATTCGGCAGCATTAACGCCTGCGATTCGGCAGCGTATTGGTTACGTAACAGAAGGCCATCGGCTGTTTCGCTGGATGAGTATCGCTGAGTTGGAGAAATTTCAGCGCTCGTTTTTCCCAAAGCAGTGGGACCACAAATTCTTCGCCGATATGATCGAATACTTTAATCTGCCGAAAAAGCGAAAGATAAAACATCTCTCGATTGGTGAACGTGCGCAGGTTTCGTTGGCTCTTGCCCTGGCCCCGAATCCGGAACTTCTGATAATGGACGACCCGACGCTTGGTCTTGACGCTGCAATCAGACGCCAGTTCTTAGAGGGTATGATTGAGCTTATTATGCGCCAGGGCAGAACAGTTCTTTTCTCCAGTCATATCCTCGGCGATGTCGAGAGGGTTTCCGACCGGATAGTGGTTATTGACAAAGGCGTATTAAGGGCGAACTGCTCTCTCGAGGAGTTCAGAACGGCAGTAAAAAAGGTGACATTGAGTTTTCCGGATTCCCCACCGGCCGATGTCGATATAGAAGGCCTGCTGCACTGCAGACGCAGCGAAAAAGAGTTGGAGTTAATCCTAATTGGTCCTGCTGATGAGCACATAGCTGAGTGGGCACAAAGGAACGGAGCGGAAAAATATCACATTGTCAAGATGAACCTGGAAGACCAGTTCATTGAATATACCGCGCCGCCTAATCACAGGCGATTATTTCAGTGGGAGGAAAAATAAAATGAGATTTTTGGCGCTGCTGCGAAAAGAGCTTCGTGAGTCTTTGCCGTGGATGCTCCTTGCGGCAATCATTTTCCTGGCAATAGGTGGATTTGTCCTGCGTGCACAGGCTTACCTTGGACAGCCCAGTTGGTACTATTCGGGCTTATCGCCCGGCACTGTTGTAGATACTTATCGGCTTACTCATTTTTCACCACTGCGGATGACCGGTTCATGGCTACTTGTTACATCGATCGGACTTGGTTTAGCGCTTGGTGTCCGGCATTTCTGGATGCCCCTTTTTACAAGAACATGGCCATTTCTAATTCACCGCTCGGCCAACCGACCAACTATTCTTTGGGCGAAGTTGGCCGCGGCAATAATATCATTCATTATTCCGGTCGGAGTCGTATGGGTTGCTCTCTACAGGTACTCTTGCCGTCCTGAAATCTTCGAAACACTACCTACAAAGCGTGTCTTTATCGAGGGCTGGCTCTTCATCCTGCTCGGCCTTGTAGCATATCTGGGGACCGCTCTGGCGGGGCTTAGCTCGGCACGCTGGTACACCACAAAGATACTCGGCCTTGCATTTGCCACTATTGTCATTTGCATGACCATTTTCCAATGGCGGCTCGGTTGGGCCTTCGCGGTGCTGGTAGTCGGTGTCGTTGTTTTACTTTCACAGATTATTGACGCATTCTTGAACAGGGAGTTTTAGACCGGGAAATAGTACTATGAATCTAAAAGACAATTCAACATACATCGCAGGACCAACCAGAATCTTTACAACGGTTCTCGTCCTGCTGATTGCCACAGCAATGCTGCAGGGTATTATTATTTCAACGGCCATGCTTTGGGAAGCAAGACCCATAGCGCCAATAAAAAAGCCAAAAAAAGAACTCAGCGAGGCGGAAAAACACCTTGAAAAAATACGAAATTCGGGAAGGCAATTTCTACCGGATGGTACAATTCACCTGGTGTACACACTCCCGGATATTCCCACTCTTAAGCGTGCTATTGATGAAAGACAAAAGGAAATCTATGATGCAAATGGCAGCCTTCTTTGGTCGGGCCTTGAAAAGAACAGGCCTTATGAATATCTATCCTGGGGAGTGATGATCCACGGCTACACGGAGAGTTTTACAGATACTCGGATGAAGCAAATACAAATGATTACGCCGGAGTTTTCTCGTTCATTGGAAATACCGGTTAGGTCGCGAGAGAAAACCGAGCAAGTTTGGCGCTATGACCCAGGAAGGCAGTTATTTGTCGGCTATCGTTCCGACGGGAGCAAAATCGGTTATATTGGCTCAACAGGATTTACAGACTCAAAATCCCGGGCCAAACCGTTCGGCAGATTCAAACTGTTTACCGCCTGGTGTCCCCAGGATTCCTTCAGCCCGACATTACTGTGGCAAACAAGCAGGCGAATTTACGAAATCAACTTTGAAAAGCAGCAGGTCCAACTGATTTTTGAAAGTGCCAAATCAAATATTAAACAAATAAACCTGCATAAGTGGCGAGCTATCCGGCCTGAGACTCCGCAAGATTCGAAAATACCTTACCGCCCGCTAATCAAGTGCCTGACCGAAGATGGCAAACACCATCTGATAATGAGAAATCCCGACCGGAAACTGACGGTCACCGTTGACGGCGATTGGTGGAGCGAAACCATATCGTTCACAGCCACAACGCAGGGCATTTACCTCTTTTATCGTGACACCGAAAGAAGACTCCCCTCAGCTTTTCGGAAATCGCCGAAACTCGCTTTGGAATGGTCGCGTAAAGTCAGAGGCAAGCCGTACAAAAAATGGGTCGAACTTTACAAGGTGGACAACAAGGCAAACCTTCATCTACTGAATCGCTGCGATTGGACAGTTCCTGCTGAACCTTACCCCGTAGTTGAAGCGGGCCCGCTGTGGACAAAGGTTAGGCATTACGCGTGCCAATTCTCCTCGCCGCTGTATGATCTGGCCTGGTATCTATTGGGAAGGCAATTCCTCTTCCAACTCTATCGTGGTAATGATTTCATCCGCGGTTTTGCAGAAGTTACAAGAGAGTTGCGGCCTGGCAACAGTATTCTAAATTGGCTGCTGGCTCTGGCAATGGTGGGTTTTGCTTTTTGGCACGGCTGGCCGAGGAAAACTTCCCTCGGGAAACTGATTTTCTGGTTCGTCTTCACGCTGGTCTTTAATCTGGCCGGTTTGCTGACGTATTTGGCCTTGAACCACACACCCATTATCAAATGCCCTCTTTGCGGCAAACGCCGGGGACTGGCTCAAGTTAATTGCATACGATGTGGGGCCGAATTGCCTGCGCCCGAGCGGGGAAAACTCGACCTGATACTCAATACTTAACCGGCTGCCACGCCTGCCCCATGAGATAGTGAAGCGTTATCTCACTATATTGGGGGCGTCAATCTGCGTTAATCTGCGTCTAATTTCCCTTCGTGCTTTTGTGCCTTTTCGTGCCTTATAAAACACCGTTTTCGCCGGCTTCACAAATGGGGTCCGGATTAGACGGAACGCCAAAGCTGGCTAAAAACAAATCAGTCTAATCCGCGAAATCTGCGTCTAATTTTTTCTTTATGTCTCCGTGGCTATATCTTATGATCCTTGCCTACTTATCAAGAATGTCCCGAGTTCAGTCGAGGGGTAGGTCTGCGTTCTCTGCGGTTAATAATTGAGATTTCTTAGTGTCTTAGTGCCTTC
This sequence comes from Planctomycetota bacterium, assembly GCA_013349615.1. Lineage (GTDB taxonomy): Bacteria > Planctomycetota > Phycisphaerae > Sedimentisphaerales > Anaerobacaceae > CS2-K091. The sequence continues at coordinate 3,838 of DUZJ01000010.1, read as the reverse complement.
GTGGCAAAAACAAAATTTTACTTGACGCTCAACATTTATTACTGTATATATATCAAACTAAATATAGTTATATTGAGACACGCAAAGGCGCAAAAAACCGGGAAAAGGCGGATAAAATGAACATTAAATTCAAAGCACTCATCAAAGCCACCAAACCCCAAATTTATGCCTTATGTACTTGTGCCTTATGTACTTTTGCCTTCTGTTCTCTACATCTGTCACAAGACGGAGAGCGGTTCGACCGCCCTGAGCGACTCACCGCCGAAGGGCATGTAAATGTTGTGCCGTTCGGCGAGCTTAAAAAGTGGGACTCACAGGGAAAAGACTATGGCGTCGTTTGGGAGGATGCCAGGGACATCTTCCGTGTGGTCGTCAGGTTTGCCGATTCCGGGACTATTCCAGAAACATCGTCTCTTAGACTGGAGTACTGGCAATCGTCGTGGCCCCATCGCCGAATCCCACGGGACAAGATTACCGGGGCCGGCAGCTCGGCATGGCTTAATGTCGGTGATTGGTTTCAGGGAAAATGGTTAAAAGCCGACACAAATCTACAAGTAGGGGCGGTTCGCGAACCGCCCTTACAATACACGTTCACATTCAACCCCGTCAATGCAAAGGAATTTCCACCGCTGTTGGCTTTTTCCGCCCGGTACCGTTCAACGTTAAAGCTGCGGTTGGTCGCCGACAGGCAACTTCCGGCAATAGATGCGTTTGAGGCCTACACTGATTCGGTCTTCTCGCGCCTTGAGTTTGAGGTGGAATGGGGAGGGGCCGCACAAAAGCAGCGCCAAATCTGGGACGGACGGCTCGAAGTGTTTAATGGCGTAATCGAGCAGGTTCAGCCGCTTTCGGCTGCGAGCCCCGTTAGAAATTCCATAAACGGGGAACATCCTGCAAAAGCAAAGATTTCTAACGGGGCGAGTAACGTCAAGGTCGGCCCCGACTACACATGGACCTCAAAAGTCAGGGAGAATACCGATGGCATACGCGCACGCATCCTCTATGCGAAAGCGAAGGCCCACAACTCGTTTGACGAAACGGTGGTAACGGTGCGGGCCGAACACGAGACCTTTTCCTTCGCGGCTTCGGATTTGATAAAGTACGGTCACATATTTATCCCCGACTTTGGAATCATCGTCCGCAGGGCCGGCGACAATACAACGTACCGGTCGGCTGAAAAAACGTGGCAAAAAAATAAAAACAAAAACATCTACACAAGGGTTTCAAGCGTTCCCGAACAGACGTTGACTCGGGCCTGGAAGGACATTCCGGCCAAGGGGAACCACTATATCCCGTTGAGTTTCGAGGGAGGCCGGCAGCATTTTGGTGTTGAGGCCGACGGCAGTGTGTTCTGCCATTATAATTGGCTTTCGCGGAAACCTGGTCGCGACACGAAACGTTGTCTGTATGAAGGCAACACAATCCGGTATCGGTTTGGCCTGTCTGGCGCAAGGTTGGTGGACCGGCATACTATTGACGGTTGTCTCCCGATGATAGTAGGGGAGTGGGAGCGGGGTGGGGTTCGTTATCGACAGACCGCTTTCGTGGTTCCATTCAGCGGCGTGCCCGGGGGCAGTGAGCGCATCTATGCCGATGATACGCTGGTGTTGATAATGCGATTTGAACTCCGGCGTCTTGACAACGTGGACCGCCAGGCAGGACTCAACCTGGAGGTAATCGCGAGGAAACCCGAGCAACTGACCATCGACGAGGGCTTGATTTTCGCCGCCGGCGCCGAGCCAAAGCGTTTGCGGATGCTTGTTAGTTCGCCGGATGCGCCGAGCCTTTATTCATTGACGGCACAAGACAAGAAAGTTGTCTATCGTGCTGTGCTGACAAAAGACGACCCGAAACGCACGGTGGAGGTTGCCATCCCGTATATTACACTGACGGAGAGTAGAGAATGGGCCAAACTGCGCCGTATTCGGTTTGATGAAGCGTTCGAGACGGTTCGGGAATATTGGAGGAACCGCGTCCAGGCCGGCACGCAAATCATCACGCCCGAGCCGATGATAAACGACTTCTACAAAGCCCACGTTTCACATTTGTTGATTAACACTGAGCGTGAGGTTGGAAACAGCGACCGGTACATGGTGAAGGTGGGAACGTTTCACTATGGGGTGTTCAGCAATGAGTCGTGCATGATGGTTAGCGACCTTGACCGTCGGGGCTACCACAAGCGGGCGGAGCAGGCCCTCGAAACCTGGCTCCACTATCAGGGCACGGTGGGGCTGCCTGGTAACTTTTCGACCGCTGAAGGCCAATTCTACGGTGCGGCTGGTTACGAGGCCGGCGGGTACAACCAGCACCACGGATTCGTTCTCTGGTGTCTTGGCGAGCATTACTGGTACACCCGCGATGTTGACTGGCTCAAGCGCGCCGCACCAAAGATTGTCAAAGGATGTGAATGGATAATTGGCGAACGAAAGCGGACCATCTTAGAGGCCGAGCGGTCGCCGATGCGGAAGATTGAACGGGGACTGTTGCCGCCGGGTTTCCTGGAAGACATAAAAGACTGGCGCTCCTGGCTTTCGACGAACGTATACTCCTGGTGGGGGATGCACAACGCCGCGGCGGCACTGGATGCGGCTGGGCTGCCCGAAGGCAAACGCCTGTTGAAAGAAGCGGCCGCCTATCGCAAAGACATTCTGGCCGCCTTCACCGAAGCGATGCGCCGCTCCCCGGTCGTCCGGCTGCGGGACGGTAGTTGGATACCTCACGTACCGCCTGACGTACATCGCCGAGGACGCACATTTGGGTGGATCACAGAAACTCTCGAAGGCGCAATACACATGATTCGTACCGGCATTATCGAGCCTTGGGACCGTATCTCCACTTGGATCATCAAGGATTTCGAAGACAACCTGTATATTTCCGAACAGTACGGCTATAACATCACCGGCGCCGAATTTGAGCGCTATTGGTTCAGCAGGGGGGGCATATCGATGCAGGCCAATCTGCTCTGCAATCCAATTCCATATTTGTTACGGGACGAGCCAGGGCACTTCCTGCGAGCTTACTTCAACGCGTTTGCCGTCAGTTACTTCCCGGATACGCGGATGATGACCGAACACGCTTTGCCAAACATCGGTGACTGGCGAGGCGACCACTACAAGGCTTCCGACGAAGCCAATTCCACCTATTGGCTGCGAATGATGTTCGTACAGGAAAGAGGTGATGAGCTTTTTCTGGGCTCGGCCGTTCCTCGATACTGGCTCGCAGACGGCAAACACTGTGGAATCGAAAACGCCAGCACATATTTCGGACCGATGTCCGTCAAGTACGAGTCACAGGCCGACGAAGGTCGAATTCAGATGACCATTGACCCACCCCGCAGGAATCCGCCGAAACGCATTCTTGTCCGCTTTCGCCATCCCGACGGGCGTCGGATGACACGATGTCAGGTCAACGGCAGGGCTTATAACCGATTCGCTCCTGCAAAGGAGTTGGTTGTTCTGACCCAATGCCGTAAGCCGACTCGAATCATCGCATATTACGACTGAGTCTGCACGTCCCGATGCGTATGAAAAGAATATCACACGTGTGCCTGCGATTGCGCATCAGGTGCGCAATAATGGTTCTTCGAATTAGCTGTTCCCTGGACATCCCAAAGATTGCCTCGTTTATTGACAATCATAAGCTTTTTCAATACAATACCTTACAAACCCCGGTTTTGGCCTCCGGAGCCGGAGGTTGTGCGCTCGAGTCGCACCGGGGATAATTTATAAATTTCGAATTTATGAAGTTGAAATACAACACAACTATAGAAGATGAGCACTGGCGCAACGAAGAGTTCCAGTGGGCACGTATTCTTTCTTCAGGGGAGCCGGCCAAGGGT
>DUZJ01000009.1 GCA_013349615.1 Planctomycetota bacterium | reverse complement strand
GGTAATTTTAAGCCTATGAGCCACTTTTTGGCAATATGATTTTTTTTGTAATGTTCGAGCCATTTATCGAACATGCATAAAATCCCAAATTATGCGTAACTCCTTATTTTGTAAGGATTTCTCCTAATAAAAAGTGCGAAACTTAACAGGTAAGTTCTAAGAGGAAAAGATACTGAAATACGTGGAATGGCAAGGTCGCCAGGATTCAGGTCAAATGAAGTTTGAATTTTGATTTTTCAAGTGCCACGGGCTTGCCCGTGGGTATCTACTCGTCCTTCAAATGGTCGAGGATGGCGGCGCGATATTCATCTTTTCCATCTTTCAAGCTCGGCAGGGCACGATACCTTGCTTCGATTCTTGCTCTTAAATAGGTCATCCGATTCGCCGGGGCCGGATGGGTACTAAAGAATTCGATGGGCCTGACCGTATTTTCCCGCTCAAGCATCTGCATGGTCTCTACCATGCCGTTGGGATTGTAGCCGGCCCTAACCATGTAACCCAGGCCGGCCAGGTCCGCATCGCGTTCGTCCTTTCTGCTGAATCGAAGACCTATGATTTGCCGTGTCAACTGCGCTGCCGTCATAGCGCCGCGAGAGTTGGTCTGAGAAGCTGCGGCAGCAAGCAAAATGTCTATCCCTATCTCACGACTCATCAGGGCCGCAGAGTCCCGCGCAACTATGTGGCCGACCTCATGGGCCAGTATCCCTGCGAGCTGTGCCTCAGTCGTCAATTCTTTAAGCATGCCCTTGGTGATAAAAACATAGCCGCCGGGCAGAGCAAAAGCGTTAAGCGAATCATGCTCCAACGCCGCGAAGTGATATTCCCAGCTTCTTCTGTGGCTGACAGCGGCGATTTTTTGGCCGACACTATTCATGTAGTTTTGCAAAGCATCATTGTCGATTCTGCCGCCCATTTGTTTTTCAACTTCAGGGGCGTATTTTTGGCCTATTCCCAAATCCTGCTGCTCGCCAAAGAGCATAAGCTCCTCCTCGCCCGTTATCGGATTTATCGCACAACCGGCACAGAGGCACAGAATAAGGCTTGTCGTCAGAAATCCAAGTTTCACACGCATTGTTATCATCGAAATTTGCAAAAGTTACCTTTGGAAATCCCAGCTATATCTACTGCCGTTTCTAAAAAGTGAGTGTAACATTTTTTACATACCGTCATTCCGACCGAAGGCACGACTTTGTCGTGCCGAAGCGGAGGAATCTATTAAAACACCTTCGCCGAAAGCAAGTCAAAAAGTTGAACTTATTTATTGGAAACGGCACTACGTATCAATTTCGGTTATTTTATACCGCAGTGAATACTGTAGGCCAGCAAAAAATCTTTCAGGATTTCAACTAAAAAAAGACAGCCGGCAGAAGACGGATGGCGGAGACGAATTTAGAATGGAGAATATTGATTGGTGAATTAGAGAATTGGTTACTGATATTTTGCGGAATGGCCCCTGTCCCCCTCCGGCAGGGGCCACGCAATCAACAAAATATCAATACCACGGCAATCTCACCCCGTGTTTATATAGTGTGCTGGGCCCAGCACGTCTTCCTCACCTTGCTAAGCGGCTGGGCCCAGCCGCGAGGAGGATGCCAAAGTTAAATTGTGCCAAGTCACTAAGTCATTAACACTATCCAACCAAATTTAAAAAAACTGTCAATCGTGCTAAATACGGATATATGAAAAAAAACTTTTTTTCCGCAAAAAAATAGAGGTGAATGGCCATTTATAGCCGATAAAGGGCTTTTTGAACTGAAAAAAGGTGCTTAAAAACTCATAAAGTCATCGTTTTTTTCGCCGTGGCGGTTTAATAAGCCCGGCTTTAACGGCCCATCTGAACAATTCGGCCAGGTTTCTTACTTTGAGCTTTCTATAAATACTGGCACGCTGGTCCTGTATGGTCCTTAGCTCACGCTTCCGCAAAGCGGCTATTTCTTTGCTGGTCTTTCCTTGCAGAACTAAATGCAAGACCTGCAATTCCACCCTTGTAAGCAGTTTGAGTGCCTGCGCTTCAACTGCAGCTTTGTGCTTTAGTGCGGACTCTACAGCCGCCAGAAAACTCTGCCTGTTAAAAGGTTTTTCGATAAAATCCGATGCTCCTTTCTTGAGGGCCTTGACCGCCATTGGTATATCACCATAGCCGGTTATAACGAGAACCGGCAGCTTTGGAAGAATGCGCTTCACCTCGGCCAACAGTTCCAAGCCGTCCATTTCAGGCATTTTCACATCGGTAATAAGTAAATCACACCTTCGCTTACGTAACTGTTCAAGACAGTCGGTCGCACGTTCAAAACAACTGACCTTCGTGCCAAGCTGTTCAAGAGTTCTGCAAACCGCCTTCCATATTTTTGGCTCATCATCAACAAAAAAGATGTGTTGCTTAGTTTTATTTGTCATTGCTGCTCTGTTAGGACATCCTGTCTCTGCTGATAGGCAGAGTAACGAAAAAAGTTGAACCTTTACCAGCTTTGCTTTCGAGGCGAATTTTACCGCCGGCCCCGGATACAATGTGCTCCACAATGCAAAGCCCCAGGCCTGTTCTTTCTCTTGCAGGCCTGGTTGTGAAAAACGGCTCAAAAATCTTGTCAAGATTTTCCGCCGCAATACCACCACAGTTGTCGGCAAATTGCAGCTCAATGTGCTCATCTTTTACATCACCGCTGACAATAAGCCGGCGACTCTTTTTGCCGTCGGCTGCCTGGATGGCATTCTCAACCAGCGCAAAAAATAACTGCTCTAAGTCTTTCTCGTTCGAAAGTATAGGCGGCAGTTTGTCCATACCTTTGAGCTGCAGGCTGACTCTTGCTTGCCGCGCACTTTCACTCAACAACCTCACGATTCTCTCGGCGACCGCTTTCAAACTTACTTCGCTGACAATTTCCACTGAGGATTTCCTCGCGAAATCGCGAAAAATATCAATTGTTGAAACCACATCCGAAACCGCACTTAGACCATCCTTGAGATCTTCTATAATAGTATCGAGGCCGGACGTTGTTTCCAGGTCCGCCAGTGTATTCTCAATTGACAAACGAATAGCCGTAAGAGGCTGGGTTAGTCTGTGAGCCAGGGTAGCGCTTAGGGTTCCCAGCGAGGCAAGTCGTTCCGCATGAGACATTTTTTCACGATATAGGTTGAGCTCCGTTTCTCTCCGCTTTGACTCAGTGATGTCGCGGGCGATGCCGATAAGCCCAATAATATTTCCTTTATCATCAAACTGTGGAACCTTTATCGCCTGGAACCAGTGTTCTTTTCCGTCCGAGCCGGTCATGTGCTTGGTAATTTCTGTCGGCTTGCCTGTCTCGAAAACAAGCTTGTCATCTTCAATGTTTTTGGTGGCTTCGGCTTTGTCCGGCATTATTTCATAGTCGTTTCTTCCAATAACTTGCTCACGAGATAATCCGAAGGCCTCTAATGTTTTGTTGTTGGCAATAATATATCGGCTTTCCACGTCTTTAAAAAAGATAACATCATGTGCAGATTCGACCATAAATCGGTATTGTTTGAGTTTCTCCTCCGCCTTCTTGCGCTCGGTGATGTCTACAACGGCACCAGTCATATACAAAATGTGGTCGTCTTCATCATAGAGGGGCTTGCCCTGATCGCGCAGCCAGCGAACAGTACCGTCCGGGCGTACGATCCGGAATTCCGCCACATACGTACAATGCTCACGTAAGGAACGCTGAATCTCGGCGTCAACCATGTCCCGGTCCTCAGGATGAACACGCTGGAGGAAATCCTCAACCGGTTGTGTAGACTCGACTGCTTCCAGCCTAAGAATCCCGTTAAAGCTGGCGTCTCGCGTGTCCTGATTGGTCGCCGGATCCCACCGCCAGGTGCCCATCTGCGCCGCGGAAAGCGCCACTCGCAGACGTTCTTCGCTTTCCTGCAGCGACTGCTCTGTGTTCTTGCGCTCGGTGATATTTTCGGCTGTACCCTCATAATACAGTGTCTTGCCATCTTCATCCCGCACGGCTCGTGCATTTTCAATCACATGGAGCTTTTTCCCGTCCCGCGTTATCCACGTCGACTCCGAACTAACAATCCAGCCCTCACGCTCAATTTCTTCTTTGAACGTTGAGCGCTCGTACTGAGGCTCAAAGCCTTTTTCTTCAAGATTCCGCTCACTGAGCTCTTCGAACGATGAATATTCCAGCATGTGAACAAGAGCAGGATTGGCTATTAGAATCTGTCCGTCAGGCGTAGTTCGGTACACACCTACAGCGATATTCTCAAATATCTCCCTGAACCGTTTCTCCGACTCCCGCAGCACACCCTCGGCCCGCTTACGCTCGGTGATGTCTCTTATGATTCCTTGTATTCCGATTGTTTCACCATTCTTAACTATAGGTGAGGAATTGAGTTCGATGAAGATGTGGCTGCCATCTTTCCTCATTGCCTCCATCCGGAAATTTCCGAGGTTCTTGCCTTGCATATTTTCAGCAAAGCGTTGTGAAACTCGTGGTATCTCGGATTTAATCAGGTAATTCTTAAAATGTGTCCCCACCATCTCTTCAGGCTTGTAATGGAATATCTTCTCGCTCGCGGCGGAAATATAGGTCAGGTAACCCTGAGCGTCTGTCATAAATATCAAGTCGAAACTTCTGGCGGCAAGCTCCCTGAATCTCTCTTCAGAAGCCCGTATTTCTTCTTCGTCTTTCTTGTGCCCGGCAATGTCTTTGCACTGTTCGAGTTCCGTGACACGCTTGCACAGCGTTTCCACCTCTTGTAACAATTCGGCCTTGCTCTTTGCGTTATCTCGCATTGTCTTCGATACTACCTTGATAAATGCGGATTCTACATTCCTCCATCGTCGCTTAGGGCGGCACGGTAAATGCTTCGGCATAAGTCGGATTAGCCATCGGCATCCACCCATCCACCTATCTTGCCGAGTTTGTCAACGCACAGCCCCGACCATGTCTCCATCGTTTCGCGCACCTTTCGCAGCTCGGCGACCGTCTTAAACGACATCCGGGTTATCATTTGTTCACGCTTATTGACCTTTGGCTCATCCAGATTCCATACGTGGACTATTCCGAGATGCACACTTCCAACCTCGTTGGATTCGTCATTGAGAAGGGCGACAATACGGTCCGTATGTGTCGTTTCTACGGCCACCTCCTCCGCCACTTCGCGTTCGACAGCGCTCTGGTACATCTGGCTAAAATCCGTATCGAACAAGGGCGCTTCATTGTCGGCGGGATTTATATGGCCTCCTATTCCGATAGACCTGTTTCCGACAAGCCGTTTCTCCCCGGCCCGCGTCCCACGAACATAGCTGAGGTACTTGCCGTCGCAGGCCATGATTACATAGGGAATGATTTGCTTGAAAGAAGGGTCAACTTCGGCCTGAGACCTCGGCATAAAACGCGGAACGCCCGGGACAAATATTTTACCCAGATAGTATTCGGCGTCAAATGCCAGTCCTTCAAACGCTCCTGCCTCTTCAAGAACTTTTCGCTCGACAACCAGCACCTTTTCTTCCTGTGCCATCCTGTTACTTCTTTTTCTGTATTTTGATATCAGTCCTAATATGTTATGGATTTACAATATAGATTCCACACTGCTCTTATTTTACACTTCCGGCGCCAAAAAGTAACTACAAAAACGCAGCAAATTTCAATCAAATCCGTATGGGCAAAACCGGCGTTATAATTATTTTTATTTTTTTTTATTGTACTTGCCTTAGTCGTCTTTGTATAATAGCTGTAAATTAGTTGGGTATATTCTCATACGTCTCTCAGGAATATTCTCTTAACAAAATGCGAGAGACACAATTTATGGCCGTTTAGAAGGCCAAAGGAGCACTATTGTGAGTAAAGGTACGGTAAAATGGTTTAACGGTAGAAAAGGCTTTGGGTTTATCACCCCTGATGATGGCGGCGATGATTTATTCGTTCACAAATCGGAAGTCAAGACAGACGGCTATGCCAATCTTCAGGAAGGACAGAGCGTGGAGTTCGAGGTCGGAGAGGGCAAAAAAGGCCCTTGTGCCACCAACGTAATCCCTGCTTAATCCAGAGCAGAACCATAACTAAAACCAGGGGCTCCGCAAAACGCGGCGCCCCTCTCATTTTGGCCTCTAAGTCGAACTAAAGGTGTCCGGCGAATTAAAGGGGTGTCCGGTACATTTTCCCCAGAAAATACAACCACTTACCCATTAAATCTACGCCACACCGCATCATCAAAAAACCAAACCACAATTCCAGCCAAAATCCTTCGTAATCTGTGAAATCTGCGGCTGATACCAATCCAAACTCCGCAATTCCTTTCAACTCAAAGAATTTCTCAAGGGCCGCTTTCGCCGACCTACGGATTCACCCTTCGACCTCTTTGCTCCAGAATACATCTAAGGACGTCCGGCCTGCTCACAATCCCGACTACCTTGCCATTTTTTGTTACCGGCACCCGTCTGAAGGTCACCTCCAGCAGGCACTTGCAAATATCATCAAGGCTCTCATACTCCTCAAAGTGCACCGCCGGTTGAGTCATATACTCTTCAACCGTCCTCTCTTTGCCTCCATTCTGTTCATTGAGGATCCTGAGCAAATCTTTCTCGGTAACAATCCCCAATAGAGTCATATCATCCTCGACCACCGGGGTACCTGCAATCTCGTTTGCCAGCAGAAGCTCCAACGTTTCTTCTACCGGCGTATCCCGCCTGACGCTGATAACCTCTTTCGTCATAATGTCTTTTGCTTTTACCATCTCGACTCGCCTTTCTTAAGCGCAAATCGCGCTACAATTAAAAATCGATGAAATCAACTCAAGAGACGATAATACCCCGCTCTTCGAACCGCATGCAAGATTACTGATTATCCGCAAAATTCCCATTTTCTACATCTCCGAACTCGTTTCTCTTATTTGTTCTGCTGTGAAAATCGGATTTCAAACCAAGCGATTCAGGGACAGACTCCTTCCCTGTTGCATCCACCTTTGGTAAATAAGATAACGAGAAAGAAACCAAAAATCAAAATAAAAATATAAAAAATACAGCCCAACACCCCAATTCTCGACAAAACAAATCCGTACAATCATTGAAATCTGTGGTTAAAAAATTCGTGTAATTCGCGGCTCGTATCTCGCATCAAGCACTTGTCCCCGCGAAGGCGCGGATTCACTCACCAATTACCATTCACCAATTACCAATCACCATCTCTAAAACAGCCACGGTGTCATAGGGCCTGAGGCCAGCAGCGCAGCGAGATTATCCTTATTCGGTATGATAAAGTGGCCCGGCACCGGGAATTGCGAGCACAGCAGCAGCACTTCTTTTCCGACCTCGCCGATGACCGACTCGTTGTTGATATTATCGATGACCCTGTTTATGAAGCCGGCGATTTGCTCGACCTCCGGCTCCTTCATTCCGCGGGTAGTTATGGCCGGCGTTCCCATACGCAGTCCACTCGGATTGGCCGGCGGTGCGGTGTCGCCCGGTATGGTGTTGTAATTGCAGACGATTCTTGCCCTGTCGAGTGCCTTTGCCACTTTTTTGCCGCCCACTTTTTTATTTCGCAAATCGACGAGGATTAGATGATTGTCCGTCCCGCCGGACATCAGCTTGAAGCCGTATTCCATCAGCTTCCAGGCTAAGGCTTTCGAATTCTTGACGATTTGCCTGGCGTATGCGACGAACTCCGGCGTATCGGCCTCTGCCAGCGCTACCGCTATCGCGGTGAGGGTGTGCATGTGGGGGCCTCCCTGCAGGCCGGGGAATACGGCGCGGTCCACCTGGTCTGCGTGTTCAGCCTTGCACAGCAGCATACCGCCGCGGGCCCCGCGAAGCGTCTTATGGGTCGTGCTGGAGACGATATCGGCGTACGGAATTGGGCTTTGGTGGATGCCGGCTACAACGAGGCCGGCGATGTGGGCAATGTCGCTGACGTGGTATGCGCCGATGTCTTTGGCAATTTGGCCGAACTTTTCAAAGTCAATCTCGCGTGGATATGCGGTCGCACCGGAGATGATTATCTTCGGCTTGTGCTTTTTGGCCATGTCTGCGATATGGTCGTAGTCTAATCTGCCGGTCTCGGGATTTACCGGATATGAGACGGATTTGTAGAATTTGCTGGACAGCGAGACGTTCCAGCCGTGCGTGAGGTGTCCGCCGTCGGTGAGCGACATTCCCATAATCATATCGCCGGGCTCAATCAGGGCGGCGTATGCGGCCAGATTTGCGACCGAGCCGGAGTAAGGCTGGACGTTGGCGTGGTCGGCCTTGAATATCTTTTTTGCCCGCTCCTGCGCCAGCCGCTCAATCAGGTCGGTTACCTGCTGGCCTTCATAGTATCTTTTGTTCGGGTATCCTTCGGCGTATTTGTTGGTCAGGCAGCTTCCGCTTGCCTGCATAACGGCCCTGGATACGTAGTTCTCGGATGGGATGAGGCGGATGACGGCGCTTTCTCGTGCGCTTTCCTGCCTCACAAGCTCATAAATCTGTGGGTCATACTGCTCAAGGGCTGATACCATATTTTGATTCTCCTTCAATTGTTACAGGGTTGGTCAGTTTTATAACACAGCGGCAGTTTTTGTACAAGTATTTATTTGTTGACAAAATTTAGCCGAATATTAGTATAGACTTGTCCGCCACTGTTTTGGGTGGACAGGTTTTATAGGGCGTAAGAAAAGGAATAGTTGGAACGTATGGCGGAAGAATATAAAGATAGTGCAAATTCTGCGAAGGCACAGGCTTTTTTTGAAAGAGCCCGGGAAGTAGCGGAGAGCGGCAGTTTCGATTATGCAATCGATTTGTATCTTGAGGGCCTGCGCTGCGACCCTGATGCGCTGGAGCAAGGGCATTTACGGCTTTACGAGATGGCGCTTCACCGGCAGAGCAAAGGTGGTAAGAAGCCGTCAATGGTAGAGAGAGTGAAGCGGCTGCGGGGTAAAACACCGCTTGAGCAGATGCTGAACGCCGAATACCTTTTCTCCAAGGACCCCGACCATCTGCCTTATGCGGAGGCGATGCTGAAAGCGGCGGCGGCAGGCGGTTATCAGAGGACGATTGCGTGGATTGCCAATTTGGTTTTTCAGGCTAATAATGCTTCCAAAAGACCGTCGGCACAAACTTATGTCCTGTTAAAAGATTCGTACAAAGCTATCGGCCAATTCGATAAGGCGATTGTTGCGTGCCAGCTTGCATCGAGACTTAAGCCGGAGGATGCTGAACTGGCGGACGAGTTCAAGAACCTGACGGCTGAACTGACTATGGCCAGGGGCAAATACGACCAGGAGGGCGATTTCAGGCAGTCTATCAAGGACCGCGAGGTTCAAGAAAAACTTCAATCCCAGCAGGCTGTGGTCAAGACCGAGAGTTACCGGGTGTCTGCGGTCGAAGAGGCGAGAAGAGAATACGCGGCCGACCCGAATCTGCCGAAGAACATATTCGATTTGGCCAAGGCTCTGTCAGATTTGCAGGATGACAAAGCGGACAAGGAGGCGATAGGGCTGCTGGAAAATGCGTATAAAACTAAAAGTGACTTCAGCTTTAAGCAGCGGGCAGGGCAGTTTAGAATGAAACAGCTCAGACGCAAGATAAGAGCGGCGAAAGCGGCTGTTGAGGCCAAGCCCGGAGATGATGAAGCAAAGGGGCGGCTTTCTAAAGTGAACGCCCGGTTGAACAGTACCGAGTTAGAACATTACGGTCTGTGTGTGAAGAACTATCCGACCGACCTGCAGGGTAAGTACGAGTACGGAATTCGTTTGGTCCGCAATAAGAAGTATGATGATGCAATACCTTTGTTCCAGGAGTCCCTGAAAGACCCGCGACATAAGATTTCATCGATGGACAAAATAGGGCTGTGCTTTTTCCTGAAGGGCTGGTACGCAGATGCTGTCGACATTTTCACGCAGGCGATAGACGCCTACGATATAAAAGATGATGGCGTTGCGAAGGAGCTGCGGTACAATCTGGCCCGCTCTTATGAGAAGCAGGATAATACCAAAAAGGCGCTGGAGATTTATCGCAGAATTGCTCAGCTTGATTTCGCGTACAAAGACGTTCGCCAGCGGGTAGATAAGCTAAGAGGCAAAGGGGCCGGGCCGGCCTCACAATAAATCCTGATGAATCGGGATGTGAGTGTGAAAATACTGAAAATAGTTTATTAGGAGTTTATAGTGGCACATTCGTTACAGGCGAAAAAAAGAGTTAGACAAAATGCCAAGAAAAGGGCGATTAATCGCACACGTAAAAGCCAGATTAAGACGCAAATCAAGCATTTCGACGCAGCTTTAAGCGGCGGTAACGTGGAAGCAGCGAGCGAGCAGTATAAGCTCGTTGCCCAGAAATTAGACAAGACCGCTGCTACCAGCACAATGCACAAAAGGACAGCCGCACGAAAGAAATCCCGCCTTGCAAAGAAACTGAACAACCTTAAGGCGAAAAAAGGGTAGAACATAGCTCGATACTTGATGCTCGATGCCGGTGAGTGGTGAGTGGCTTCAAAGGTTATTATGTGACCGGGAAATCAGGGTGCAGCGCCGTAAGGTGTCCTGTGGAGATAACAGGAATCAGGATTAGAGTGGATTAGAGGTCTCCTTTTTTCACGGGGACAGGTATCAAAATCCGAGTAGCAAAACACTTCGTTTTAAACATCTGAAATTCGCGTTTTAAGGACAATTCATACTTGTTTTCCGGGGGGAGGGGTAGTTAGTTTTGAATTTTGAATTGGGGCATCGCCGTTTCGGCGACGGCTAAACGATGTTGAAGCGCTGGCAGTGCCGGCGAATTAGTTTATAATGGGAGTGGTTGAAGAAAACGAACGGAAAAGCTCATCGCTTAAATCGTAAATGAAAGGAAAGAGTGATGGAGAAAAAGGACAGCATATTGGTTTTTCTGATATTTTTGGTGGGCTTGGGGGTATGCGCGGTGGCAAGCGGGGCTGAGGGGACGAGGGAGCCGTTGGATCAGTATAATGTGGTGTGGGAGACGGCGAGTAAGGATTCATCCGGGTCGATGCCGATAGGGAACGGCGACATCGGGCTAAACGTCTGGGTCGAAGAGGACGGGGACATTGTCTTTTATATCAGTAAGACCGATGCGTGGAGTGAGAACGCTCGCTTACTCAAACTCGGCAAGGTGCGGGTGAAGGTTTCGCCGAATCCGTTTGAGAAAGGCAAGCCATTTAAGCAGACCCTGAAGCTAAGACAAGGTGAGATTGAGATAACAGGAGGGACGGCTGAGCGGAAAGTAACGCTGCGCGTGTGGGTGGACGCCAATCAGCAGGTCATACGTGTTGAGGCTAAGAGCAAACGAGCATTTAATCTTGAAATGCGGTTAGAGGTATGGCGCAAGAGTGAGCGTGAACTGAAGGGTGGCGAAGCGAACAGCGCACGCGGACTGACAGGGACCAATACTTATCCGATTATCGTTTATCCGGATACTATCGTACCAAGCAAAGACGAGAGGATTATGTGGTATCATCGAAATGAGAAGTCGTGTTATCCAATAACGATGACGAATCAACACCTCGGAAAGCTACTTACCAAGTATCCGGACCCGCTGATGGGCCGGACGTTCGGCGGCTGTATCAAAGGGGATGGTCTGAAAGCAGTCGGCAACCAGACTCTTAAATCGGGCAAGGCGCGGAAGCGATTTGTGGTTTCGATTTATCCTTTGACGGCGCAGACCAAAAGGAGCGCGGACTGGCTGAGACTGCTTGAAAGGCAAATAACGGCGATCGATGCGACGGACTTGGAATCAGCGCGGGCGGCGCACAGGAAGTGGTGGGACGGATTCTGGAACCGGAGCTGGATACGTGTGTCGGGGGCGCTGCCAGCGCAGGAAATCACTACGAATATGCTGCCGTTACGGATTGGGGCGTGCAGCGAGGGAGCTAATCGGTTCGCAGGGTATATCTCGCGGGCGCGGCTTTTCAGCAGGGCGCTGAGTGAACAGGAGGTTGCGCTTCTGGCAAAAGAGCAGCAAATTAACCTGAATGACGGGCTTGTGAGTGACTGGTCATTTAAAAACAGCAGGGAGGGTGTTTTCCGAAACAGAGTTGATAAGAAGCTGGCGGCGAAGGTTGTAGGCAGTGCTGAGAGCGTTGAATATAAAGGCAGAAAGTGCATAAGGTTGGCCGGTGACGGGTATCTGGAAGTTGCTTATCACCCCAGGCTGAATCTTACGCAGGCCTGTACGTTAGAAGCGTGGATTGCTCCGGACAAACACAGCGGCGGCGGTGGGCGGATAATCGACAAATCGAAGGCGGGGACATCCAACGCTTACCTGCTGGATACGTATCCGGGTAATTCGCTGCGGATGATAGTTGAGGCGGGGACTCTTGGTTATGATGCGAAGTTCAAGCTGGGTGAATGGGTACATGTTGCGGCGACATACGAGGGCAGAGGCGGGCAATCAAAATTGTATATCAATGGGAAGCCTGTTGCATCGTCGGTGACAGAGGCGGACGCATCTATCGTGTCGAGGGGATATGTGCTGCAGCGGTGGATTAACGCGTGCGGCGGGCGAGGGGCATATCCTATCAAGTTCAACGGCTCTATCTTTACGGTCGATGCGAAGATTGGTAATGAACATTATGACGGTGACTATCGGCGCTGGGGCGGGATGTTCTGGTGGCAAAATACGCGGCTGCCTTACTGGTCGATGCTTGCAACGGGGGACTTCGACCTCATGCAGCCACTGTTTCGGATGTATAAGGATGTGCTCGGCCTGTGTAAGGACAAGACGAGAATTTATTATAAGCACGATGGGGCGTTCTTTCCGGAGACGATGTATTTCTGGGGTACAAACGGAAATTGCGATTACGGGTGGGGACATAAAGGGCCTGAGACGGTGAACCGGTATATCCGGCGTGAATGGCAGGGCGGCATTGAAGTGACCGCGATGATGTTGGACTACTACAGAATCACTCAGGACGAGAAATTTCTGCGTGAAACGCTTCTGCCGTTAGCTGAAGCGACGGTGACATTCTACGATGAGCACTGGGAGCGTGACGAGAAGGGCAAGATTCGCTTTGAGCCGTCCCAGGCGCTGGAGACGTGGTGGGAGTGCGTTAATCCCACTCCCGAAGTCGCCGGGCTTATGTCTGTTCTCAGGCGTTTGGTGGTTATTGCTAAACGTGCGAACAACGAATCGCAAAGAGCAGCATGGCAAAAAACGCTCAACGACCTGTCGCCGCTGCCAATTAAAACAGAAAATGGAAAGAGTTTTATATTGCCGGCAGAAACATTCAGCGTGAGGAGAAACTCCGAGAATCCGGAATTGTACGCGGTGTTTCCGTATCGCTTGTATGGTCGGGCAGCAGGTAACCTGGAAACCGGTCTGGAAACATGGCGACGGCGTATAGTCAAGCGTACCGGGGGCTGGACCCAGGATGCGATACAGGCGGCGTATCTTGGATTGGCGGAAGACGCGTCGAGATACGTGACTGAGAATTTTTCGAGCAAAGATGCGGGGAGCCGGTTCCCGGCGTTCTGGGGGCCGAACTTCGATTGGATTCCCGACCAGGACCACGGATGCGTGGCGATGACGGCGCTGCAGCGAATGCTGCTGCAGGCCAAAGGGTGGAGAATTCTGCAGCTGCCCGCCTGGCCGAAAGAATGGGATGTTGAATTCAAATTGCACGCGCCATTGAACACAACCGTCGAAGGCGTATATCGGGAAGGTAAACTCCGGCAGTTAAAAGTAACACCACAGTCGCGGGCGAAAGACGTGGTAAGGATGCAGCCGCAGTGAAAAGGCAAACGCTATTTAGGGCGAACACACTCATTGATTTAGAGTGTCTGACAAAACTTATACGCCAGGGGGCGTCCCCCTTGGGACTGTCATTTCGAGCGGAGCGTAGCGGAGCCGAGAAATCTGTTCAAAACAGTCCGCCAAGCGGTTCCTTCTTTTAGGTTAATTGGGGTGTTTAGGCTCTTAATTTCACATAGATAAAATGCTGAGTTCGTATAGAAATCCATTTGGCGCTTTCCCGATTATTTTATAGACTGGTCAAATGCCTGAGATTTACAAAAGAAAGATAGTTAAGTTATTGAAGCACAGCGATTATACACCGCTGAAACTGGCACAATTAGCGAAGGTGTTGGGCGTAAGTGCAGACAATTATCCGCAGTTCAAGTCGGCGTTTGAAGAGCTTCGTCGGGCCGGCCATATTGTGCTCGGTGAGAGGAACCTGATTAGTTTTCCTGCGATGTCGGGGCGAATTATAGGGACATTTCGAGCAAATCCCAGAGGCTTTGGCTTTATAACGCCTTTGGAGCCTAATGCGCACGGAGACTTGTTTGTGCCGCCGAAGCGAGCAGCGGAGGCGATGACGGGTGATGTTGTTGCCGCCAAAGTAAAGAAAGCAGGTAAGCGCGGCGGGCAGATGCGGTACCGGGGTGAAGTGGTCGAGATTCTCCAGCGCGCACAAAACAGGTTTGTCGGAACGTTGCAGAAACAAGGTGGTGATTGGATTGTTCGGCCGGACGGGACGGGATTTGTCGAGCCGATTTCCGTTGATGATGTTGGTGCGAAAGGGGCGAAACAGAAGGACAAGGTTGTGGTCGAAATACTTTCGTATCCGACAGAAAAATACCTGGCACGCGGCGTGATTATCGAGGTGCTCGGCAAGGCGGGTCGGTATGAAAGCGAGATAAAATCGGTTATCCGGCAATATCATCTGCCGAGCGAGTTTGATGCTGAGTGCAGCGAGCAGGCACGCGAAGCAGCCGGCGGGTTTAATCCCGAAGACATCGAGGCCAGAGAGGAAATAACGGGCAAAGTGATTATTACGATTGACCCGGAGGATGCGAAGGATTTTGACGATGCGATAAGTCTCGAAAAGGACGACAAAGGTAACTGGGTGCTGGGAGTTCACATTGCCGATGTCAGTAATTTTGTTCAGGCTGGTTCACCGCTGGATATCGAGGCAAAAGAGCGGGGCAATAGCGTTTATCTGCCCGGCAAAGTTATTCCGATGCTGCCGGAGATTTTGAGTAACGGTATATGCAGTTTGCAGCCGGAGCAGAAGCGATTTGTTAAGAGTGTGTATCTGACCTACGATGAGCAAGGCAATGTCATTTCTCGACGGTTCGCCAATAGTGTTATTAAATCAACGCAGCGGTTGACTTACCTGCAGGCTGACAGGATTTTGAAAGGCCATACCAAAGTTGCCAAACATGAGGCGGCTGAATTAGTGAAAGATATGGAGGCGCTGAGCCGGGTGATTGAGGAGCGGCGGGTAAAGAACGGGATGCTGCATCTTGATTTGCCGGAGACGGAACTGGTGATGGATAAATCCGGCCGGATTGTAGATGCTCACCCTGCGGACGACAGCTATCCCCACACGATAATCGAGATGTTTATGGTGGAGGCCAATGATGCGGCTGCCTCTGTTTTGGACAGGTTGAATATCGGGTTTATGCGGCGGATTCATCCGGAGCCGGACACTCTGAGTTTGAAAAATCTGGCCAAGCTTGTCAGAGCGTTTGGCTACAGTCTGCCGCGGACGCCGGACCGGGCTGCGATACAGGATTTATTGGCTGCTGTTAAAGGTGCCGAGTGTTCCTTCGGCGTGAATCTGGCGGTTCTGCGGAGTTTTGAAAAAGCCGAGTACTCGCCGATGAATGTCGGGCATTTTGCGCTGGCTTCTACGCACTATTGCCATTTTACCAGCCCGATAAGGCGGTATGCGGATTTGCTTGTCCATCGCGTTCTGGAATGCTACCTGCAAAATCGGGTGGACCTGGCCAGGGAGATTTCAGTCGAGATGGATTTAACAGAGGTTGGAAAACATATCAGCTTTACCGAGCAGCGGGCTGAGGACGCCGAACGTGAGCTGAAGACCGTTTTGATATTGCAAATGCTGAGCAAACGTATCGGAGACGGCCTCGACTGCGTTGTTACCGGCCTGACGAGCTTTGGAGTATTTGTTCAGTCGCGGAAGTTTGGTATCGAAGGTCTTATCCGGATGGGTGATTTGGGGCCGGACGAATGGAAATATAACCAAAGGGCTGGCTGCATTGAAGGGCAGCGGACGGGACACAGCATTCGTCTGGGGCAGGCGTTGAAGGTACGGATAGTTTCGGTAAATGTCCCCGCACGGCAGTTGAACGTGTCCCCTGTTGAGCCGTTGGCTAAAGTGCCTGTTAGAAAAAAGAAAGCTGCAAGGAAGTCCAAAAAAGGCCGCGTGCGCAAACGGGCAAAGCCAAAGAAATAGAGATTGGGGATTGGTTGGACTTCTGAGACGGAGAGTACGGGACTGACACCATTTTTTGTCTTGTAAAAAAATGGCCGGCTGTACCCATTACATCAGAAATTCCGGGACAGCCGGTAAACCGTTGGCAGTCCCGAATTTCACCTGCCTGAGCAGGTACTGGCTTCGCGGGCACGAGCTTTGCAGGGGAGACAAAAAAAGAAGCAGAGACGGAAAAAACATAAAGTCATAATTTGTTTAGCTTAGCTATGGCTCGAGCTGCTTTATCACGGTGGGCCTCAATGGGAGCCGGGTCCTTGGTGAAAGTGGTCATCTCTTTGCTAATCGCTTCAGGTACATCGAGCAGAGTTGAATACTGTTGGTATTGCTCGGTGGTGAGTTTGTCCTTTTTAGTGTTGAGAAGCCTTTTCAGGATGACGAGGTACTCGTAGTCCTCGATACCGTCGCGGAGCATTTCCCAGCGGATGCTGTCGACGGGCCCATCAAGCACCGGCCCGCTCGGGTGGGCGTCGGCGGCGGCTTCGGGCGGATAAATGAATCGGCCATCGCCGTTGCCCCAGGGTCTTTTGGTGCCTTTGGCTGTGCTGTACCCACTGACCCAGCCCATAGGGTCCTCGTAAGGATTCTGGGGACGCTCGGCGTCGGGATAGGCGGCGGAGCTGGTCCAGTAGTTGGTCTGCCAGACGAGGATGCCTTCGATTTTGCGTTTCCAGGTCTGCCAGAGCCAGACGCGCAGCTCGGTGCCGGGATGGTCGATAAACAACGTGCAGTACGGCGCCTTTGGGCCGCAGCAGACGTACCACCAGAATTTTTCGCCGTGCCGGCGCCGCTGCTCAGCAGGTTCGTGCTTGTAATTTGAGGAAACGGGGCACCAGATGTCCGGCCCGCCGATGAGTTTCGGCTCGACCTGCTCGGTGAGCATCCGATTGATATCCGGGACTGCGTTTTTGAGCTTGCGGAAACCGTTCATAACAAACTCATAATCCCTGGGGGCAGGCTCATCAAACCAATAGACGAAGGCCTCGTCGAGCCAGCCCTTGCTGCGGAGGTGCTCCTGGAGCTGGCGGCAGTAAGCGTTAAAGACAGCTTTGTAATGGGGCGTATCCTCGCTAAAGCCGAGAAGTTTGGGCTCATGCCGGGAATGAAAGCTTCCGCCGCCCAGGCCTGGAATGCTGAGGCGAAAGGAATTGAAGTGATAGTAATCTATTGCTCGCTGCATCGCCTTGTCCCAGGCGGTCCAGTCAAATACCGGCTTTAGCTGCTGGGGCCTGGTTGACTCGGTGACTTTGGGCCAGGTGACTTTTAATCCGTCCAATGGGGTGGGATTGTAAGGCGAAATGTGATGGGCGCTGAAGCTGGCCCAATACTTTTCGAGGACCTGACGCTTTTGCCGGGGTTCGGAGAGCTTCTGGTAGCGAAATACATTTCCCGTGGAAAAGCCAAAGGCGGTTGTGCAGGTCATCCGGTCGGGGAGGACAAAATCATACACCTCAACGTGCACGGTGATACCGTCGTTATAGTTTCGTCCCTCAAGGTCGAGAAACCCAGTATAGTTTCCTGCCGGGAGGCTGCGTGGCACTTTGATGCGGAGCCAGAATGGCTGATTCTTATTTGCTTCCAGGTCGATAGGCCCCTTAAACGGCGGCAGCGGGTCGGGCCAGAGACCGGTTACTGAGCTTTTGTCGGTCGGCCTGGTGACATTGACGTATCGTACCTTGAGCACCTCGATATTCTCTTTGGGGATGACGGCTACGCCCGGAATTGCAAATGTGCCGATATGTATAGTAAAATCCTTCAAGCGAAATGTAGGTCGAACCACCAACTGGACAGCTTCGGTTTCATTGCGGGCCATTCGTATTGTAATTGCCCGGCTCGTTTCTGTGGGCAGCGGTTTGTCCGGGCTTATTTTCCAGCCGGATGAGGCCCACCATAAACCGACTTTGTCGGTGGAAGCTGGAAGCAGCTTGCCGTAGGGGGCGTTGAAATAGTCGCTGGTTTGGGCGCAAACAGTCCGGCCGGCTAACAACAGCACCAGGCAAAGTATTTTTTTCAACATGATATGTCACCCTTCATATAAAATTCCGATTTTATGTACACCGATAATCTTCGTTTACAGTCTTATATTCTCCACTATAAACCGGCGTCCGTCAAGAGGCATGTCCGAGCGGCAAATTTTTGAGTTTATAAGTCTTTTATTACAAAAGACTTAGGCGTTTCGGGTGGAGAGAGCCAATTTTTTTGAAAAAATTTTATTTTTTTCTTGCATGGTGTCCGCCGGTGCTGTATACTGTATTAAGTAGCTAATACAGTAATACAGAATAGGGGCAAAACGATATGTTACTGGAAATCGACCATCACAGCGGAGTTCCGATTTACCGGCAGGTAATCGAACAGATTAGGCAGCAGATTATGGCAGGCCGGTTGAGCGAAGGAGAGCAGTTGATGTCGGTACGCGAGCTTGCGGCGCAACTAAAGGTCAATCCGATGACCGTCAGCAAGGCGTACGCCCTGCTTGAGGTCGAAGGATTAGTGGAAAGACGCCGCGGGGTCGGACTGTTCGCAGCGAGACTGCGGAAGGACAAGAAGGCACATACCAAGGCCAGGCTTCTGGAAGATATTCTGAGAAAGGCGGCGGTGACGGCGGTGCAGTTGGGAATACCTGAAGAAAAGGCCGGGGAAATGCTGGCCAGGTTATATAGGAAATACAATTCAAGAACGAGGAGTCACTCTAATGAATAACGAAAAACCAATAGTACGGATGCGGAAAGTGTGCAAACGATTCGGAAAGATAAAGGCCCTCGATGGTATTGACCTGCAGATTCACGCGGGCAGAATCATAGGGCTGTTGGGGGCCAACGGGGCTGGCAAAAGCACATTACTTCGACACATCATCGGACTGTACCTGGAAGATGAAGGCCAGTGTGTTACCTTCGGGTGTGAGGCAGGCAAGCTGGGACCGGCAGAGCTTTGGCGGATAGGGTACGTTCATCAGGAAGGTGAGCTTCTTGACTGGATGACAGTCAGGCAGCTAATCCGTTATGTCAGCACCTATTATCCCAACTGGAACCGCGAGCTTGAAGAAAAATACGTCGAAGACTTCGAGATTTCAACGAAAGCACGTGTCGGCTCTTTGTCGCCCGGGCAGAGACAGAGACTGGCGATACTCTTGGCGATAGGTTTTGAGCCGGAGCTGTTGATACTGGATGAGCCGGCGGCGGCGCTGGACCCGGTGGCACGCGCGCGGTTTCTGGATTTGCTGCTGCAGATTATCCAGGCCGAGAACCGCACGATTATCATTTCATCGCATATTTTAAGCGACGTTGAGAAGGTCATCGACCACGCAGTGATAATGAAGGAAGGGCGTATTCTGTTAGATTGCAGCTTTGACGAATTGAGAGAGCGATTCAGCCAGGTGCGTATCAGCGCTTTGGGCGGAGAGCTGTCGGCCGAATTGCCGTTTGAAAACGTCTTACACTGTAAGCGGAGCGATGGGCAGGCTATACTGACGGTACAGGACTGCCCGCGAGAGAAATTGCAGGAGCAGGCAAAAAGTATGGATTGCTGGATAGAGATTGAGACGCTGCCGCTGGAAGAGATATACAAGATAGTTGTCAGTTAAAAAGGTGGAAAAAGAACACGTTACCGGAGTGTAAAAATGAGTATCTTAACCGCTAATTTGAAGCATCTTTATCAGCGTCGTGGTCTCTGGCTGGTTTATGTGATTTTGGGATTTTTTACGTTTGTAGGGATCGCATTGTTGTTTGAGGGCCCGGAGGCCGGGCACGGACGATTTATAGGTATCGTGGGGGCGTTTGTCGTTGGGCTTTTGTTCGCTGTGCTGCCGATAGAGGTCCTGTCCAAGCCGTTTTCCTATTGTCTGCCCGGACACCGGAAGGTGGCGAGGAGATTTGTATTTTGTGTGGGAATAGTGTTTAGCCTTTTTGGGTCACTGCTGTTTTTTGTGTATCCCTATTTAAATGCGGGGCAATTGGTTCTTTTGGTTTGCTCAGCATTTTTTGCGGGTCTGATTTCTTATTTGCTTGGCGCCGGACTTGCTTTTGCCGCCAGGAACTCGGTGGCTTTCATCGGATTTCTGCCGTTGATAATTATAGCAGGGCGGTTTTTTGACCTGCATACAGTTATAGAACGCGTGATCGTTGAAAATCCCCTTGTGGTTATTTCGGTGGGAGTTTTGAGCAGTTGTGTTGTGTGGTTCTGGCTGGGCGATGAGGGCCGGGCGCGACGTTACTGCAATGTGCCGTGGATGGGTTTCTTTGACGCCTTTAATCCAACCAAGGTGAAAAGATACCGTCGGATTAGAATGGCTGCAAAGTGGGACAAATTGAAAAAATACCCGAGCCCGCGAATGGAGAGATTTTTTCTCGGCCGAATGAACAGGTACGATTACGTCAGCGCGGGACGATATGTATGGGGCGGATTATACGCGGCTGGAGTGGTGCCGGTATTAGAGTGGAAGGGTGTATTCTTAGGTGTGATTATGATGCCATTCTTCCTTGGTTATATGGGGTCGGGGGCGACATTTATATTTTTCTTTATGCCGGCGATTGCCGTGGTGAATATGCGACTGCCGGTTCACTCAAGTATGCTGATTTCAGGAGGCCGAAGAGAAAGGTTTGCCGGGGCAATAACGGTGGTCGCTATAGCAACAGTTCTGATTAGCGTTGTGGCTGTAGTCATGGTGGCTTTATCTATGCTGTTCAAGGCTATTGTACCGGAACTCACATTGCGAGAGGTCACCTTTACATATCGTGCAATTAGTGCAGGGAATCTTTTTATTCCTTTGTTGATTACACCTTTTGCTTTTGTTATCCGGTTGATTTTTTACAGAAAACCGGTTTATACAATGTTGTTACTTATGCTGATAATCTTTCTATTGATTTTCACCGGAATCATCTGGTCGAAACAGTTAAGTGCCATGATAAATCTCATTTCTATTATAGCCCTGCTGGTCTTGAGCTGGTGTACTTTTTTGCTTGTTTCGCGTTACGTCTGTATGAGGTGGAGCTTGGCAGGGAATGGGTGATACTGTCTCGCGGCAATGACGAAGAGGCAGTGCGGGGGATTAGAAATATTCAGTATCGAGAGAGTGGGGCAATTCTTCAAGCGGGCAGCCGGGACATCCGGCTTTGGGTTTGCAGAATTCCTTGCCGACTCTCACCAGCAACGCGTGGTACTCATTAAAAAGCTGGACGTCCTGCTGCAGATTCGACTGGAACAATTCGCGTAGTTGCTCGTAGTCGGCGTCCGGCTGGATTAGCCGGTGACGGAAGACAATTCGAGCGGTGTATGCGTCGATGACGAAAATGGGTCTCTCTAAAGCGTAAAGTAAAATCGAGTCGGCGGTTTCCCGGCCAATGCCGTTTATCGCTAAAAGCTCGGCCCGTAATTGGTCGGTGTCAACGGTTTCGAGTTTTGTCGGTTTGCCGTCGTAATTATCGAACAGCCAGTTTATGAAGTTTTTGAGCCGTTTCGCTTTGATATTGTAATAGCCGGCCGGTCGGATAAGCTCGGCAAGCTGTGAGACATCAAGAAGCGCGAGCTTTTCCGGGGTCAAACGGTCGGCGGATTTTAGATTTGTTATTGCCTTTTCGACGTTGGTCCAGCTTGTATTCTGGGTCAGTATGGCGCCGGTGATTATCTCGAATTGCGTTTGGCCGGGCCACCAGTGCTGGGGGCCAAAGCGGTCGAAAAGGAGCTGGTAAATTTCGGTCAACTGTTCGCTTATCATTGCGGAAATTTTCCTTGTGAAAAAGCCGCTTTGTTTAACTATTGTAATTTCGATTTATTTGAAGTAAACTCTCTGAAATTTAAGCGGC
Source organism: Planctomycetota bacterium (assembly GCA_013349615.1). GTDB lineage: Bacteria > Planctomycetota > Phycisphaerae > Sedimentisphaerales > Anaerobacaceae > CS2-K091. Next base: position 38,941 of record DUZJ01000009.1, on the reverse strand, counting down.
CCAGTCAACTATTTTTTTGATGTTTAAGGACAAAAGCCTATACGAGTTATGAGACAAAGAACAGCTAACCGGATGAAAGACAAACGCAGGCACAGCTCGAGCCAATTGCTTAACTTTACGCGAGATTCGTATCTTGAACGGACGTCTCGACCGATTTATGCGATAGTTTTTCTCCTGCCGTTTATTGTCTTCTACGAGGTGGGAACGATTCTGCTCAACACGGACGTGCTGAACCAATCTCAGGTTCGAGTTGTGGCCTTTGTCTGGCTTCAGAATCTGCTTGAATATCTGGGTTCCAGCGGCAAGGTGGCCTGGGTGGCGCCTCCTTTGGCGATTGTAATAATTTTGGCAGGTCTGCAATTAGCGTCACGCAAACGCTGGGGATTTTGTCTTGGCGACCTTTGGCCGATGGCCATCGAGTGCATTCTGCTTGCAGTGCCGTTGATTGTATTGAGCTTGTTTTTGAACAGTCCGCCCGCCCCACAAGATGATATCAGCCAGTTAGGTGCCAGTGCGGGGCGATTTCATCGCCAGTCCCTTCGGCTGCGCTCGGGACAGGCGTTTATGATGCGTGATTCGAGATTCGAAATTCACAATACGCAATACGACAAAGCGGTGCTGAGCTGTTCTTCGGTTGCAGAAAACAGTTTGCCGTCGGCGGCAACGGAGACCGGCGGCAGTGAGGTAAAAAATGAACCTCTGCTGGCGAGCGTTGTTACCGGTATTGGAGCGGGCATTTATGAAGAGCTTGTGTTTCGTTTGATTTTGATATGCTTTTTAATGCTGTTGTTCCAGGACGTTCTCGGACTTAGTCGCAAAAGCTCGATTGTCCTCTCGGTCCTTGTCTCGGCGGGCTTGTTTAGTGCACATCATCATATAGTTTTTGTGAACGGGCAATTGGCACTAAGCGCCGCCTTTAGCTGGACCGAGTTTGGATTTCGGACAATTGCGGGTGTTTATTTTGCCGTTCTTTTTGCGATTCGTGGTTTTGGAATTACGGCGGGGACTCACGCTTTTTACGATATTATTGCAACGATTATCAATGCAGCTTTCTTTAGCAGTGTAAATTAGTCGGGACGGTTGCGTTTTTAATTTTTTTTTCACAAAACTTCACGGCTGTTAGTCATTTAATCCGCAGAGGTTGCAAAACAATCGTCCTATAAGCAAAGGAATCGGCCTTATCAATACTGATATTGTCCTTGAAAAAGATGCGCTAATTGTGTATAATAACCTCAACAATATAAGTTATTCTTTTGTTTTGGGATACGTGGATTATGGAACTACCGCAAATCAATGTGGCCATTAAGGAATTGACATTCAGTCTTTTTCAAAGACCTCTGCATCCGGAGCTTTTCCAGATTTATGCCAATCGGCGAATCAAGACCGCCAAATACGAGGCGATTATCTGGGTAACCGGCTGCACTCATGTTGTCAGCGTTTTTACCGCGGATGCGTGCCTGGCTGAGGTTGTAAGCGCTCCCGGCCAGATGCTGCCTTCTCGCGGGTTGATTGAGCGTTTTCAATTTCGTGGTCCGCGCTCTCACAAATGCACTTTGAGCCAGGGACTAAGTTATCTGACGGATTTTCAGGTCGAGAAGATGAGTCCGAATTTGTATCGTCAGAGCCATATTGACCTTGAGCGTTTTGCCCGCAACCGTGGTGTGTTCGTCAAGTTCCCGGAATTGCAAATCGGGCGGCTGCAGCCCTTCTGCTATATCGACTTCGAGGCGAGACGAAATGAGCTGCACATCCACACTTTTGCAGCTTATCCCGAACAGGTAACAATGATTAAGACCCAATCCCTGTTCGATATACAGTAAAATAAAAGTCAGCCCGAATATTTCACGTCCTTATAGTGTTTAGTATCTTTGGACTTCCTTATCGCCGGACGCGTATGAGGAAAATCAGGTTTCCCTTTGAATCCACCTGGTCTCCCTGTTCAAAACTAAAAGCCCTGCATTAATTATAAATATTTGACCGGTGCCGGCAATACTAACGATAATAATGGATTTACAACTTAGTTACTCACCAGCTTCACGTGTCGCTAATGCAGTTTCTGCATCGTCAAGAGCGTCTTGTGCATCATCGAGAGCAGCTTGTGTGACATCGAGCACAGCTTGTAATTATAATTCGGGACTGTCCCTGAATCCTTTACGAGAGCAATGATGCCGCATCGGCGTCCATAAATATCTTACAGTTTTTGTGCCTCTGTAGTATAGAGGCCGGGCACATGGGCGACACTTGCCCTTCGAGCGCGTTCCTGACCGCCTCGGCTTTTCGTTTCTCCGGCACCGAGACAATTAAACAGGCACTTTTCATAATCTGTTTGATACTCATTGATATCGCCCGCCGGGGCACCTGCTCTAACGTCTCGAACCAGCCTTCGCCCAACTGCTGTCCTCTGCATCTTTCGTCCAGTTCGACGATAAGGTATGGCTCTTCGGTTTCGAAGTCAGCCGGTGGGTCGTTAAATGCCAGATGACCATTTTCGCCGATCCCTATTAGCGCCACGTCGATAGCGGCGTCTGAGATAATAGTTCCAACTCTTTGGCACTCCTGCTGTGGGTCGGCTGCATCACCATTGATGAAATGTACCGCCTTCAAATCCGGCACTTTATCAACGAACCGTTCTTTCAAAAACTTTCTGAAGCTGGCTGGATGGTCCGCCTTCAGCCCGATGTATTCATCGAGGTGAAACATTGTTACTTTCGAGAAGTCGATCTCGCCGGCCTCTACCAGCTTCTTAAGTGTCTCGAATTGGCTTGTCCCCGTGGCCAGGATAATACTTGCCTCGCCTTTGTCTTCTATTGCCTGCTTGATAGCCTCTGCTGCCTGTGCCGCTGCTGCAGCTCCCATTTGCTCTTTGGTCTTGTAAATAAACTTTTCCATGATTCCATCCTTTTATATATCAATAGTAATCATACGAAGTCCGGTTAGGTCTGTCAAATTCACTGTATGCATATAAATCGGCGCAAAAGATTTTTCTTGCCTTGCAAGCTGAAAATCTTATATAACATCTGTCAGTCTGAGTGGCAGTTTCGTAGCGGAAATGAACTGACCTGTATTTCGCTGCGTCTGAACTTTATTTTGTTAGGGATCATAATAGGATGACATACATCTGCCAAGAAATTAAGGGGGTTCCATATAGCAAACACAAAAGACGAGGCAAGGTTACTGCTCCTGCAGAATGGACACAAAAAATAATAGACCAGACGAAAGATTTGCCGAGGGTCAAGGAAGCATGCGTACTAAACATCACTTTCCTATTGCCTCCTGACAAATTCCCTACAGATTTCCCCTACGGGCCAGATTTAGACAATCTGCTCAAAAGATTTTTAGATGCGTTGAATCGGACCATCTTTAGTGAAACATCCGGAAAAGATTCTTGCATAGTTTCATTGAACGTAATGAAAACGAAGGTCGAATCAGAAAGTGTGGCAGGAGCACTTCTCGAAGTGCTACCTGTCAGTATTACCTGAGCACGTGTTCCACTTGCCCCCGCCTTTGTTGATGTACGGAAGGCAGGTAAGCTTTATCGTTAGATAGATAGATGTAGCACTCAAGCAAAATGGAGGTGGATTATGACGAATACATTTAGGCTTGTTCTATCGGTGACCATTCTCTTCTGTTGGCATCCCACTTTGGCAGCCGATAAGGAATTCATCGTGGAGCCTTCGGCGGTCCTTAAGACACTCGAAAAGGGCCATCCGCGGTTGATGCTGAAGGACAAAGAGCTTAAAGCTCTGAAAAAACAGTACGCAAAAGATAAGGTCCTGCAGAAGTGTTTGCAGGACGTTCTCAAGCAGGCGGATGCCTATCTCGAAAGGCCGGTGCTTATCTACAGGAAGATTGGGCCGAGGCTTCTTTCTGTCAGCAGGGCATGTGTCCACCGGATTTACCACCTGGGCTTGGCCTATAGGTGGACAGGCGAGGAGAAATATGCCAAAAAGGCGGCGGAGAACCTGCTGGCCGTCTGTGCGTTCAAAGACTGGAACCCGTCGCACTTTCTCGATACGGCTGAGATGTCACACGCCGTCGGCCTCGGATATGACTGGTTGTATTCGTATCTTGATGCCCCAACACGCCGGAAGCTCAGGGCCGGCTTAATCAAGAACGGCCTCGAAGAGGGCCTTATCGCATACAGGAAAAAATGGTGGGCCCAGAGCGAACACAACTGGAACCAGGTTTGCAATGGAGGACTGATAGTAGGCGCTTTGGCTGTTGCAGAATCCGATCCTCAGTATGCCGAGCAAATTATTCCCGCTGCGGTCCGCTCGCTGCCGCGTGCGCTGAAGACTTATGGCCCAGATGGTGCGTGGGGCGAAGGGCCTGGTTACTGGAGCTATGCCAGCCGATATACCGCCTACGGCCTGACGGCCCTGGAAACGGCACTCGGCGAGGACTTTGGGCTCTTGAGCATCAAAGGAATGCCCGAAGCGGCAAATTTCCCGATATATATGACCGGCCCGACCGGGATGTACCTGAACCTGGCGGACAGTGGAGAAAGAAATTCGAGAAGGACATTGCCCTGTTTGTTCTGGTTCGCCCGCGCTTACAATAATCCCTTTTATGCCGAGGCCGAACACGAGATGATTGCCAAACGCAGCGCCAGTCCACAGCACGTGGTTTGGTACGTGCCTCGTTCAGCTAAAAAGCCCGCACCGAGAGACCTCGACCGTTATTTCCGCGGGCCGGTGGAAGTAGCGGTGTTTCGCAGTAGCTGGGACGACCCGGAAGCGCTGTTTGTCGGTGTCAAGGCCGGCTACAACCAGGTCAATCACGGCCATCTCGACCTGGGCAATTTCGAGCTTGATGCCCTCGGCGTTCGATGGGCGCGCGACCTCGGCTCGGACAACTACAATATGCCCGGCTACTGGGACAGAAAAAAAGGTGGTAAGCGGTGGTCCTATTATCGTCTGAACTCATACAGCCATAACATCCCCCTGTTGGGTGGTGAGAACCAGGATGAATTGGCAAAGTCGAAATTTATCAGGTTCGATACAAAGAAGTCCTCCGCCTTTGTCCTTGTTGATTTGACAGAAGCCTACAAAAAGTTTTCAAACAAAACAACACGCGGCGTTGCGATGGTGCAAAATCGAAGGGCCGTCCTCGTGCAGGATGAGTTCGAGATTGAAAAACCGTGCGAGGTGGCCTGGGGCATGACGACCGATGCGAAAATCACCATCAAGAAAAAAGAAGTTGCAGCACTTACTCTCAACGGCAAGCAACTTATTGCACGAGTGCTCTCCCCCGCCGGTGCGGGATTTGTAGTTGAGTCAGCCGAGCAGAAGCCGCCCCAAAAAACTAACAAAGGTGTAAGTCGGCTTATGGTGCGTTTGCCAAAGGCAAAGGGAAATGTGCGGGTGGCAATTCTGCTCTCGCCGGTCGCCGACGATGGAATTGTTGAGACGGTAGGAATCGAGCCGCTAACAAACTGGGGCGAACCACAACTTTGCCAGGGAAATTATCATAGCGAAGAGGCTGCGAAGGAACAGCTTGCAAAATTCGCGCAGAGCTATTCGAACCTGGCCGAGTGGAAAAAGCGGGCCAAACGCATTCGCGAGGGCATCCTTTGTGGAGCGGAACTTTTGCCTTTGCCCAAGAAATGTGCTTTGAATCCTATCATTCACAGCAAGCGCAAATACAATGGCTACACCGTTGAAAATGTCGCTTTTGAGAGTCTGCCCGGTGTTTTCGTGACGGGCAGTTTATACCGGCCGGGCAAAGGCAAGGGGGCCTTTGCAGGCGTTCTGTGTCCCCATGGGCATTGGGGAAGCGACAATGATTACGGACGCTTTCGGCCTGATATGCAAAAAAGATGTGCAACTTTGGCGCGTATGGGTGCCGTCGTTTTTGCATACGATATGGTTGGGTGGGGCGACTGGAAAAACGCCGGCTGGAACCACCGCAGACCGAAGGTTCTAAAGCTCCAACTATGGAACTCCATCCGCGCAGTAGACTTTCTTCTTTCGCTGGGCAGCATCGACCCAAAGCGTATCGGCATAACCGGCGCTTCCGGCGGCGGAACACAATCGTTTCTTTTAACGGCGGTCGATGACCGCATTGCCGTCTCGGTTCCCACGGTGATGGTTTCGGCGCACTTTTTCGGCGGCTGCAATTGTGAAAGTGGTATGCCCATCCACAAAAGCGCGACCCACGAAACCAACAACGCGGACATCGCTGCCCTGGCTGCGCCTCGGCCGCAGTTGCTAATCTCCGATGGCAAGGATTGGACGAAGAATACTCCGGACGTCGAGTTTCCTTATATTCGCAATGTTTATAAACTTTACGGGGCGGAGGACAAGATAGAGAATGTGCATCTTCCCAAAGAGGGCCACGATTATGGCTTTTCAAAACGGCTCGGCGCCTATAAGTTCCTCGCCAGGCACCTCGGACTTTCGCTCGATAAGGTCACGAAACCGGACGGCTCGATTGATGAAAGTTTCGTCGTTATTGAGAAACAAGAGGCTATGTACGTCTTCGGACCAAAGCACCCCAGACCCAAACACGCCATCAGCCCCGACGCAAAGACACTGCCCTGGAATTAGTTCATAATTTATTTTGAAAGAGCTGACAAAGTGAAAAAGACCATTGTGATATTGTTATTTTGCATAGTAACTACTGTGCTTTCAGTAACAGTAGAAGGACAACAGGAAAATCCCGAGGAAGATGCTGTAAGGCCGGTAGTGGTGATGTACAAAACCATCGGCGAAGTCGAATTGAAACTGCATATATTTGAGCCGCACGGACGGGACAAAAAAGAATTGTCGCCGGCGATAGTGTTCTTTTTTGGCGGCGGCTGGGTCAGCGGTACTCCGAAGCAGTTTTACCACCACTGCGAACACTTTGCCTCGCGGGCAATGTTGGCGATTTCTGCTGAATATCGTGTCAAAAACAGGCACGGGACGAGCGCCTTCGAATGTGTTGCCGATGGTAAGTCCGCTGTCCGCTGGGTCAGGGCCAACGCAGCCCGGCTTGGCGTTAATCCGAACAAAATCATTGCGGGCGGCGGGTCAGCGGGCGGACATGTGGCGGCATGTACAGGCGTGATTGAGGGACTCGATGATGAACATGAAGACCGCAGTATCAGTTCTAAACCGAATGCATTAGTGCTGTTCAATCCGGCGGTGGACCTGGTGGGATTGTCGAAGAAAAGGCGTTTGGACGACAGGTTTAATAATCGTGTTCAGAAACTGTCTCCCTTGCAGCACGTAAAAAAAGGGGTTCCTCCTTGTATTATTTTTCACGGCACTGCGGACCGGACGGTTCCTTTCGAGAGTGTTGAGCGTTTCTGCGCAGCGATGAAAAAGGTTGGCAACGTGTGCCGGCTTGTGCCGTTCGAAGGTAAGGGGCACGGCTTTTTTAACTATGGAAGGGAAAAAGATAATAGCTCGTTTAAGCAAACTCTTCAGGCCGCAGACGGATTTCTTACTTCATTAGGTTATTTGAAAGACGTCTCTAAACCGAAGCACTCCGCAAAGAAACAAAGGCGTGTAAATCCCGTTTTTGCGCCAATAGAGGACAATCCAAATCTGCCGCGGGTCCTGTTGATAGGCGATTCTATCTCGATTGGTTATACACTGCCGGTGCGCAAGCTGCTCACAGACAAGGCCAATGTCCACCGGGTTCCCACTAATGCCAGACACACCGGTATAGGTCTGGAAAACATCCACCAATGGCTCGGTGACGGCAAATGGGATGTAATACACTTCAACTGGGGGCTGCACGACCTTTGCTACAGAAGTCGCAACACAAAAACTCCCGGCCGTAAGGACAAACTGAATGGCTCTTTGGATTTGACATTCGAAGAATATCAACAGAATCTGCGCAAGCTTGTCAAGATACTCAATGCCACCGGTGCCAAGCTTATCTGGGCCAGCACAACGCCCGTTCCCGATGGCGAGCCGGGCCGTATCAACGGCGACGAAATAAGATATAATAAAGCTGCTGAGAAAATTATGAAAGAAAACGGCGTGATGATTAACGACCTTTATGCTCTCGCCTTACCGAAGCTAAGACGGATACAACTGCCAAATGGCAACGTCCACTTTACCGCCGAGGGTTCCAACTACTTGGCTAAGCACACCTCTGCGAGCATTCTCAAAGCACTTGGAAAATCTCGCAAAAAGTAAATGCGATAAGCGGCATAATATTTGCGATACGAGGTGCGCTCAGGTAGGTGCCTTTTGAATCATTGGTCAAACCGGAACGGCTGCGGGGGCGAGCTGTTTGCTAACGGCCTTGCGGTAGCCGGTAACGGTAACACCAAAGTCAGGACGGACTTCGACGATAGCGTAAGAATTGTTTTCTTCGCCGGCTCCTTCCACCATTGCCTTCAATGTATAGTAGTGAATTCCCTCTATCCGGCTGTAACCTCCAGAGTGATGATGGCCCTGGAACACGACCTGGACCTTGCCCGATGACTGCAGGATTGCCCGGACCTCGCCGGCGTTCTTGACGAAATGCGAGCCGGTGCCGTCAAGAAGTTGGTGAGTGAAAACAATAGCGTCTCGGCGTCCTGCAGCGAGGTCCTCCCTGAGCCAGTTTAGCTCCGCGGGCGGGACGTTTGCATCGGTCCAGTCGAAGTTGCCGTGGTCGTAGTCGGTGCCGTCGGACCTGTAGTTGGCATCGAGAATGATAAAGTGTACGCCGTTGAAATCGAACGAATAATGGCTTTTTGCCGGGTCTATGTTAGTGTTTTCTATATTAGTTAGAAATTGTTCTTTTGAGATACTGTCTTCGTCGTGATTGCCGAGGACGTGGTATGTTGGGCCGTTGAATTTTTGGAATACTTTCTCGACGGCCCGGAGGTCCTTAATGGTCCTTTGCTCGACGGGGGGATTGTTCTGGTCCTTGAAATCTCCGAGTTCGATGAGAAAATCAACTTTTTGCGCGTTCATCAATTCCACGCACTCGGTTAGCTTATCAAGCGAATGCCGGTAGTATCGTGAGCCGATAGTATCGGCGTCGGCGTAGTGGCTGTCGGTAACTATGCCAAATCGTGCCGCGCCTCGCCTGCGGCCGAGTGTGGTCCGCCGAGTACAGGAAAGTTGTGCGACGGCCAGACCGGCCAGTGTTGCCGCAGACCCCTTCAAAAAAACTCGGCGGGTGACTACCCAATTGTGATTGCCCCGTCCGGCAGAGTGAGATTCGTCGTTGCGATACCTGGTGCCCATCGTGTAATCCTTTTCCCGAAAACTATATTTTGGATTCCAATAACGGAATCAAAGACCGGCAATTGGTTAGGGCGGTTCGCGAACCGACCCCTGTACGGGCAGCCCCATGTGGCTGCCCTGGGCAGGCACGCAGGCCTGCCCCTACCAAGATTTTGTGACAATATGCCTTATCATCTCGCTCAATTTTATACGGGGATATGCAAGGCTATATATATTGCGCATCCCCCAACACGCGCCGCGAGATTAGACGTCGAGATTTTGGACCTCGAGGGCGTGGTCGCGGATGAAGGTTCGGCGGGCCTGGACATCACTGCCCATCAATATACTAAAGAGTCTGTCAGCCTCGCCCGCGTCGTCCAGAGCCACCCTCAGCAAAGTCCGTGTATCAGGATTCATTGTCGTCTCCCACAACTGCTCGGCGTTCATCTCACCCAGACCCTTGAAACGCTTTATCTCAATTCCTTTGCCGCCAATCTGCCTTATGCTCGCGCAGATATCGCCGAGCGACGCAACGTCGTATGTGTCCGGGCCATTGATGAGCTGGAACTTGGTCGGAAGCGCTTCGCCGGAGACGCTCCTTGCGAGTTTTAAGAGAAAATCTTTTAAGTTCAGACTGAACTCACTTTTGAGCGTTTCGTTTATCTGATTAATCCGCGCTACCTCGTGTAGCTCCTCGGCAACAATTAATTCTTCCTCCTCGACCAAAGCCGTAGTCTCGATACACTCTTTGAGCTCATCGACCCGCTTTTCGTATTCGTCAATTTCGTAGTAAATCTCCTCCCGGCCTTCAGCACAAATGCGAAAGCGAGGAAGCTGCTTGCCATCATAATAGGTCTGCATGAAGTCGGCAAAGTTGATGCCGCGTCTTTTCAACACCACTATGATGCGTTCGGCCTCGGCGAGGAGCTTTACAAGCGCCGACAGCTCCTTGTCACCGAGCTTTCGCGCCCTCGCTGCTTCGTTTTTGCGAAGCAAAACGGCGGGGGAGGCAGACTTTTTGCCCTTCTTACTTTTTGTACCGTCTCTGATGACGAGTTCCGTATCTTCCAGGCCGCGATTAATCATCCGCTTGTGCATTTGACTCTCGCTGAGGATATATTCAGATTTCTTTTTGCCCTTGACCCTGAGCTCATACAAAGGCGGCTGGGCAATATAAATCATACAGGCGTGCAACAACTGCTGCATTTGCCTGAAGAAAAACGTAAGCAGCAGCGTTCGAATATGGGCGCCATCCACGTCGGCGTCCGTCATCAATATTATTTTGCCGTATCTGCACCTGCTTAAATCGAACTCATCGGTGCCGATGCCGGTCCCCAGAGCGCTTATAATGGTCCGGATTTCATCGTGTGCGAGCATTTTTTCCACGCGGGCCTTTTCAACATTGAGGATTTTTCCTTTCAGCGGCAGGATTGCCTGGATGTTTCTGTCTCTACCGGCCTTTGCCGAGCCGCCTGCCGAGTCACCTTCCACAATAAAGATTTCCGTCGCTGCCTTTTCCTTGCTTGCGCAGTCCCACAATTTGCCGGGAAGGTTCGACGTACTCAGCGCACCCTTCCGCCTGGTCAGCTCACGCGCCTTCCGGGCGGCTTCTCTTGCCGCGGCGGCCTGGATGGCCTTGTTCAAAATGCGTCTTGACTCGGTCGGATGCTCTTCCAAAAAGTGCCCAAGCTGTTCATTGACCGTGGTCTCCACGAAACCGCCCACTTCCGGATTCGTCAGCCGTACCTTCGTCTGGGCCTCAAAGTGTGGGTCGGCAAGTTTTACCGCCACAACGGCGGTTAGTCCCTCCCGAAGGTCGTCACCGACCGGAGACTGGCCGTTCTTGAGCAAGTTGTTGTTTTTGGCGTAATAATTCATTGTGCGCGTCAGGGCCGTCTTAAAGCCCGAAAGGTGTGTGCCGCCGTCGATATTGCGGATGTTGTTGGCGAAAACCAGCACATTTTCAGTATAACCATCGTTGTACTGCATAGCTACTTCGCAGCTCAACATCGCTTCTGTGTCTTCCCTGCTGAAATATATGACATTCTGGTGAAGCGTTTCTTTGCCCTCGTTAAGGTGCTTGACGAAGGCCTTAATGCCGTCCTCAAACTTGAATATCTCTTTTTTCCTGGACCTATCATCTCTGAATGTAATTTGCAGGCCGGCATTCAAATAGGCCATCTCACGTATTCGTTTCAAAAGTATATCGTATTCGAACTCTGTATCGCCGAAAATCTGCTCGTCCGGCTTGAAGGATATTCTTGTGCCGCGTTTGTCGATTCGGCCGATTTCCTTTACCGGCCCCTTCGGTACCCCTCGGACACACTCGAAATGATAGTGCTTGCCGTTTCTATAAACATTAGCTTCGAGCCATTCACTGAGGGCATTGGTAACACTGACGCCCACGCCGTGCAGGCCGCCAGCCACTTTGTAGCTGTTACTGTCAAACTTGCCGCCGGCGTGAAGGGTCGTGAGCACAACCTCCAACGCACTTTTCTTGGCCTCTTTATGCTTTTCGACCGGTATGCCTCGGCCGTTATCTTCGACTGTGCAGCTGCCATCGGCGTGGATGCGCACCGTTACCTTCTCGCAGAATCCGGCCAATGCCTCATCGATGGAGTTGTCCAGTACCTCAAAGACCAGGTGGTGCAGGCCTCCGCTTCCACGGTCGCCGATATACATATCCGGACGTTTGCGGACCGCCTCTATACCCCCCAGTATCTTTATGTTACTTGCATCGTATCTGTGGTCTTTCATCTCTTATTATTGGATATATCGGAAAAAGCGAAACATAAGAAACAAAAAATTCTTCACGCTTGCCTTTTTACCTTCAAATTCCTAAATGCATTAAGCCTGGCTCTGTGAGCCCGGCCTCTCCTTTTCCAGTCTTTAGGAGGAGCGGGGTGAGCCAACGATGAACTTAATCTTTTTTATGTGGGCCCGCGGACATTGCCGCTGCAGCTCACTGACCAGATCGAAACTGCATAATTGCAGCTCATACATATACGTCGGCAAATCCACTAACACTTTCAGTTGGCCGTGAGAAATGCCTGCGATTTTGCAGTGAAGGCCGAGTTCGGTCGGCAGCAGTTGACTCCAGACATCCGCTACCGTGCCAAACCGGGCAGCTACCGGAGAAATCCGGCTCTCCATAAGCTCGCGGGCGACATCACCTAACGTGACTGCCCCGTCCATGTGCCGTTTAGCTCGCCACTTCATTGTCCGCCGTAGCTGTCCTTCCTCATTCATTACAGAAACGAATACTTAAAACGAAAAATGCAAAGCTGTGCCCCGCACCTATTTCGGAATTCCAACTGCCGATTATTCTCGAATGTTGTTTTGTATATCAAACCTTAAAATCAGAATCGAAACCACAAGCCCGAAATAGGTGCGGGGTTATCCCAGGTTAATCGGCATCAAGACATAGAGAAAATCTGCTCCACTTTTTATCAGGCCGGGTCTATCAGGTTGTCCTAACTCCAATTCAAATTCCGGAGTTTTGATGACCCTCAAGACATCTATCAAAAACAGCGGATTAAAGCCAATCTCGACCGGCTCGCCTTTATAATCGACCGCCATCTCGATTTGTGCATCTCCGGTCTCCGGGGCCCTGCCGGAAAAGACCGCGGTTTCCTTTCCTATCGACAGTTTTATACCTCTGGACTCCTCACTCGTCAGCAGTGCCGAGCGGCGGACCGCGCTCAATGTCGCTTCGGTTGATAGTTTCAGCTTCTTATCGTTATCGGTCGGGATTATATCTTCATACTTCGGGAAATTACCCTCCACAAGATTCGAACTTATCACCACATCGCCGCAGCTCAACAGTATCTGGTTGTCGACAAGTTTTACCGCGACCGCGTCCTTGTCGTGGGAGCCGATTTTATCTAACAGTGACATCGTCTTGGCAGGTACTATTATCTTGGTTGCCGCCATCTTTTCGTCCGGGGCCGAAGTTAGGTTGACCCTGCAGCGTGCCAGTCTCCTGCCGTCGGTGGCAACTAACAGAAGCTTTTTGCCCTTAATCTCCCACAGCACGCCGTTAATTGCATAGCGACTGCTTTCCCTGGCTGTGGCAAACAAACACTGGTCACTGCCGGCCTGAAGATTACTCAAAGCAATCTTCATATTGGCTTGCCCTTCGAAGCCCGGAACGGTGGGGTACTGGCCCGGCTCCTGGCCATAAATCGTAAAGTGGCTGTCGGCTCCTCGTATCTCGCAGGTCCCTTCCCCAGCCTGCATTGACAGCACCTCGTCAACACTTTCACGCACAATGGCAGCCAGCCGGTCCGCAGGCACAACCACCTCGCCGGCCTCTTCAATCTGCACCTCATGGACCAGGCAGTTGATTCCAATCTCGAGGTCCGTAGCGCAAATCCGGACCTCTTTCTCGCCGGTCGTGATTTGGACGCAGCGCAGTATCGGCTTGGGTGTTCGGCTTGGCACCACGGACGTCAGCAGGCCTAAAACCTCGGAAAGCGCTTCTCTATTAAAATTTACTTTCATAATGGACCTCTGTATCAAAATGCCAAAAGTGTCAAAATTTCAAACCCTTTTCAGACAAAATCCTGAAAAATACTGCTGTAGTTTACACCAAAAGTCGCGCGTTCACAATCTTTTTTCAAAAAAAGCTGGGCAGAAAATGTCGTGTCGATGGAGACTCCTGGAAAGTAAGGGGCAGGAAAGGCGTATCTAATATGAATGTCGGAAACTCCGAGTATGGCAGAAGCTGCAGCCGGCCCTGGCCCCCCCAACGCAAAATAGTGCGTTGGGGGGCCGGAGCACTTATCCTGATGCGGACCTATTGGCGACGAGGCTGGATTTGCATGTTCTTATCGTATTCCATCGTAAAGCTGTATTGTACAACAGTTGCATCTTCGTCGACGGTATTGGGCGGCACATTCAGGTCCCAGCGCAAAATGCCCTTTTTACGGGCGGTACGCAGGTATTCGCTGTCTTTGCTTAACTCGGGCTCAGTTTTCACGAGTTCTATTTTGACGGAAGTGTCCTCCGTGTACGGCAGCCGGTCGAGCAATTGCAATTCGACCCCGGTATTCTTGTAATTGCTCAGAGCGATACGGTAATGGTATGTATCGATGCGATTTCCGCCCTGAACACGGCTCTTTTTGTCTTCAAGCTCGTGGGCTACCTGGACCTGAGAATCTATGCCGAAGCCGGCCGTCAACTTTTCGCCGATAGTAACCAGCGGCAATTGGCTGTTGCCGACGAATTCGCCGTTACGGAACACGCTGGCCTGTCCGGGCAATAGAATCGTATCGCTGTCGTTGAGCAGCTCCGCTTGCAGATAGACATAGTCAGTAAGCAATGGGGTGGCAATGAGCGTGAAGTCAGCTTTGGCCGAAACAGAAGCTATCGTAACAAGCTGCTGGTCGCTTCGACTGGGCAGGCTGAGCCTGCCGGGCAAATTGTATGTTACGCTGACACCCTCTTTACGAGCGACAACGGCCAACTGTTTTTGGAACTCTTTCACCTGTTGACTGCTGGCCTGAAGGACAAAGCCCTGGTTGGATATTGCCAGTTCATTAAGGTCTGCATTGGCAGCTATACCCTTTTTAATATTGTATTTGCGGGATTGTAACTGGCGTCGAACATTCTCAATCTGCACAAAACGCTGTTGTTCGGCCTGTTGGGTTTGTGCAGGACGAGAAAGGCCCACGAGCATTGGTTCGAGAATCGGAGGGGCGGAAACCATAGTCGGCTCGGCCGTGGAAAGGTTCAAAGCAACTCCCTCCCAATTTTCGCCGCTGGTCTGGTTAACGACTGCGTTGTATTCAATCAGGACGTTTGATTGTTTGGGATTGGCCCGCAGGTTGTATTGTGGGGTCCAATTAGCACCGTTTACCAGATAGCTCAACTCTATAGTGGCCTTTTTCTTGGCTGTGTTACTTACGTACAGCACCGCTTCACGCTCCGTCCGGGAACGACCGGCATCGAGCTGCTTACGTTTGCGATCAAGCAACTCCAGTTCCTTTTTCAATTGAGCGATTTTGTCATCGAGCTCCAAAAACTGCTTATGATACTCAAGGCCCTTTTCTTCTATGAGGCTGGTAAGGCTTTCAATAGGCTCAAAAGTTAACAAACCCCTATTAAGGTCGCTTTTAGCTGCCGTAATGGTAAAGTCTTTAAGCTTCGCGAACATCTCCCACTGCCGTTCACGATGCTTATTCTTGCTCTCAGCGTATTTAAGTTTGTGTTTTACATCCTCAATCCGGGCATCAAGCTGTTTGACTTCTTCCCGCGTATCTTCCCTTACCGCTCTCTCCCGAAACCTTACGCTCAGCACTTTAATATCGCCCGAAGTCTGCGCATAAATGCTTTCGGAAACAATCTTGGCCGGCAGGTCTGTGACGATTAGCTCGGAAGTGCCCGCCGGCAAATCAACGTTGAGCGTACGTGTCACCAGGGCCTGGCCGCGGTAAACCGTTACCTTTGAGATTGCCCCGCTTATTGTTTGCGCATCTGCAAAGGCCGCTGTGGTCGCCAGAGCGATTACCACAACCGCTAATACGAGGGCTTGTGTTTTCTTTTCCATTTTGTGCTCCTTTCAAAATTTGTGATTACGAAATTTTATTCTGACAAATCATTTTTTGCCTTGCTGACTGTTGTTGTGGAATTGATACTTACGCATTATTTTCCGCTGTCTTGCCCAATTTGCTTCGTCCATATTATATCTGTCCTCTCTTTGTTGCTCAGCGTATTTTGTGAGCTTTTGAGAATCGTACCGGGCCGCATTGTCTTTGAGATACGCTTCATTCTCGAACAACAGTTCACAAGCCTGCTTCGTTTTTCCTTTGTCCCTTAGTTTCAATGCCAGCTCGTTGCGTTCGGTGGCGATAAGCTCAATCACATCGGCCATCACATCATGATTGGTTTGTCTTTCGATTAGTTCTTCTGAATTTGAAAAATTCACCTCTACCTGACTGCTGATTCTGTCGGTCGTATGGTTTTTAAGATTCGTGTAGCTGACGTTAACCGCAGCTATTTTTCGTTTGTGCCCCCTGGCGCTTCCGGGCACTTCGAGTTCCAGCATAATGAGCTTCTCGTGTTTGCTATAAAGCTGATTGATGAAAACCTCGACATTTTGTCCCTCGATTAGGCCTTGTCTTCCGAGGAGTCGGATGGGCCTTATACCACGTGCACATCTGATTTTTATTTGAATCTCCTGGGCTACTACGGAAAGCGCCCGTCCAAATTCGCTGTCAAAAACACCGGAAAGTTCATCAGCAGTTTCAGCGAAGTAATGGCTGCCATCACTTTTATAAGCCAATTGAGTCATCAAATCTTCGTTATAACCCAGTCCCAGGCCGATAGTCGTTACCGAGATACCATCCTTAATCAAATAAGCTCCGAGCCGACCTAATTCTGTCGGAGTTTGCGGGCCGACATTCGCCAGGCCGTCCGACAATAAAACCAGCCGGTTAACTCGATTGTCGGAAACGAACTTCCTCAGCTCTTTTGCCCCTTTGCTGACGCCGTTGTACAAAGCCGTACTTCCGCCGGCGCTGATGTCTCGTATCCTGCGGAATATCATTTCCTTGTCCGCAACTTTCGTGGCCGGCACCAAAACATTTACCCTTGAATCATAAGTAACGACAGAAATAATATCGTTGCAATTGAGACGGTCGATAGCCATGATCGCTGCGTCCTTTGCTTTGGCAATTTTGTCGCCACTCATTGAGCCGGATTTGTCGATTACAATTGCGATGTTGACCGGCGCACGATCCTGCCGGGTTGGCAATGTAAAACCTGTCAGCCCTATGCGAAGATAAGCGACCTGCTTTTTGTGAGCTAACATGACAGGATGCCCCATTGCTGCATTGAGCCTTAACTGACCGGCAGGCGAAATGTCGGCGAAAACCAAATCTGCCTGCAGTACCAAAAGGCTGAACAGAATTGTCTGCATTAACTTTTTCATTTTCAGTTCCTTTCAAAAAGGTTTGTAAAATTGTTTCTCGAACTAAATCTATAATACGACATTGACGGCTGCCGGTTGAGTAAAATGGGTGTAAAATAAAACGTGAGCTTTTTTACAAAACATTTACAAACCTTCAGCCCCGATTTAGTCTATAATATATAGTAGGTGACGTATGGAGCAAAAAGCACACATATTAGTAGTTGAAGATGAGCAGAAAATCCGCTCGGCACTGAGGGATTTTCTCGAGTTTCATAATTTTCGTGTTACCGAAGCTGTGGATGGTCTCGAAGCCCAGCGTATTGTGGCTGAGAAGCTTTTTTGTTTGATTTTGCTTGACCTGATGCTGCCGAAAATCAGCGGTGAGCAGCTTTGTACAAGATGGCGTCGGGACGGCATGCAGACTCCCGTCATTATGCTGACGGCCAAGGGGCAGGAAAAAGAAAAAGTGACCGGCCTGAACCTCGGAGCAGATGACTATATCACAAAGCCGTTTGCGCTCGAGGAGCTGCTGGCACGGATAAAGGCGGTGCTGCGCCGGACGGACCCGGCCAGAGCAGTCGGGCTTACCTTTAAATTTGCAGATTTGGATGTCGATATTGCAGCGCTGAAAGTGATGCACAAAAATCAGGAAATAGAAATTACAAAGCGAGAAGCGGCAATCATACGGTATTTTGCCGCAAATCCAAACCGGGTCATCAGCAGGGAAGAACTCTACAAAGAGGTTTGGGACGAGACTATGAGTGAATTGGGCACCCGAACCACGGATATGCACATCGCCAAACTGCGCAGCAAAATCGAGAAGAACTCAGCCGACCCGAAGATTATCAAAACCGTGCGAGGGGCAGGCTATAAGTATGAAACGTAGTTGTAGCTCGATGCTCGATGCTTGATGCTCATTATAGTATCGAGAATCGAGTATCGAGAAACGAGAATCGAGATATGTACAGGCGACTTATTATTTTATCGGTGATAATTCTTTCTGCCCTTTGTGGCCTGTCGGTGCTGGGATACCACGCCGTCGAAAAATGGGCAGAGGGACTGCAAGGGGCGCGTCTGGGCGAATTTGCCGAGGTGGCCGAGCAAATCAGGCAGGATGTCAACCGCAAACTCGATGAGTTTATTCTGACCGAACAGGACCGCCCTTATACCGATTACCAGTATTACTATGTGCCGGAAAACGTCGCGCCTGGTCGGCGAGCTCAGCAGGTGGCTTTTTTACGCTCTCCGCTGGCCGGTAGGCTGGACAACAGCTTCGCCTGGGGCAACTTTCAAATCGAGTCGAACGGCACCATCATCACCCCAAATGACGACATAGTGCAAAGGGAGGGTGCGACAGGGGAAAACAAAATACTGTTGCTTCAAGTACAGTTTAACCGCAAAAACATAGAGACCAATCTGCTGCCCGTGCTGAATGGTGTGACACCGGCTTCATTCAAAATGGCTTTCAGCAAAGAAGTTAGCAGCTCGACAAAGACCGCGTTGGAAACCCTTAAACAAGCTAAGTTGGCCAAAGGTAACGTTCAGAAAAGCAAAGACGCGAAGGTCGAAGGATTGAAAGGCCGGCAGGGAAAGGACTTGCCCATCGAGAGTCTGCGGGCGCAGCAACAAAAAACTCAGATTATACAGCAGCAGCGTCAGACATTTATAGACAATGTTGCTGCAAACACGGGTTTGCAGCAGCGAGTAGAAGATTCCCGCAGAAGGCAGCGGAATGTACAAACGGATTTAGAACAATCGGAGGAGGCGAGCCAGTCAGCGCTGTCCCAACCACAAATAGCACAAATAGAGCAAGCGCTGGATACGAACGTTGAGTTACAGTTATCCAGGCAGGAAGAGCAAAGTGATACAGTGCAGGTCAGGGTCGGAGGCTTTGAGCCCATAGTTACCGGCGGCGGGAACGCTGAGGAATCCATATTTGGCGGGCAGGTGTTTTTGGTCAGAAACGTACAAATCGAAGACACGCATTTTCTACAGGGATTCCAGCTTAATGAAAAGAAGTTGATTCAGGAGGTCAAAGAATCCACAAGGCGGTTGATGCGCGACGGTATGAGCTTTGAATTACCTCAAACGAAAAATGGGTGGGCGGAAAATAAAAATGCCGCCTATACAGCAGTATTAGTCTTTGACTTTGGTGAGCTGGTATTAAACCTTATGGAAATCGACCCTGCCTGGATTGCCGAACAGATAAGTCAGCTTCGACACTGGTATTTCGGTATTATTTCGATAGTGCTTTTGGCGGTAACGCTGGCGCTTGCCAGTTTATGGCTCAGTGCGAGGACGCAGCTCAAATTAGCACAAAAAAAGGATGATTTTATATCCGCCGTCTCGCACGAGCTTAGAACTCCGCTGACTTCAATACGAATGTACTCGGAGATGCTGGAGAAGAACTGGGTCAAATCGGAGGACAAGCTCGCCGAATATTACGGGAGTATGCGGGCCGAAAGCGAACGATTGAGCAGGCTCATTGAGAACGTGCTTGACTTTTCTCGCATCCAAAAGGGACGGAAAAAATATACGTTCAGTCTGGGCGATATTAACGAGTGCATTGCGGACGTAGTCGAAATGATGAAGCCCTATGCCGAGCAGAACGGCTTTTCGATAAAAACAGAGCTTGGGCAGCTTGGTCAAACGGCTTTTGACCCTGATGCCGTTACACAGATAGTTGTTAATTTGGTGGACAACGCAATCAAATACGCCCGTAATGCACAGGATAAGATTATTACGGTCCGAACCAGGAGCGATGACCGGTTCATCTTAATAGAAGTTGAGGACCATGGCCCCGGCGTGCCTCATCGGCTGCGGTATAAAGTTTTTGAGGAGTTCTTCCGCTCCGGGTCAGAAGCTACACGCGAAACCACCGGAACGGGCCTGGGTCTTGCGCTCGTGAAAAAATTCGCCCAGGCGCACGATGGTTTCGTGGAAATCATCACCGCCAGGCCGATCGGCGCTATCTTCAGGGTGGCCTTAGCCGCCCGGTAGGGGCGGTTCGCGAACCGCCCGTACAAAGTTGTGGGCGGCGGACCAACAGCTCGAAACATATTTGCGAGTTTAACCCATTATACCAATTCTACTTAGTTATTGCCGATTGCCTGAGCCTGTCATTCCTGCGAAAGCAGGAATCCAGACCCTTCCAGTCGGCGCTACGTCTGATTCTATCGGCAATCTTTAACTGTAATTGGTATTAGATATTTGTTGGGGGATTTATCTAATGGAGTTTAACTTTTGGCTTCTTCTCGACTTTTCTCTTTTGCCGGACCGAAACATATAAACGAAACAAGGATTAAACCTGCACCGGCAAAAAAAAGCATTGTTCGTCGCGCCGGTTCTTTGCAGCGGGTAAGCCACGTGGGCAGTGTCGAGTCGGTAGTGTTTAGGCCCATATCTTCCGTCAGGGCTTTTCTGGCGGCGGCCAATTGCTCGGCTGTTGCCTTCGGGTAAATAGTATCTACGTCGTTATGTTCCACGCCGAGCGTAGCAGGGGCAATCCGTTTGATAAGATTAGGGTCTTTATCCAACTGCTCCAGCAGGGCATCGTAGTCGGCGTTCAGGGATTTGAGCTGATTTGACAGTTCTTTCTCTGCTTCCAGCAGTTCTCTATCGTGATAGTATCGAAGCAAATCAGCACAAAGTATAGAGCCGCTCAACGCTCCTGCGCCAATGCTGAAAAAGACAACAAACAAAAACACTCGGATGATATTTTGCTTTCGCATGTTCGTATTGCGTATTGCGTATTTCTTTTCGCACGACGCATCACGCACGACGCACGACGAAACTGCCGGAGTATTTTGCCGCTGGGCCGAGGTCTTCACTTATTCTAAGCAGTTGATTGTATTTGCAGATCCTGTCGGTTCGGCAAAGCGACCCCGTCTTTATCTGGCCCACGCCTGTGGCAACGGCTAAATCGGCGATTGTCGTGTCCTCGGTCTCACCGCTTCGGTGGCTGATGACGGCAGTCCAGCCGGCCGCGCGGGCCATATTGATGGCCTCAAATGTCTCCGTCAGCGTGCCTATTTGGTTGAGCTTTATCAATATCGAATTGGCACAGTTGAGCTTGATACCTTTTGCCAGACGCCTCGTATTGGTTACGAACAAATCATCGCCGACCAATTGGATTTTACCACCAAGCTTCTTATTTAGTTTCGTCCAGCCGGCCCAATCATCCTCGGCCAGTCCGTCTTCAATAGAAATTATGGGATACTTGTCCACCCATCGGGCCCAGTGCGAAATCAAGGCATCGCACGAGATTTTTTTCTTCGGGCTGGATTTGAAAAACTTGTAGCTCTTTGTCTTGTTGTCGAACATTTCAGTTGCAGCAGGGTCGAGTGCGATTGCGACGTCCTTACCGGGTTTGTAGCCGGCCTTCTTTATGGCGTCCATAATCACTTCCAGGGCCTCCTCGTTGCTTTTTAGCATGGGAGCAAAGCCGCCTTCGTCGCCCACCGATGTAGCGTAGCCTTTTTTGCCCAGCACGGATTTTAGAGTATGAAAGACTTCCGCCCCCATCTGCAATGCCTGTGGGAAAGTTTTTGCACCTATCGGCATAATCATAAATTCCTGGAAGTCGACGTTATTGTCCGAGTGTTTTCCGCCATTTAGAATATTCATCATCGGAACCGGCAAAATATTGGCATTGCAGCCGCCTAAATAGCGGTAAAGGGGCAGTCCAGCCGAGTCCGCCGCCGCCTTTGCTGCCGCCAAAGAGACGCCTAATATCGCGTTTGCGCCGAGCTTACCTTTGTTGGCCGTGCCGTCCAGTTCAATCATCAGTTCATCGAGCTCTTCCTGCTGCGTGGCGTCCATACCTACAACTTCCGGGGCGATGACTTCGTTTACATTTTTAACAGCTTTGATAACGCCTTTGCCCATATAGCGCTTTGCCCTTGTGTCGCGAAGTTCTATCGCTTCGTATGCGCCTGTGCTGGCTCCGGATGGCACTGCCGCTCTGCCGAACGAGCCGTCATCAAGCAGTACATCGACTTCGACAGTAGGGTTGCCGCGGGAATCGAGTATTTCCCTTGCCATTACATCAACAATCGTTGTGAACATCTTGTGTCCTTTCCTTGTTTCTTATTCGAAATTCATTATTCTGTATTCGTCATTTTTGCTGAAGCTTACCGTCTCTTTACTACTCCGTCAAGACCTGGTTACAAGGTTGCACAATTATATCCTGAAAAAGATTTTTTTGTCGCATCTTTGCTTTCAATGGAAAAGTGCCGGAGGATGTAACTTATGAAAGAATACCGCAGTTAGCTGAGCAGATTAGAGAATCATTGGTTGAATAAAAAACTGCTGAAGTAATGAACAGGCCTATCCAAATGGGCTGGCCTTTTTTGTTTTGGAGTCGGTGGTTTTACAAAATTTTACAAAAATTTTACAAAAAACTTTGTAACCTTTTGGGCTCTTTAACGTCTATATATAATAGAAGCAACTGTACCTGGCTCGGTTCGCTCGGCGGTTTTGAAAAATGAGCCATTCTGTTAGTGTACGCGGCTTCTTAAGTCTGGAATGATACTCCTTCTTCTTTAATTGGCCGATCTTGTTAGGTCGGCCTTTTTTATGCCAAAATCGCCTTTTTTACAGAATTTTCAGGACTTTTAGAAAAATCGTGTAACTTTTTGGGCTGTTTGACGTCTATATATTGTAGGAATGACGTTAAAATTCGAAATCCGAACTTCGTACTTCGGATTGTAATAAAAGCAGATCATCACCCTCCTCCGAAAGGCCGATACCTCTCAGTTCGGCCTTTTTTATTTACCCTGTTGAAGAACCAGGGGGGACTGCCGCCCATTTTTTGTCTTTTAAAAAAATAAAATTCAGGAACAGACAGGAAACCCCGAATTTTTAACGGACTTGATTGTCCACTGGATAAAGATATACTTGATGCCGGATACTCGATACTCGTAAAATCGGGTATCGAGAATCTGGAATCGCGTATCGAAAATCGAAATATGAGAATTCCACTGACGAAATATGGTTGGCCCCAGGTAGTCATTTTCCCGGCGGTAGTGCTTACACTAATGGTCATCTGTCCGCTGGCGGGGAAGGCTTTTTTGCCGTTGTGGGCTATCGTTTCGATAGAGGCGCTTTTGGCGTCTGTTTGCGTATGGGTTTTGATGTTCTTCCGCGACCCTTATCGAAGTCCGCCTTCAGATAAGAACCTGCTGTTGGCGCCGGCTGATGGCCGGATAACCGATATTGAGATTATAGAGGAAGATAACTTTATTGGCGGAGATGCGCTGCGGGTCGGGATATTTATGAGTATTTTCAACACCCACATTAATCGCGCTCCGTGTAACGCAAAAGTCGAGAAAATTACTTATAAAAAGGGCAAATACAAAAACGCCGCAAATCCGCAGTCCGGCCGCGTTAATGAGTCCAAAGACCTGGCCTTGCTCAGGACCGACAGCCCGCAACAGCGGCTCATTGTTCGGCAAATCAGTGGGGCAATCGCAAGGCGAATTGTCTGCGAGATAAGTGAGGGCAAAGAATTGACTGGCGGCCAGAAATTCGGCATGATAAAATTCGGCTCAAGAACGGAATTGTATGTGCCTGCTCGTGAAAATGTGAAGTGTCTCGTACAAATAGGCGACAAAGTCAAAGCAGGATTGACGCCGCTTGTAAAGTACGAGGGAACACCGCCTGGCGGGAAATAGTTATGCCAAGATTAAAAACAGAAGCTGCAAAAGAAAGCCTGCTGCGGCGGGTGCGAAAGCAAAGGCTAAAGTACGTCACGGTCCTGCCCTCACTGATAACTATTCTCAACGGCGTATGCGGCTTCGCGGCCATTGTCTTTGCCGGCAAAGGGGCAAAGCTCGGCATCGGGCAGTTTTCTTACTTTGCGATGTCAGGCTACATGATACTGCTGGCAATGATTGCCGACATGCTCGATGGACGAGTGGCACGAATGAGCCAGAGCACCTCCAGCTTCGGCGGCCAGCTCGACAGCCTCTGCGATATAATCAGCTTCGGTGTTGCGCCGGCATTTTTGATGCTGAAAGTCCTTGAATACAAACTGGCCGAGTTTGCAGGGCTTAATCCCGCCATAGAAACTTTTCTCCAACGTTTCATCTGGCTGGCAGCGGCAGGATATATAAGCTGTGCGGCCATTCGATTAGCCAGGTTCAATGTAGAAAACGAGGAGGACGAATCCGCCCACATGAGTTTTGTAGGCCTGCCAACGCCCGCCGCTGCGGGGGTAATAGTCAGCTTGGTAATACTCCATCAGGAAACACTTCCGAGCCTGAATGTAATTATTTATGCCCTGCCGTTTTTGGCCCTCGGCGCGGCGGTCTTGATGGTCAGCAGAATCAGATATCCGCACATCCTCAATCAGTACCTAAAGGGCAAAAAACCCTTCGCACATCTCATCAGGGCGCTGTTATTCCTTGCCCTGTGTATCTGGAGCAGACAGGCCGCTTTGGTATTGATTTTCTGTGGTTTTGCAGCAAGCAGCTTTGTGAAATGGTTTTACTACAAAGTAATCCGTAAGAGAAAGCCCATTTTACACCTGCCCGCAAAATGGGAACCCGAACAGTAATCGCCTTTGCCTCGCCTTACGCAGTGCCTCTCGACTCGGATTCCGAAATGCCCTTTATCCCGTTAGAAATCGTCCCTTTTTGCGGGTTAGCCCGCATTTTCTGAATTTCCAACGGGATTTATCGTGTTTTCGGATGCTCCTTTCATTTCCTGCTGCTTGGCGCCGGATTGGTTTATCTGAAAATAACGCTCGACAACCTCGCACAGTCTTTCAAGAATCTGCCTGCCCTCGGAACTCGCTTCCAAGCCGACAATCTGCAAACCAAGGCAGATATTTTGGCTGTCCGCTGTTGGCAGGATGTTTCTAATCTGGGCGTCGAATATCAATGGCCTTTCATAAGGCATAGGTGTAAATGTGAGCCCGATAAACTGTCCTTTCCTAAGGTCAGGTTTTTGTGCAGTATCAACTGCAATCTGTGCCCCGCCGGCAGAAATATCAACGAGCCTGCCCTGGTAATAATCTCGTGTCTCCTCGTTCGCATCTGCACTTACACCAGTGCTGGCACTGCTGTCTTGTTGCTTGTCAGGGCTGCACGCCACGTCTGCCGGGACATAATTCTGTCCACGATGCCACAGCAGCACTTTTACTTTCAGCGATTTGGGCACATCAACTCGGTAATAGCTTCTTCTCTGGACTATCTCAATCCGCTCCGGCACCGCAAGTACTATCGCTCCGCCCTTAGACTCCTTTCCTCGCTCAGGGCCGCCCGTAGGGGCGGTTCGCGAACCGCCCGTACACGAACCGTTCTGCCCTCGGCCCCCACTCTTGCTTTCGCAAGAAGGCACAGGGGCCGATTGCTCAAGACCCTCCACGGTTGTGTCAAAAACAAACTTGCCGTATCCGTACTTGAGCGATACGCCGACCGGCTGATGAACGTGTATATTTACCGGACGCGGTTTGTCCTTTGGCCATATCTTAACACTTAGTCTACTGGCTCCAAGATTCGTCAGCACTACCTTTGCGACGTGCCATTTACCTTTGGACAAATAGGACATAATGGCTGGCACTTTTTCTGCAATTGCAGTTTCAAGAATTTCCCTCGGCTCGGCTCCGCGCAGCATCACTACTTCGTTCATATCTACCCCCATTTCTACGTCCAGAAACGAATCTTTGCGCTTTATGTCGGGTAGGGGCGGTTCGCGAACCGCACATACCAGACATATAAAATATATGAATAATTCAGCAATAAACAAAATGCCTTTTGCATTAAAGCCCCTTAGTTTTACCGCCGAGTTCGCAGAGTCCGCGGAGATTTTTAATATTTCACTTCTTTTTTCCGTTTATTCTCGTCTTTCTCTGCGCTCTCGGCGGTCTCGGCGGTTAATCTTTGCCAAATTTCTTGAATCCGAAAAACACCGATGTTATTACCGGACGTCTGTTTCCCCGCAACATTCGGGAAAGGTCTGAAAAAAAGCGTCACACCGAAAGCTAAGAGCTTAAAAGTCTTGAATTCCACAGTTTTTAATTTTTACTTTTTTACATTTTTCGCGTATTATTACGATATATGGTAGAAACTTGCAGAACAAGTAGGGGCGGTTCGCGGACCGCCCGTACCGATAAAATTGTCCTTTGGCGTCTTTCTACGCTTGTTTTGCTGGCAGCTCAATTTATAGCTGCTTCCACCTACGGCGGACTTGCCGACTCGGAATTGTCAAAAAGTTCATCACGACTGTGGTACCTCAAGAGCGCAAAACAATGGACCGAAGCTCTGCCCATTGGAAACGGACGTCTTGGTGCGATGGTCTTCGGCGGCGCCGAAAACGAACGGCTGCAGTTCAACGAGGACACACTATGGACCGGCCGGCCACACGATTATTCACATCCCGGAGCTGCCGATTATCTGCCGGTTGTCCGCAAGCTGTTGTTCGAGGGCAAGCAGCGTCAGGCCGAGGCCCTGGCGATGGAGCGTATGATGAGTGTGCCGCTCCGCCAGCATGCCTATCAGCCGTTTGGCGACCTGCATCTGCACTTTCTTGGCTCTCACAAGTTCAGTGATTACCGTCGTGAGCTGGATTTGGATACCGCGGTCGCCCGCGTCACGTACACTGTTGATGGTGTGAAGTTCGCCCGAGAAGTCTTCTCCAGCGCTGCCGACCGGGTAATCGTTGTGCATATCACCGCCGATAGGGACAGCAGTGTCAACTTTACCGCGAAGATGAATGGCGCTCAGCCGGACACTTCGACGGTCGCCGTCGGTAAGACCCAATTGGCCCTGCGGGGGCAAATGCGCTCGGATGGTCATCCTTCAGGCAGGCAGGGCAACTGTCTTAAATTTGAGGCACGCCTGCTCGTCTCGACTGATGGCGGCAAAGTGAAGGTAACTAACGAAGCCGTAGAAGTAAAAGGTGCCGACGCAGCGACGCTATTGTTAGCGGCCGCAACCAGTTTCACCAACTTTAAGGACGTCAGCGCAGACCCTGCGGCTCGATGCGACCAGGTAATACGAGCGGTTTCCGGCAAAAGCTACGAATCTTTACGCAACGCGCATGTAATTGACCATCGCCGACTTTTCCGCCGCGTCGAGCTCGACCTGGGCGCCACCGACCCGGCCGACCGACGAGCGGCTCCGTACATTCGGCGGCAGCAATGACCCACAGTTGGCGGCCCTGTATTTTCAGTTTGGCCGCTATCTGCTCATTTGCAGTTCTCGGCCCAATTCACAGCCGGCAAACCTACAGGGAATCTGGAACGAAAAAATCAGACCGCCGTGGGAAAGCAAGTGGACGACCAACATCAACACGGAGATGAACTATTGGCCGGTTGAGGTGTGCAACCTATCAGAGTGTCACGGGCCGCTGTTCGATATGCTCGACGACCTTGTTATCTCCGGGAGAAGGACCGCAAAAGTGCACTACGGCTGCCGCGGGTGGGTATTGCACCATAACACCGACCTCTGGCGGGGAACTGCTCCCATAAATAACTCCAACCACGGGATATGGGTAACCGGTGGGGCATGGCTGACACGGAACCTCTGGGAGCATTACCTGTTCACCGGCGATAGAAGGTTTCTCGCTGAACGCGCGTATCCGGTGATGAAGGGAGCGGCACTATTCTTCGTCGATTTTCTCATCGAGGACCCGAAGACCGGCTGGCTCATCAGCACGCCATCCAACTCTCCAGAGCAGGGTGGGCTGGTCGCAGGCCCCACTATGGACCATCAAATCATCCGTGAGCTGTTCGCCAACTGCATCGAAGCTGCTGAAAGCCTCCGTGTTGACTCAGACTTTCGCCGAAAGCTCACCGAGCTGCGAAGCCGAATCGCGCCAAATCAGATCGGCCGGCACGGACAGCTTCAGGAGTGGCTCCAGGACAAGGACAATCCCGGGAACCAGCACCGTCATATTTCCCACTTGTACGCCCTGCACCCCGGCTGTGAAATCACCCCGCGCCGAACACCAAAACTGGCAGAGGCATGCCGTGTTACACTCACGCATCGCGGCGACGGCGGCACAGGATGGAGCAAGGCATGGAAGGTCAACTTCTGGGCGCGACTGTTGGATGGAGACCACGCCTACAAGATGCTTGCCGGATTAATCACCAAAAGCACTCTGCCGAATATGTTCGACAGTTGTCCGCCGTTCCAGATTGACGGCAACTTCGGCGGCACAGCCGGAATCGCAGGGATGCTGTTGCAGAGTCACACTGGTGAGATGCATCTGCTGCCAGCCTTACCTAAGGCCTGGCCGGCCGGACACGTCAAGGGCCTCTGTGCCCGCGGCGGTTTCGAAGTGGACATCTCCTGGAAGAATGGAAAGCTCACCGGCGCCGTACTCCGCTCGAAGCTGGGCCGCAAGTGCAGGCTACATACCGATGTGTCAGTCAAGGTCGTTTCTGCTGGCAGGTTAGTGAAGACCACCAGCCCTGAAGAAAATATTATCGAGTTTGATACAAAGCTTGGGGAAGCTTATTTCGTCTCGATTAAAAAATAAAGGCGAAGAAATATTAATGGATTTTATCGCCTTGGGAATAATCTGGTATGTGGTTTTTATCGTTTCCACGACTTTTCACGAAGCCTGTCACGGATTTGCTGCTGCAAAGCTGGGGGACCCTACAGCTTACCACTACGGCTTGGTTACTGTAGACCCCGTACCCCATATCCAAAGAAGCCCTTTTGGCATGGTTGCCATTCCGATACTCTCGTTTTTGCTTTCCGGATGGATGATAGGCTGGGCAAGCGCGCCGTTTGATCCCTACTGGGCACAGAGAAACAGACGGAAGGCGGTTTGGATGTCACTGGCCGGACCCGGTGCAAATTTGATCTTTGTTTTTGTGGCGGCATTGATAATCCACGGCGGGATACTTTTTGGCTTCTTCCACGCACCAGAGACAATTAATTTCACACAGGTTGTCGCAGCGGCATCGCAGGGGTGGGCAAACGCCGCGGCGGTCGTCGTAAGCATCCTCTTTTCACTGAATCTCATCTTATTGGTTTTTAATCTGATTCCGCTGCCTCCGCTTGACGGCAGTAATGTGCTTTTGTTTTTTCTAAGCGACCGGGCCGCGCAGCGCTATGAAAGTTTCCTATATCAGCCGATGCATAGAATGATAGGACTGGTCGTTGCCTGGCAGTTTTTTGGCCCTGTCTTTGACCCCATACATACACTGGCGCTGAATATACTTTATCCCGGAGCCGGCTATCATTAATTGGCGATAGCATTATAATTATTTATTTTACTTCCGGCGATGCATCGGCGTCAAAGGGATTGGTTCTGATAGCAAGAGAGAACAGGTAAGGATAATCGTTCTTGAGATGTTCCATATGGGCAAGCCATTGCCGGATCAATAATCGGTATGCTCTTCCAATATCACCGGCTAAATGTTTATAGTCTGTATCGGGTAACTTTTTAACACTTGTCCTGTGCGACAATTCCTCCGCCAAATGAAAGACCGCCCAAAGCAGCTCTGTGAAGTCTTCATGCTCTAACCAGTTAGGATTCTCAAGCAGGCGCAGGAGAAAACCTCTCTTTTCTACAAGGAAATTCCGCAGCCCGTCCAGGTCACCGGCCCGGCTGTCAATTTTATAATTATGATTGTGCAGCTCTTTTCTAATCAGAATAAAATGCTCTGGTGACCAATCATCACTGATAATGAGGTGGCTTGAGGCCTTGTCGGCATTAGCATCGAAAACTTGAAAATACTGTAACAAAGGCATGCCTGCCTCACTGAAAAAAGCTCCGATGACCATATTCAGTTTTTTGAATATCGCTCGTTTTTCTCTATCACTTAATATTTGATGAATAATCAGCGTAACAAGCAGCACCTCTATGAAGACAAATGCGATATCACCTACCAGGTAAATAAAGATGTGATGGGTATCCTTGAAAAGCAGGTAGTGGATTACATAAAAGAAAATTGACAGCAGGACCAGCAATAAGCCAAAGAGAATCCGCGGATGTATTCGTTTGATTTTCATAGTTGTTTCAGTTGAATATTCGAGTTAATTAATATTACGGTACGGCACTATCAATTTTAGAGTGTAAATTGATAGAGAGAGGATTTCAAGTAAAAGTACAAAAGTGTTGATTAACGCTTGAAATCGTAATATGCTAATGCCGCATAGGTTTTTAATTGCAGGATTGTATGAGTAGTCGAAGCTTTGTGGGAGTCTCATTGTGAAAAAGCGAAAATTAGGTTATACGGATTTGGAGCTGACCACTGTTGGCTTAGGCACCTGGGCAATGGGTGGCCCCTGGCTATATGGCTGGGGGCCGCAGGATGATGGCGAAGCAATTAGCGCGGTCCTGGCCGCCCTGGAGAACGGAATCAACTGGATAGATACCGCTCCAATCTATGGTCTGGGCCATTCCGAGCTGCTTGTCGGCAAGGCCCTCGAACAAACAACCCAAAAGCCACTCGTCGCAACCAAGTGCGGATTGCTGTGGAGCCAAAGGAACCATAGAATCCCCTGCCTCAACGCCAAAAGCATTCGCCTGGAGTGCCATACAAGCCTGAAAAAACTCGGAGTTGATGTAATAGACCTGTACCAGATGCACTGGCCCCAACCGGAAGAAGATATCGAAGAAGGCTGGGAGGAAATGGCCAAACTCGCAGAAGCCGGCAAGGTGCGATACATCGGCGTATCCAATTATAACGTCGAGCAGCTCAAACGCATCCGGAAGATTGCACCTGTCGCCTCACTTCAGCCGCCCTACAGTATGCTCCATCGCGAAGCTGAGGATGAACTCTTGAGCTATTGTGCGGAAAATAATATCGGTGTTGTGGCATACAGCCCTATGCAGAGAGGTTTGCTCACCGGAAAATTCAACCAGGAACGTCTCGCAGCCCTGGCTTTGGACGACCATCGAAGAAGAAATCCCGATTTTCACGACCCTCAGTTCACCGCCACGCTGCAATTAGTTGATGAGCTTCAGCCCATTGCCGAACGCAGCGGAAGGACGTTGGCCCAGTTGGCTATTAGCTGGGTTCTTCGCCGGCCCGAGGTTACAGCCGCAATTGTGGGAGCACGAAGACCGGAGCAGATTGCCGAAACTTATACCGCATCAGATTGGGACTTGAGCCTGGATGATATTGACGAGATTGAACACCTTTTAACCAAAAGGAAGGAAAGAATCGCGGCTAAATAAACTTGAAAGAAACCAAAATGGCAAACGATTCAAAAACCCGAAATTATGTAAGTCCGCTCGTTGAAAGAAACGCCTCACCGGAAATGGCTGAGCTTTTCGGGCCACAGAAAAAGTTTAGCACATGGCGCAGGCTCTGGCTCGAGCTCGCGAAGGCACAAAAGAAACTTGGCCTGCCCATAAAACAGGGACAGATAAACCAGATGGCCAGGCATCTCGACGATATTAATTTCAAAAAGGCCGCTGTTTACGAAAAAAAATTCCGCCACGATGTTGTCGCTCACATCCACACCTTTGCTAATGTGGCCCCCAAAGCCGCGCCGATTATTCACCTCGGAGCCACCAGTTGTTTCGTAGGCGACAACGCTGATTTGATAATTATGCGCCAAGCGCTGCAAATGACAGCCGGCAAATTGGCCGCAGTGATAAATCTGTTAGGCAAGTTTGCAAAGAAGCATCACGACCTTCCGACATTAGGCTACACGCATTTTCAGCCGGCCCAGTTGACCACCGTCGGCAAGAGGGCGGCAATGTGGTGTTATGAGTTCGTGCTCGATCTGCAGGAAATCGAGCATCGGCTTGAAACACTGCTGTTTCGCGGTGTCAAGGGTACTACCGGCACGCAGGCCTCGTTCCTGGCGCTTTTCGAAGGCAGGCAAAGCAAGGTCAAGCAGCTCGACAAAGCCGTAGCCGCTGCGTTCGGATTCAAAAAAATCTGCGCCGTTACAGGCCAGACATATCAGCGAAAAATCGATACCCTCGTGGTAAACTGCCTTGCATCAGTTGCGCAATCTGCCCACAAGTTATGCAACGACATGCGCCTGCTCGCAAATCTAAAAGAGGTTGAAGAGCCGTTTGAAAAATCGCAGGTCGGCTCTTCGGCGATGGCTTATAAAAGAAATCCGATGCGCTCAGAAAGAGTAACCGCACTTAGCAGGCTTGTTCTGAGCCTAACTTCCAGCCCGCAGATGACCGCTTCCGAGCAGTGGTTTGAAAGAACGCTCGATGATTCAGCCAATAGAAGGGTGGTCATTCCGGAAGCGTTTTTGGCCGTTGATGGCATTCTCCAAATCCTGGTCAACGTCCTCGACGGGCTTGTCGTTTATCCGAAGGTGATAGCGGCCCATGTTGAAGCGGAGCTGCCGTTTATGGCCACTGAGAATATCCTGATGGCCGGCGTAAAGGCCGGCGGCAATCGCCAGGAGCTGCACGAAAAAATAAGACTGAACTCGCACGCTGCCGCTGCACAGGTCAAAAAGTTCAGAAAGCCTAACGACTTGATTAACCGCCTAAGAGCAGATATTGCCTTTAGAAAAGTCAATTTTGAGAAAGTATTGAATCCGAAAAATTACGTCGGCCGAGCACCCCAGCAGGTCGACGAATTCATAAGAGGCATTGTAACACCCATCCGCAGAAAATATCGAAAAGAGCTCAACCGAAAAGTCGAACTTAATGTATAAACAGTCAATCGGGGCCAGGGGCACGAACTATGACCAGAGAAGAATTGATAAGGCGTATCAAGGAAACCGCTTATCTCGAAGGCGATTTCGTCCTCCGCAGCGGCAAACGAAGTAAGTATTACCTTGATAAATACCTGTTCGAGACCTGCCCTGATATACTCAAGGCCCTCGGCGAAGAATTTGCCGGATATATTACTGACGATGTTACCTTGATCGCTGGCGCCGAACTCGGCGGCGTGGCCCTCGCTGCCGCTACCGCTATGAAAACCGGCAAAAAATGGGTAATCATCCGAAACAGCAAAAAAGGTTACGGCACCGGCAAAATGGTAGAAGGCGTCTTAAAAAGCGGTGATGTAGTCCTGTTGGTAGAAGACATTGCCACCACCGGCGGCCAGGTCCTCGAGGCCGCCAAAGTTATCACCGAGGCCGGAGCAACTGTAAAAAAGATTGTTTGTGTAATAGACCGCAAACAGGGAGCTGGAGAAAACATCACACAGGCCGGCTACAAATTCGATTCCATACTAACAAAAGATGACCTCGGAATAAAAGACAAAGATTAAGTTCAGTGGCCATCTTTTGACATTGGCTTGCTGTCGGTTCAGGGGTTGGGGTTGGGATTTAGCCACCAGCAGGTTCCAGTATCAATATAGCATCTTCCCAGCCATCGGGCGTCGAAAAGGATTGAACACCCGCGTTTGGAAATCTGCCAATCGAAACTGAATCCCCTGTTTTTGGGTCGATCCAAAATGCGTTCACTTTGCTTCCCGCGGTAATTTTATTCATATTGACGGAAAAAGAGGTCTTGCTGCCTAAATATACCATGCTCCATTTGCCGTCTTTATGACGGGCCGCAAGGTTTAACACCTTTCCGCTTGTTTGGCCGCCGCTTGCAAAAATCGATTGGTCTGGAACGAGGTACCACCATTCTTTTCGCGCCAGAAATATTTTCTTAAGGATACCCATTTGGAAGGCACCGGGTGCATCCAGGGCCTTCTTCCATGTAGGCAGTACACGCCAACTATCGTTGTGGCCGTATGTGTGATGACCACCTGCAAGGTATGAATAATAGGCCTGTCTGCGAATCCAAAGAGGAGTTACTGCAAATCCGTATTCGGAGCCTGCTTCGTATGCGCCTTCAGCCATTAAAACGGGCTTTACAGGCTTAAGATTGTAATCCTTAGTTACCATAGGATAAATCAGCTTAACACCATTCCAGGTTTGCATTGAGTTGAAGGCCAGCCAATTCTCATCGTGAATAAAGCTGGACGAGTATGGTGCGGGGTCCGGCTTAAAGGTAATAATATGAAAACCTCCGTCTCCTTCGCGAAGGCCTGCTGCCAGCTCCCGAAGAATTGGAACGAACCCCTGTTTGGCCTCAGGCGTCATAGACCAGACAATATTGGGTACGTTTTTGTACCGCTGAGCCAACCACTTCGCCCATGACCGGGCATTCTTTAATGTTATATATTTGCGGTACCGTTGATGGTACAGAGTCACCGAAAAAACGAGGTTGTTTTCACGGGCTGTCTGGATAACGGAATCCACATTCTCGAAGTACCCCTCGTTTGGCGTGAGGGGATTGTTATTTATCCAGGGCTTTTGGCCGTACACATTGGGCCGTGTGCCGTCACCAACGCCCATGAGCATCGCCTGAACAAAGACAAATCCCTTGTTTTTTACTTTTTCAAGAATCGTCCTGGCCTCGTCCAGAGTATATTCCCGAAAGATTTGCCATTGTGTAGTGCCCAACCAGAATACGGGATTACCGTTCTGGTCTACGAAATACCGCCTGTTCTCACTCACCCTGACCGGGTAAACCGGCTGCTTGGCCGGCGCGCTTACTGAAAATATTAGCAATGATGTTACCAATAAAATGATTTTTCTAACGGTTGTTTTCATTTTCATGCCTCTTTTTAATAGACAATCAAACACCTTCCGTACTCCCTATACTATCATATTTGGATTGTTTGTGCAAAAACCCAAAAGGGAGGGCCGGATTTTAAATATCCCCCGCCGATGAAATAAATTTTTAGCGATTTTGCTCTTAGCTGCCTGAGCAGGTTATACCGCCGGAGGCATAGAGGCAGATCAGGATGGAGAAATCTACACATTGATAGCAGGTACGAGGGAAACTTCTTTTCGATTGGCCCCCTGCACTGCAGCGTGGTCTTCACACGCCCCGCCAATCTCATTCTAAATCCTATCAGTCACATCCCCCTGTCATCCCGACCGGAGTCCCCGTTCTTGATTTCGCAAAAAAGCACGGGGGCGAAGCGGAGGGATCTATTAACAAAAGGTCATTGCGAGGCCTGCCTTTTAGGCCGAAGCAATCTCAATACTGTTTAGCCCCCAAATTTATTTGGGGGTCATCTTTTGAATATTTAATTTTTGATTTGTATTTTTGCTTTTTGCATTTTGCTTTTTAATGCACTTTGTCATACACTATTGGCGCTATGAAAAAGGCGGAGAATATTCAAATCAGTATCTTTCTCTCGTACATATACGAGAGTAATTGAGAGGACAAACAGAACAAAGCATAGACTGGCTATGCCATCTTATGCAAATTGCCGTTATTTCAAGTGTAAAACTACATTCATTTTTGTGACGAATCCACGTTTTTCGTGGCTTCTTTGTAAATACCGTCCAGGGCTTTAGCATATTCACCTGAGTACCATCGCCAAGTTATAAGACTTGATACAAATACAACACTTAGGATGAAAAGTGTTGGCAAAGATAATCCAAATTTAAAACAGCATATTATGAAAATTATAAGAGTGTTAATGTACGTTGCACGCAGCAAGCGTATTTGCCTAACAATATTCTCCAATTCTCTGTGTGCATCGGAATGTTTCAACATTATATCAAATCGTTTCTTTTTCGCCTCGTCAGGCTTATAGTTAGACGTCCTTATGTAGCGTGGGAGTATAAATCTCAAGTGCTTACACCAGTTGTGTGAATCGGGATTTAGTAACTTCTTTTGGATCTTCGAAGTGAAAAACCCGAAAAACCTGTCGAAAACAATACCGAGCGTGTATGCCAAGGCAAGGGCTAAAACGCCTACAAGCGGAATCCAATCCTTTAGCTTGGCAAATGGGATCCAGTCGAGCCCCAGCAGCAAGGCGACCCAGACCAGTACCTGAAATCCGATTATTACGAGTTCAACGATTATCAAGGTCGTGCCCATATCTTTTTTGCCTTTACTTCCTCCTTCATAGTCTACCGCAATTCCTGCCCAACAGCACAGGTTGACCATAATATAAAAAACAGGGCTGGGAGCGGAGGGAGAGGAGAAAGCGAGATAATCCCAACCCTGTTAAATGCACCGAAAAATACATATCATCCGCCGTTTATTAAACGTTTATAACTCTAACAATTCAGTAGGAATCTGTAAAAACAAAAATTTCTTACAAAAGTTCGATTTTTATTGAACATTCCGATAGAGTTTGGTATAATACAAACTGCCATAGAAATGGCAGAATAGCGGAGACCCGCAAGTCTTAGTATCAGCAGATACACCCAAAAATAAGTTCAAATTCAAAGGAAACTACGAACTATGAACAATGAACTACTCACAAGCATCGAAAATCCAACTTTAGCTCACTTTAGGCACTTTAGCTCACTTTTCACTAACCCAGACCGCCCAAACGCCCCAAAATCGACAGCCTCCCGTCACACCTGTCATTCCCGCGCAGGCGGGAATCCATTACGACATACGCAATACGATATACGATATACAAGCATCGAGAATCCAACTTTAGCTCACTTTAGGCACTTTAGCTCACTTTTCACTAATTTTCCCTCTACAACTGTAGTGAGCGCACTACAAATCGCTCATTTTATGCAAAACAAACCCAATTTCCAAAAAGCCCAAATGAACGTAAGCCGAGTTTCAACAAGGGATTACGAAGATAAGACACTTGGTGAACGTGGGAAAAACAAACCCAATTCAAACCCAATACAAACCCAATCAAACCCAATTAAAGCCAATAAAATGCCAAAACAAACCCAATACAAACCCAAACAAACCCAATTTCGGAACAAAATGACATGTTCTGGAGGTTTTCCAAAAAGGGCGTCTGGGGGGTTGGTAAATGGCTCTCAAGAAAAATTTTCAAAAAAAATTAAAAAAATGGTAAATGGTATTGACAGATACCTTGTAATGCTATATACTAAACGTTATGGAAAATCGATTTTTTGACAATTGGTCAACACAGCTTCGCAAGGGAATGCTTGAGCTGTGCATATTGAACGCCATAAGGGGCACGAGCCTCTACGGCTATGATATTGTCCGAAAGCTTCGCAGCATCGAGGGACTGGTAATCAGCGAAGGGACCATTTATCCAATCCTGAGTCGCCTCAAACGCGAAGGTTTCGTCCAAACTACTATCACCGAATCCACAGAGGGCCCGCCCAGAAAGTATTACGAATTAACCGCCAAAGGCGAAAAAATATTAAATGAAATGAACGATTACTGGCAGGATATCAAAACCGGAACCGACGCTCTCAAAAGGAAGGAAAAGTCATGATTAATTTAAGCGACAGTGCAAAAAAATGTTTAGATAAATACTTGCAGCAGGTCAGGACTTATCTGCGGGGATGCAGAACAGTCGATGCTGATGAAGTCGAGCGCAATGTAATAGAGCATATCGAAAGCGAGTTTGAGAGCGCGACGGCGGCAATCTCTTTTGAAGAGCTTGATGCCGTTCTGCAAAGGCTCGGCAGCCCGAGGCAATGGATTCCTGAAGAGGAGTTGCCTTGGTGGCGCAAGGTTATTTTCAGGCTCCGAACTGGCCCGGAGGATTGGCGATTGGCATACATATCTTTTGGCTTGCTGATAGCGGGATTTGTAATCCTGCCGTCTTTTATTGTATTGATACCTGCCAGTTTTATTGTTGCACGGGCGGCATTATCAGAAACAGAAGATCCCGGCCAGCTCAAAGCGCAAAGATGGCTGATTTATCCATCTTTGATTATCGTATATCTCGTGTCGCTTTGCTTTTTCCTTGGGTTGCCTTTGCTCGGGCTTATACCGCTGGCGTACGACTTGGAGCACACAATAAGGGCTTCTTACAAAATCGGTGACGATACGCCTTACTGGCTTGCCGTCTGTTCGGTTTTTGCGGGCTCGCTGGGATTATGGTGGCTTATCCATGGCATCGTGTTCTTGGCAAGGCTGAATATACCAAAAGTCTTGTTTCGACCTTTCGCCGACTGGTTCAGCCGAAAATGGGCGTTTGTTTTACTCTTAATCGGACTCGTACTTATGATACCATCGTTGGGAGTGGGGATATGGTACGTGCTATGAAAAGTGCCGGTATTACCTTTGGAGCTTCTCCACCAGATGGAGTATACGTTTGGCTGAAGCGACTTTTGTGGCGTTTTCGATTTTTGTCCAGGGAGAACCCGATGTTTTTATCTGAACAGTTGATTTGTCGGCCCCGATCGCAGCGGGAGTATTGGCGATTATCATATCGAGGTTCTTTTCCTTTAATTTTTTCCCCGCATTTGCCCGAAGATTTTTATCTTCGAGGGCAAAACCAACAACAACTTGATTTTTCTTTTTATGTTTTCCCGCCCATTTTAGAATGTCCACTGTGGGTTTTAATTTGATGGCTAAGGGCTTGTTGGTCTTTCTGATTTTCGCTTTGGCTGGCCGAGCGGGAGTATAATCAGCAACCGCTGCTGCCATAATCAGGCAATCACAGCGAGTGAAGTATTTTTTAACCGCCCCGAACATCTCGGCAGCACTATCGACGCCGACAAATTCGACACCGACCGGCGGCTGTAAATCTGAAGCGCTGATGAGCGTTACCTTGTGGCCGGCCTTTTGAGCTGCACGGGTGAGTGCATAACCCATCCTGCCGCTGCTTGCGTTGGTAATAAAACGGACAGGATCAATGTATTCCCGCGTGCCGCCTGCTGTGATTAAAAACCGCATAATTTCGTATCTCGTGAAGCGTATCTCGCCTCACGCTTGACTATTGGCGTTTGATGTTCTTAGCGATTTTTTCGATTCGCTCTAAAATATCCTTCGGCTCCGACATCCTGCCCTCTGCAATTGTCCCGTCAGCGAGCCGGCCTTTTGTGGGCCCTATTGAGTTGAATCCCATTTCCTTGAGGGTCTTTAGATTGCGCTGCACAACGGGGTTGTTCCACATATTACCATTCATCGCCGGTGCCAGAAGTATCGGCTTTTGCCAACAAACGCAAAAAGTTGCACTGAGCAAATCATCGCAGATGCCGTTTGCAACTTTGCCAATAATATTGGCCGTCGC
>DUZJ01000008.1 GCA_013349615.1 Planctomycetota bacterium | reverse complement strand
CATGGCCTTATCTGCAGCAGGTTTTCTTATTGCCCTGCTCATAGTGTGCATAGTTGGTGCATTACTGGCCAGCGTGGTAGGCAGAAGTCTCTGGCGAATGGTCGAAAACTTCATAATGAACACCCCGTTGTTAAGGAGGGTCTATCCTTATGTGAAACAAGTTACCGATTTCCTGCTTACCCAGGAAGAGCAGAAAAGGATGTTCTCAAGGGTAGTTGCGGTTGAGTATCCGCGAAAGGGTATATGGTCGGTTGGCTTTGTTACGGGCTCTGGAATTCAGAGAGTTGTAGATAACGTCAAAAGGGAGTTTCTTACAGTTCTTATACCCACTTCGCCAACGCCGTTTACCGGCTTTGTTATAATGTTGCCGAAGAAGCAGACAATAGAGCTTGATATGACAGTAGAAGAGGCGCTTAGATTTACAGTCAGCGCCGGCGTTATCGCGCCGGGCGGTGAGCACACAGTCGCTTTGCCGAAGCCTGAGGCGGAAAATAAAGTAGAATAAAAACGGAATTTGTTGGAACATTAGTTAAGGAGAACGATTTTGCTTTTTACTATTACCGGCAAACATATCGACATAACGGAAGCTATTCGAAAACACGCTGAGGAAAGGACTTCGAAGCTTCCAAAATACTACGATAACATCAATCAGGTTGAGGTAATTATCGACGGCAGCCAGAGCGGCAATACCAGCGTGGAGATAATTGCAAGGGGGGAGCACAGCAAGCTCTTTGTCGTTACCGAGACAGGTGAAGATGCTTACCGGTGTATTGATTTAGCTGTCCATAAGCTTGAACGGCAGCTCAGAAGAAAAAAGGGCAAAGAACGGGACAACAAACACACAGGAGGTGTCGAACAGAACATAAAAGCAGAAGAGCACGGAAACGCAGGATACTTATAATACGAATTCTACTTATTAATTGCCGATTACCCGAACCTGTCATTCCTGAGAAACTTGTCCTCAGCGAAGCCTGTACTGAGCTTTGTCGAAGTGTCGAAGGAGCAGGAATCCAAGACGTTAGAGCCGGTTTCAGGGGCAATTCTTTTGGCGTTTTTTAACTGTGATTCGTATAACTTGTGTACTTATGATTGTAGTTTTGTATTGTTGATTTGGTCGGGTAGGCCGACTAAGGGGATGATTTTGGATAGATAAGATGGAATTTGCAGATTTTGTCTGTTTTGATGCGATAATTCCCGAGCTGAAAGCTACAGACCATTACGGCGCGATAGCGGAGCTTGTTTCGGCGCTTGATAAGGCCGACGGCTCGGAAAGGGTAACTGTGAAGAGATTATCAAGGCCTTGATTGAAAGAGAAGAAGAAGCGAGTACGGGAATGGGAAAAGGCATTGCTGTCCCTCATGTCAAACACCACGCGGTTAAAGATGTTGTTGCTGCGATAGGTAGAAGCGGTGTAGGCATTGATTTTTCTGCTCTCGACAAACAGCCGGTTTATTCCATAATACTTTTAATCAGCCCAACCGATAATCCCGACAAACATTTACAAACGATGGAATATGTTTTCAAGCATTTACAGCAGGAGAAGTTCCGAAGGTTTTTCAGACAGTCGCAAACGGCACAGCTGCTCGAAGCTCTTCTCAGAGAGGCTGATGAAAATCCGCAGTTGTAGAAATAATACGTTTATTGATGTAAAGTCTTGGGTCAGGCCCGAAGATGCAGACAGAACAAAATTCACCCCAGAAACTCGTTTGCGAAGCGTCAGTTGAGATAAGAAACGCAGATGGACTCCATATGCGCCCGGCCATGCAGTTTGTTGATGTCGCAAACCTGTTTGACTGCGATATTACCGTCAGCAATGACCAAAACGTTGTCGATGGCAAGAGTATTATGCAGATGACTATGCTTGCCGCAACTTGCGGCACCAAACTAAAAATTAAAGCTGAAGGCTCAGACGCTCAACAGGCAATAGAAGCTTTGCGAGACCTTGTGGAACACAAGCATTTCGATGAGCCGACACCAAAAAAGAATAAACGAAATACTAAAAGCGGTTAACAAAAAGAAAGGCTGCTTTCTGCCATTCCCGCTAAACCTGTCCTGAGCGAAGCCTGTACTGAGCTTTGTCGAAGTGTCGAAGGAGCGGGAATCCGGAAGTGCCGCGTAAGTCAAAATTTCATTTTGCTACAGCTTCTAAATACGAGAATTATGCAATGGAAATAAAAAAGGGAATAGCTGTCTCGCCGGGCATTTCTATTGCCAAGCTGCTCATCATTGATTCCGAAGATTACCGAATTCCTCGGCGGTCGATTATGCCTTCGCAGCGGATGGCAGAGATTCAGCGTGTAAGGGATGCCTTCAGAGCTGCAATTGACCAGTTGTCCAAACTTGAAGCGGCAGAGGATGATGCCGATGGAGGCAAGATAAAAGATATTTTTGCCGTCCATCTGCGATTCCTGCACGATAGGAGCCTGAGAAAGAGAATAACGGATTTGCTCCAGTCGAAGTTGGTAACGGCAGAGTACGCGGTTTCAGTAACGCTGCGCGAGATTGCATCACATTTTACAAAGGTAAAAGATTCTTACATCAGCGAGCGGGCGGCGGATATTTATGACATCGAAAGACGTTTGCTAAAGCAGCTTCTGGGCGGCAAGCGTGAGGATGTTGAGCATCTGACCGAGGAGGTTGCGATTGTCGCTCGCGAATTGAGTCCTACCCAAACCGCCGGCTTTAACAGAAAATTTGTCAAAGGACTTGCTACCGATGCGGGCGGACGAACCAGTCATACCGCTATTGTTGCACGCTCTTTGGGTATCCCGGCAGTCGTGGCTCTCGAAGACCTTACAGAATGCGTCAGCGGCGGCGATACCGTCATTATAGACGGCAATCGTGGTATCGTTGTTGTAAATCCGGATGAGCAGACAATCCGGCAGTATGAAGAATATTCCCATGAATTTGTAGAGCTTGAGCACAGACTTGGCGCGATAAGGGCAAAGCCCGCAATTACTCGGGACCGCGTCAGGATAACATTATTAGGCAATATCGAATTTCCGGATGAGGCTGAGATCGTTTTGCAAAAAGGTGGGGAGGGCATAGGCTTATACCGGACGG
Source organism: Planctomycetota bacterium (assembly GCA_013349615.1). Classification (GTDB taxonomy): domain Bacteria; phylum Planctomycetota; class Phycisphaerae; order Sedimentisphaerales; family Anaerobacaceae; genus CS2-K091. The sequence goes on along the minus strand of DUZJ01000008.1, from coordinate 64,217 downwards.
AGTTCTTGTATCTTAACCGTGAGAGCGAACCTACAGAACAGGAGCATTACCAGGCCTACGCTGAGACCGTCGGCGTGTTCAAGCATCGGCCTGTAACAATAAGGACTTTGGACCTCGGAGCGGATAAATATACTCAAAGCAAGCGTTTCGCACCTGAGCCGAATCCGTTTTTGGGGCTGAGGTCAATCAGATTTTGCCTCCAGAACCTTACGATGTTCAAAACCCAGTTGCACGCAATTTTGCGTGCGTCGGTCCTCGGGCAGGTAAAGATAATGTTTCCGTTGATTAGCAATCTGCAGGAAATGAAGCAGGCCAGGATGCTTTTGCGGGATGTTATGGAGGACCTTGATGAGGAATCTGTAAAGTACAATAAGGACATTGAGGTGGGCATTATGGTTGAGACGCCTTCGGCGGCTTTGACGGCATCTACACTGGCAAGAGACGCTGATTTTCTCAGTATTGGAACAAACGACCTTATTCAATATACTCTCGCCGTTGACAGGGGAAACGAGCTGGTTTCTGCTTTATACTCGGCCGTAGACCCTGCTGTATTGCGCCTTATCAGGACCGTTATCCAGGATGCGTACAAAGCACAGATAGACGTTAGCGTTTGCGGGGAGATGGCTTCCGAGCCGGAGTACATTATGTTACTGCTGGGCCTCGGCATCAGAACGATGTCACTGGCTCCACCGATGATACCGGAGATAAAGCAGATTATTCGCTCTGTTACGATAGAGGATTGCAACAACCTGGCCAGAACAGTACTTGGTATGAACTCTGAAAGGCAGATTTCAAACTATCTACGTGACGCCACAAGAAAGATTCTGCCCGAGGCCTTTTGACCGCCCCCGCGTTTCCTCAAGTGCACACCAACAAAAAAGCCGTTCCCGCTAATAGCGGGAACGGCAACTTAAACTTCAGGAATCTTACTATCACCTTGGACCCGTGTGACCTGTTTGAGTTAGGTAGCGGTCAGCATAGATTGCAAGGTCTTCCAAATCTACTATGGTGTTGCGGTTCAAATCGGCGCAGTTTGTACATTCGTCGCAAGGTCCTTCGACCGTTATCTGCACCGAATCGGACGATTCCAATCCCTTATCATCGGTTACAGTCAAGGTGATCGTGTGAGGCAGGGGGCTGCAGTCACAAGACATGTCCGGGCAGTGTACACTCAGCAAGGAAGTCTGGAAGGTTTGCTGCGTGGACAGCATACCATCTACGCTGGATTCCCAACTGAAGCTGTAAGGTTTGGTTCCAAATCCGTCCACTACCTGGCAGTCAAAACTGATGGTCTCTCCAGAGCTAAAAGTGTCTCCATTTTTCGGTCTGATTATCGTTACAACAGGAGGGAAATAACTCACCGCTGCCGGTATGAAAGTGTCCGCTGTCGTAACCAATTCGCCCTCTTGGTAGTACTCCACTTCAAAAATCCAGCATGGTATAAGCTCCTGCTGGAAGTCCCGACCTGAATGCTCATAATAGCCCTGTGTGGCGGTCTCATAATTTGGTATCGCCTCGTCGTATTGCACTTGAGCTTTTACAGGGGAAATAGCCTCTCCATATCTATCAAAGAAAGACCAGGTTGTCTTGTCATCATTAACCGGAATTGAGCCCATTGGTTCGACATTTCGCCAGTTGCCCATAGCGCCCATAACCTCGGCGTTTTGGGGGTCACCATAGAGATAGACCTTCAGCCTCGCACCAGCACCGGCCACTGACACCATTTGTCCTCCTGTTGGGCCTCCCGGAAGCTGCCGGGCATAAACGACGTTAGTATTCTGATGAAGACGCTGCCTTTCTTCGCCCTTATCGCTTTCCTCCACTAAAGTATCAAATTCTACAGTGAAATCTCCTGCATCCTGTGGAAGAAGGCCGTACTCGCTCAAGAAATTACGCGCTTCTCTCTCTGCCTGCTCCGGAGGGAATTGTCCTGCCTGCTGATTAGCAGCGAAGAGTTTGCCCTGGTTCTGAAAATAAAATTGGCCGCTGGATTTGGATACTTTCAAAACTTTAGGATTTTTCTCATCGCTAAGATCGGCCATCACTAAAGAGTTACACGTATCGCCTACTTCGCCTGTCAACCCAAACGCTCTTCCAATATCCTGAACGTATTTCTCGTCCACATTGCGTGGGACAATCTTGTATACATTCATCATGGTGAGATTGTTGACGGGCAGATAGGGAGGGCTGCCAGCCACATGGTCCCAATACCAGTACCAGCCGTTGTAAGTAGGGTCTGACGAAACATAACCATTGCCCCAAAGATGGTCGTTATAGTTATTATGTACTTCTGCAAGAACCCTCGCTGTTGTCCCGCTCGGCTGAGTCTCGTCGGTCGTATTAAACCACGCCTGCGTAACGGTCTGGCCGGGAATGGTCCATGTCCACCACAAAATGTGTATTGTTGTCTTTTTCATCCTTTCGGCCCATTTCCTGCCGAAATTAGTGGCCCCATAGCTGCTGGTCTTAAACCCTAACATCAAGTGCAGCCCATCAAAGGTGGTGTACCAATAAGCACGAGAGTCATCACGCAATAAACTGCAGCACTTACTTGCCATCCATTCCAGGTCATAGTCACCCCATGCCCGCCGGGCCTCGCCCGGAGTCACAGAGCCGTCGGTAAACGGTATCGAACTGAGATACTTACCCCAGTATGAATCCCAAGCCGTGCCACAGTGACTATTGCGAAAGTGAATATCAGTGCCATCAACCCAGGAGTTCTCGCTGCCTCCATAAGCAGAACTTTTGTAATAGTCTTCGCTGCAGGAGCTGCAGCCCAGAGAAAATACTTGACTCCATCCCGGGAAGCTATCAACCTTATCGCAGAATCTATCGGCACAAGTCTCAAAATATGAGCCATTACAGCCTCCACAGCCGGATGCTTCCCAGGCAAATGTTTGAAGCGGGGCTACTAAAAAACTCGCCACCACAAAGCAGACCATTAAGGATTTTCTAAAATCAGACATTTTACATACCTCCAAAAAAGTTATAAAAACAATATCAAAATTCTTCTGAAACTAAAAAACTCTTACCCGGTGCTGTCGTTCAAATTTCCTGCTACCTCCTTTCCTCAAAACCTTGTTGTCCTAAGCTTTCTATACAAAGCGCACCTCTTCCCTGAAACCTTGTTGTTCTAAGCTTTCTATACAAAGCGCACATCCTCACTCGATTGAGTTTCATACAGGGGCCTGAATTGGCACCATTCCTCCCCTTATCCAGGAGCAATTAATGATAGCCTCTTGTTTTCAAATGAAAAGGAAATTATAATGATAACTGATATAAGTGTTTCTTATAACAGGTTGTCGAATTTGGGCTGTCGATGCCGCGAGAATAGATAGCTTTTTCACCTATTACCGAGTGAAGGATTGAAATGTATAGATTTAGGCTTTTTGGTACTTTACGGGATTTCAATCTTTTCAAGGCTTGGAGAAAAGTATCAATCTGGCAATAAATGCCTTTTTTTTATGGCCAGAAGGCGGCGACAGTGACAATCAGCCAGATTGCCAAACCGAGGCTGACTTTTATAGTGATGCCCAGCAGTTCGCCTAATCCGGCGCCAAGGCCCGAGCGGGCCGATTCTTTTATTTGCCTTCCGCCAGCCAGTTCAAATAACCAGGCCCCGATACCTGCTCCGACGCAGGCACCAATAACAGTTCCCAGCATAAGAATTGGAATCAGAAAAGTGCAGACAACCGCACCTATGATAGCGCCTAAAAGTGCACCAAAAGCTCCAAACCAGCGGGCCCCGGCTTTTTTCGCACCGCCCATTCCGCCGAAGAATTCGACCAATTCGCCAAGCGTCGCCAGAATCCCTATGCCTATCAGCGTATAGACAGAGAAGACTCCATCATCCCAACGCCACCACGCGAACAGGCAGGTCAATATGACGATGAGCCAGTTGCCCGGCAGTGCGAAAAGCACCAGCACCAGGCAAAGAGCGTTCAGCACAAGCAGTATAATTAACGAAAGATAGACCATTAACTAATTCTAAAGCAAAAGAGGAAAAAGCAAAAGCAAATTCATCTACAAGCCCTGCTAAAGCCGATGCACAATATCGCGGCAAAACTCAGAAAAACGCCAAAAACGAAGGATTGCGAAAAAATGCTTGTCTTTAATGCGAAGTTAGGCATAATGCTGGAAAGCACAAAGAGATTTATGTTAGAGTAGAGTTTTTGATTTTTAGATTTGACTTTTCAGTTTTCTTAAACGAGATAGGCACATTACAGTGTCGAACGAAACTATCCTGCTGGTGATAAAGTTCAAAATAGGAGGGAGCCTGCGGTTCCTGTCCCATGCTGAAACGGTCAAGGTTTTTCAGCGGGCCTGTGTTCGTGCGGGTATAAAAGTACAATACAGTCGCGGTTTCAATCCTCGTCCGAAGCTGTCGCTGCCGCTGCCGAGAAGTGTCGCCGTTGAGTCGGACGATGATTTGCTTTGTCTTCGGGTAAATCGTGACCCGAGTGAGCTGCGGAGCACGGATTACGAGTCACGAGTCAGGACAATGCTTTCCAGTCAGCTCCCTGAAGATTTGGTGCTGGTTTCGGTAACTATTGCCAAAGCGAATGAAGCATTTCGACCTTGTTTAGCCACCTATGTGTTGAAGATAAAACCAGACTATCTCAACGAGAAGCTTAGGACCCGAATAAAAGATGTGTTGGCAAGTGAATGTATTATTCTGAAGCGTACCATATATACGAAAAAAACTAAATTCAAGGACCTGGACGTCCGCGGCTTTTTGAAAAACATTGAACTGGATAATGGGGTGATAGTCGTCGAATGCAGAATCAGTTCAGCCGGTTCGATACGCGTGGATGAGATTCTAAAACTGCTGCAGCTTGATATGGAGAAGCTGGCGGCACCGGTCAGACGTACCAACGTGCAATGGCAAAGCAATTGACAAATGAATATTGACTGTTGGAAACGGAGTTGGCCTCCGCAGACAATAGTGAATAGTCAATACAAAATAATAAATATGGTAGGATACGAATATGGCAAGGGAAATGCTTATAAATGTAGCTGAGAGCGAGGAGTGCAGGGTGGCGGTGGTTGAGGGAGGTTCCCTCGAAGAGTTGTACGTCGAAAGGGCAAGCCTCGGCAGCCACGTCGGAAATGTTTATAAGGCAAGAGTGGCAAATATTGAAGCCGGGATACAGGCGGCCTTTATTGACTTTGGAATAGGGAGAAATGGTTTTCTTCACGTCAGTGACCTGCATCCACGCTATTTGTCCGGTGCCGCCGGTGGCCGTTCCGACAACATTGGACGCAGGAGATCGCTGAAGGAGCGGCCGCTCATCCAGGATTGTCTTCGTAAGGGGCAGGAACTTGTCGTTCAGGTAACGAAAGAGGGAGTAAAGACCAAGGGGCCGACCCTCAGCACATATCTTGCTTTGCCCGGAAAGTACCTGGTTATGATGCCCTGGATGCAAAAGCACGGCGTCTCGCACAAGATTGAGGACAAGGATGAGCGCAAGAGACTGCGTCAGATCCTTGCCCAGAGTAAACCGCCCAAGGGTACGGGCTTTATCATCAGAACGGCAGGCCAGGGATGCTCCAAAAGGGACATACAAAATGATTTGAAGTATCTTAAGCGGTTGTGGGCCGCTATTGAAAAACGCATAGAGACTGAGAAGGCTCCAGGTGAGCTATATCAGGAATCGGACCTGGTTATCAGGACCATCAGGGATGTTTTTAATAGTAAGATAAGCAAAATAATATGCGATTCAGAAAATGTGGTTCACAAAATCAAGGATTTTCTCGCTATTGCCACACCGCGCTTAAAGCGAAGGGCGACTTATTACGATAGCAAAGTTCCGCTCTTTCACAAATACCGAATCGAGGGCGAAATCGATAAGGTACAGTCCCGCGAGGTAGGGCTTAAAGGCGGTGGTTCAATCGTAATAGAGCAAACCGAGGCAATGGTCTCCATAGATGTTAATAGTGGTCGACACCGTAAGCCTAAAAGCGCAGAACAGACCGCTTACGAAACAAATATGGAGGCGGCGGTGGAAATTGCCAGACAACTTAGATTGCGAGACATGGGCGGACTAATAATCTGCGATTTTATTGATATGCGTAGTGAAAAACACCGCAGGGATGTCGAGAAGGTCTTCCGGACGGCTGTCAAGACCGACCGTGCCCGTTCGAGAATGTTACGGATGAGCAGGTTTGGTGTCATAGAGTTGACACGCCAGAGGGTACGTCCTTCGCTGCAGTCGAGCACCTATCTTGCCTGTCCGCATTGTGCAGGTACGGGTTTTGTCAAAAGCCATGAATCATTAGCTATTGAGATTATTCGCCTGTTGAATCTTTCGGCGTCGAAAAAACAGATAAAACGCATCGAGTTGTTTGTTTCCCCGGAGGTTGCCGGCCATCTGCAGAATGAAAAACGCGCCGCCATTGCACAGATTGAGCAGCTTAGTGAAAAGCGGGTCACTATTCATTCCACACCCGATTATACCGGAGAAAAACACGAATTGGTCTGTTATAATGAACGGGGAAGTGTCGTAAAATTATAAACCTTAGTGTCGACTGATAATTCAATATTCAGTCGACTGAGGAGCTAATGACAAGTGCAATTCGACCTTGACTACGCACGGAAGGTAATCAAAGCAGAAGCCGAGGCTATAGCTTCTGTTACGCCGATTGTCGATGCGTCTTTTGCTGAGGCTGCCGGGATGCTCTATAACTGCTCCGGCTCCTGTATAGTGAGCGGTATCGGCAAGGCAGGCATAATTGGGCAAAAGATAAGCGCAACTATGGCGTCAACCGGCACGCCGAGCCATTTCCTCCATCCTGCCGAAGCCGTTCACGGCGACCTCGGAAGGCTCCGCAAAGTTGATATTGTGATTGTACTAAGCTACGGCGGCGAAACTGACGAAGTTATTCGCCTCATAAATCTCGTCAAGCAGTTGGAGATTAAACTGATAGCAATAACAGGCGACAGCGAATCGACTCTGAGCAAGTATGCCGACGTCGTCCTTTGTATGGGACAAATGTCTGAGGCCTGTCCACTCGGCGTTGCTCCGAGTGTTTCTACCGCTTGTATGCTGGCTATCGGTGATGCGCTCGCATTTACCGTTATGAAGGCACGTAATTTCAGCGTCGAAGATTACGCACGCTTCCATCCCGGCGGTTCGCTTGGTGCAAAGTTGATGACGGTTGAGCAGTCGATGATGTTCAGGCCCGGAGAAAAATTACCCATCGCAGAAATCACGCATACAGTTGGCCAATTACTTGAAAAGACCAGAGACGTAAAACGCCACGGTGCTGTAATGGTCGTCGATGAAGATGGCAAATTGGCCGGCATAATTACTGATGCCGACCTTCGACGTTTGATGACACAACACGGACAGCAGGCTTTTGACTTCAAAGTCGCTGATATTATGACCGTCGATTGCAAAAATATAAGGGTGGATGCCCTCGCTGCTCAGGCGACGGCCATCTTCCACAAATACAGAATTGATGACCTGCCCGTTGTTGACGCCGACAACAAACCTGTCGGCCTAATCGACGTACAGGATATTGTAACGATAAAGGTGGTCGGATAAATGACGGAACGATTCGATGGTGAAACTATGAGAGAGTCAGAACCCCAACAACCCAACCAGCTTGCAATAAATCTTGCGGACATACAAATACTGGTGATGGACGTTGACGGCGTTTTGACGGATGGAACACTCGTAATTAATGCCGACGGCAGCGAAAGCAAGGGCTTCAATTCGCTGGACGGCCACGGTATTCGAATGTGGCAAAGGGCAGGCCTGAAGGTTGCTTTGTTGAGCGGCAGAGGTTCCGAGCCCACACAACGCCGCGCACAGCAGCTCGAAATTGACCATTGTATACAGGATTGTCATAATAAACTGCCCGCGCTAAAAGAACTGGCTGAAAAGCTCGGACTTACAGCAGAGGCAATAGCTTACATTGGCGACGATTTGACGGACCTGCCCTCAATTCGATATGCAGGGTTTGGCGTAGCTGTTGCCAACGCAGTTGATGAAGTCAAGCGATATGCTGATTACGTAACCACTCGCCCCGGCGGCAGCGGGGCTGTGAGGGAAGTAATAGAATACATTCTGAAAAGTACCGGCAGGTGGCAGCAGCTTATGAACAGATACTTACCTCCTTCACCAACAACATAAAGGGCGCTTGGGGGATATGTAAGGACGAAATGAGGTTGTTATGGATAACTCACGAAAATTCCGTTTATGTCTTATTTCGCTGGGAACACTCCTTGCCGTATATCTGCTCTACAGCCGCATAAGCAAAACGCCTCGCATTGAGATTGATAGAGAACCGGAAAACTTTATTACAGACAGCAATGTTACTAACGCTGACGGCAAGGTGGGTATGATTGGCGACGTTGGCGTTGGTAAGGTTCAGGTTGCTGAATTCATTACTCGTAACAAAAAAACCAAAGAAGTGGAAAACATATTTGGGTTTGAGAAACTTCTCCACCAAACAAGAAACGAATGGGATATTGAAAAGCCGTATATGAACATTTTTCGCCGCGATTTGGGCTGTTACGTTACGGCTGACAGAGGCAGGACCACCATTGAAACCGTTGCCGGCAGGCCCAGCCCGAAGGATGCCGAATTCACCGGAAACGTAGTTGTCCACATCTTGCCGGAGACCTCGAGCGACGTTAAAGAAAGCTTTATATATCTTGATGATATTACTTTTATCAGCGACAAATCACACTTTTCGACACCTGGGCCGGTCAAATACGTTTCACAGGATGCTCAAATGCTCGGCACCGGCCTCGAACTCATCTATAACGACGGGTTGGAGCGACTTGAATTTCTTAAAATAGCTCATCTTGAGAGTATGCGCCTGAAGAGTACCCAGGCTGCTTCGTTTCCGACAGCAACCGTGGAAACCGGAAGGCCGGCCGATGCCAACAGTCAAATGCAGACAGAACAACCGGACAAGCCTGTAGCCATTGATGAACCTCCAAAAGTTGAAATCTCACCCGACGCCAATACTCACGCGCCCGGACAAAAAGAAGGCGAACATTACAGATGTGTATTCAATAAGAATGTTTTCATAGATAGTCCCGAGCAGTTGATTTTTGCTCAGGAGCAGCTTACCATTAACAACATCTTCCGGCCAAAAACCTCAGGCGCCCAATCCGATAAAGCTGACCCCAACGGTGCTGAACAGGTAAAAAAAACTACCGCAGAGAACGCAGACAATGTGCAAAAAGAATTGGAACCAAACCCAGCAGATTCTGTAAACTCGGTAGTAAAAGCAGTACGGGAGCCTAACGATATTATTGTCACCTGCAGCAACGGCTTTGTGGTTACTCCGATGGATTCTAACACGCCCGATACAGATTCCGGCAAGGTCGGTGATAAGGCACTGGTTTTAACTGACGACGAGAGAGTCAAAAAATTCAAAGAAGAAGGGGACCGAACAATACTCGTTGCTTACAAAATTGACTATTGCGCGGCTACCAGTGATACCGTTGCCACCGGCCCGTCGGAGCTTACATTTTATACGGGTGACCCGATGAGTGCCGATGCTAACGACATTATCGTTCCCGTCACAATAACCGCCCGCAAACAGGCTAAGTTTCTGCCGACATTGAATCAGGCCGTCTTCGAAGGAGATTCTGTATGTACGATGCTGCGGGCCGATGCCAACTGCCAAAATACGTACACGCTTTTGGCGCCGGTGCTTACTGTGGATTTACCCGCCGATAAAGCTCAACAACCATCGTCTTCGGTGGCTAACATTGAACATCTAACCACCGGCGGCGGGAAAGCTAAGCTCTTAATCCTGAAAACCGCAAAAGAAAAATTATTAGGCGGTATTGAGCTAACATGTACCAGGATTGATTATAATGATACTGAGCAGTTTTTTTTAGCCACCGGGCCGGGCAAAATAGTGGTGGATAATTCCAAAATATCGGAGCCAAATGCCGATGCAGGCAGATTTAGCTTGAGCCGCCAATGCTATGCCCGCGTGCAGAAATTTGACACATTGAAGTATTTTTTCGAGACAAATAGGATTATTGCTGAGTCCGAAAGTGGTAGAGTCGTTGTTGACTACTTTCCTGTTGGTGTAAAGTACGGCCAATATGCTACAGCTAAGGCGAACCGCATAGAGGCTTTTCTTTACGAAACCGCTGCCGGCCAAACAGAGCTTTCCACACTTCATGCCACTGGCGGCGTTACTTACGAAGAAGAGGATATTGAGTTTGAAGGCAGCGAATTATTCTATGATGCAAAGAAATCTAAAGTTGACGTTCAGGGCGACGAGCTTCAGGCGTGCTATTTCAACGGTGCTCTCGTTGATGCAATTGAGTATGACTTAAAGACCGGCAAAGTCAAAGCAAACATCGTCGGCCCCGGCGCATTACAGATGAAAAGATAATTGAGCTGTGTGAAAAGATGGTCAAGCGCAAAGCTCTTGCAAATCCCTTATGCTCAGCTCGCTCAGTCGCGTAATGATTTTTTCAGCCATAGATAACTGCCCGGCCTCGTAGGTATTTGTTATCGCGACGGTGTGCATTCCTGCTGTGTTGCCGGCCTCAAGGCCCCAATGTGAATCTTCTATCACAACACATTCATTCGCTGCAATAGAATTTTGACTCCCCTTGTTAAGTTTTGTTAAAGCTAACAGAAATCCCTCCGGGTCCGGTTTGCCCTTTGCTATCTGCTCAGCGGAAACTATCACCTCAAAGAAAGGACCCAGTTGGCTCTTTTCCACTATCGGTTGAATATCCACCAGCAGCGCCCCTGAGCAGATGGCCCGCCGGATTTTGTTGTCCGTCAGCATCTGCAAAAACTCCGGCACACCCTCGTATATCGTTGCTTCAGTTGCTGCCAGTTTTTCAAATATCCGGTTTTTTTGCTTTATAAGATTTTCAATCTGCTCAGAATCAACTCCGAGCTTGTTTTTACCGGCAACTGAATCAAAGCAGTCACGGTCGGTAAAGCCGAGATATTCTTTGTAGTAGTCCTCTTCTGTTATCTCGATGTCGTACTGAGCCAACACATCATTGAAAGCCCGAAGGTGCAGAATCTCCGAGTCGGTTATTACCCCGTCAAAGTCAAATATAACTGCTCGAAACACAACCTCCTCCTTACTCAGTCGGCACAGGGCCTACCAAAGCTGCATAATCCGTTAATGTCGATTTATCACCCGTACAAATCGACTCTGTAAGCGATGTAATCTTTGGCGCGTTTTTGGTAACGAACCTTCGGGCAATCATCGCCTTGCGCTGCTTCATCTGTATTGTTTCACCGTTGTCAGTCCGCCCATTTTCCGCGGCTGCGACTTCCATATCAATCTTTGTACTTGCCTGCCCGCAGAATAGATACCCCGTAATCAAATCTATCGCAATATCGACCAGCGCTCTGCCGTAAAGGTCCATATATTCGTTGCCATGCTCTTTTATAAACGCAATCGCCTTTTTCAGCTCTTCAGTACCTTCAGCCAGTTTCTCAAGCAAATCTTTCAACTCCGGCCCAAACTGCTCACCGGCCAGCTCTTCAATAATCTTCTCTGCTGTACCATTACATACACCTCGAACTGCAGCAACAACTTGCAACTGGCTTGTCCCCTCGTAAATAGTTGTGATTCTGGCATCGCGGGCGTGCCGTTCACAGGCATAGTCACGCATATAGCCGCTGCCGCCGAGCACCTGAATCGAATCGTAAGCAACCCTGTTGCACATCTCGCTGCAATAGTATTTACTCATCGGCGTCAGCATCCCTGCGTATCTTTTATATTTTCGCGAATCGTTCTTTAACTGTTTTGCTTCTGCTTTATTCCTATTGTCATTCCCGCGCAGGCGGGAATCTTCTTCGAACCGTCTTGTGCATCCAACGTACAAATCCACAATCCGCGACGTTTCATATAAAAGCGTCCGTCCGGCCTCGATGGCAACTTTCATATCGATTAACATATCGCGAACAGCCGGCAGCTTTTCAATCGCCACGGCGAATTGTCTCCTTGTGGCTGCGTAATCGCGGGCAACCCGGAATGCCGCTTCCGCAATACCGACCGATTGTGCCGCAATCCCGACGCGGGCTCCGTTCATCAGGCTCATAACGTACGTTATAAGCCCGCGCTGGCGGTCTCCGATTATCTCGCACGGCGTATTGTCAAAAAATATCTCGCACGTTGGTGAGCCGTGGATACCGAGTTTATCTTCCAGCCGGCGAATATGCACCGTTGGTCCTCTGTCGCAGACAAACAGACTAAGTCCCCGGCCGTCGCTTATCTCCGGCTCACTGCGGGCCAATACCAGCAGCACCTCGCCGCACCCATTTGTTATAAATCGTTTTACTCCGTGCAAAAACCATTTGCCATCTTTATTTTCAAACGCCCGGAGCTTGACCGCCTGCAAATCGCTGCCCGCGTCAGGCTCGGTCAACACCATCGCACCGGTTACCTTGCCCGCCGAAAAATCGTGTAGGTACTTTTGCTTGATTTCTTCAGATGCAAACGCGTTGATTGTCTCAGCGATTCCCTGTAAGCCGAATATATTCATAAGCGCAGCATCGGCCCGCGAGACAATCTCTATCGCCATCGAGTAAATAACGTTTGGAAAATTCAAACCGCCGAACCGATGTGGCAGCGTAAAGCCCATAACTTCAGCCTGGGCAAGTTTCTCAAGATTCTCCGCCGTCCCCTTTGCATAGCTGACTGTTCCGTCCTCGTTAAGCGTATTACCCTCGCGGTCAACGTCTTCAGCCCGTTCAGCGATAAACTCGCCGCTCAACTGCCCCAGCGAATCCAGCACCATATCATAATTTTGCATCGCCTCATCAGTGTCAGCCGGTGCATAGTCGAATTCATTTGAGAACTTAAACTTCTCCTCGCAAACTTCCGCCAACTCGCCCAGGTCTATATGCCTGAACAAAAACTGTATATCGTCGTTATCTTTGTAAAAATTCGCCATAAGCTATTCCCTTTTGCCACAAAAACACCAAAATTCTAATCTGTCGTTCCTGCACAAGGTTGTCACCCCTGCGAAAGCAGGGGCAGGAATCCATTCTTTTAATTTCTTTGTGGCTAAAGCGTTTTTTCTTTGATAGCCTTAATTATCTTCGGCACAACTTCGTTTAGATCTCCGACTATCTTATAATGTGCAAGCTGGAATATCGGCGCATCCGGGTCATTATTGATGGCCACGATTTTTTGGCTCTGCGACATCCCTGCCTGATGCTGAATCGCGCCGCTTATTCCAACAGCTATATACAGGCTCGGCCGGATGGTTGTCCCCGTCTGTCCGACCTGATGGTCGTGGTCAATAAAGCCAAGGTCGACTGCCGCTCTGCTGGCTGCCGGCGCCCCGCCCAGACAATTTGCCAGGTCCCAGATGAGCTTGAAATTATCTTTACTGCCGACACCCGCTCCACCGGCGACGACTATCCTTGCGGCTTTGAGGTTGACCTTCTTCGCTCGTTTGTGCTCAGCTAAAATCTCTAACGGCAAATCCTGTTGCGAAACCTCTGCCTTCTCTTCGATAATTTCGCCTGTCCGTGCAGCGTCCGGTTCCGGCATCGGCATCACACCTTCGCGCACCGTCGCCATTTGCGGCCACCGGTCGTAATTGATAATGGTAGCGATTATATTACCGCCGAAGGCAGGCCTTATCTGAAACATAAGGTTTTTATGAAGTTGTTTGTCGCCTGCTGTTGTGTGGTCGCCGATTTGCAAATCCGTGCAGTCAGCCGTAAGCCCTGCCTTTGCCGCGCTTGCAATGCGGGGAGCCAGGCCCCGCCCGGTGATAGTCGCCCCGTAAAGAACAATCTGCGGCTCATACTTGTGAATCAAATCGTAGATTACTTTCGCATAGCTGTTTGCCTGGTAGGTTCCCAGCAGTGGATGCTCAACAAGATATACCTTGTCGGCCCCGTAGTGTATCAGCTTTGTCGCCAGTTCTTTGACGCTGTCCCCTAAAAGGATGGAAGCCAATTTGACGCCTAATGTATCAGCTAACCGCCGGGCCTTGCTCATCAATTCAATCGGCGTATCCTCCAATTGCCCGCCATGCTGCTCACCAAAAACCCAAACCTCACCTTGCCTGTTTACATTAATCATAAATCGTCTCTCGTATTACATCCCCTTGTCGTTCCGAGCCCAACCTTACTCCACCGTCATTCCAAGCGCAGCTGAGGAATCTATTTTTTAATTCGTCATTGCGAGGGAGCGAAGCAACCGAAGCAATCTCACTTCGACATTCAATATTCCTTGTTCGATATTCGATATTCATATCTTGTGTCAAGCATCAAGTATCCCACACGAGCATTGAGCATCCAGTACACTTTAGCTTACTTCAGGCACTGTAGTTCACGCTATTATCTTATCCTCAATCAGCTCGTGTATCAGACCTGAGATTCCATTCTCGTTGGCTGGAACGTCTTTACTTTCCTTTGCGGCAAGGACAACACTTTGAATACGATGGACCTTCGTCGGCGAGCCGCTTCGCCCGCACCAGTTCAAATCCGCGCCGATAAAATCCAAATCCCACTGTTTAATCAATAAACCCTTGTCACTCAATTCACCGCATTTTTCCTCAACCAGTTTGTTAATTTTCGCTTCACTGTCTTCTGTCTTCTGACTTCTGACCTCTTTTTCGACTTCAACTGGCGTACGCGCGTTTTTGTATTTCATCGTTTTTTTCGCAGCGGCCACCCTCGGCTCATTCGCGTCACCCGTAACCGTCAGCAGTACCGGCAGGGCAGTCTTGACCTGCTGCCAGCCGGCCCCGATATTTCGCCTCGCCGTTATACTTTTGCCGTCAAGTTCTATAAGCTCTTCAACGTAGGTTATCTGAGGAACGCCTAATTTCTCTGCCAATTGCGGCCCGACCTGCGCCGTGTCCCCGTCAATCGCCTGCCTGCCGCAAAGAACGATGTCGTAATCAATCTTTTTCAACGCGCAGCTCAGGATGTAGCTGGTCGCCAACGTATCACTTGCCGCACACCGTCGGTCGGTTATCAGGATTGCATCGTCAGCCCCTCTAAAAAGCGAATCGCGAAGAACAACGCTCGCCGCCGGCAGTCCCATCGTGATAACTGTAATATGGCCGCCGAATTTTTCCTTAATCTGCAGGGCCAGTTCAAGGGCGTTCAGGTCTTCCGGATTAAAAATCGCCGGCAGCGCCGAACGGTTCACAGTTCCGTCCTCGTTCATCGCCTCACCTGTAATCCTTTTGGTATCAGGTACTTGCTTAATCAGAACAACACACTTATACGCCACTTAACGCCTCCTTGTTAGCCATTACTTCATTCCATATTGACCTTCAAAAGCTCACCAGTTTAGCCGGTTTTGACACCAAGTCAACCCTAAAAGTGGGCTGCCTCAGAATACAGTTGTCCCAAGTCATGGTTAGAAAAAGGACTTGAATGTTCGGCCCTCTTTGTTTAGAATACTACTGTCGAGGAGGCAGTATATACCGTCTGACATTGTCCTTTAGATGTGTTGATACGAATACAATTGCATTCTACGTAACCGTCCTGTTACACCAGTATGACCCGAACGCGCCTGATTTGCTGACAAAGCTCTGGGGCGGAAAAGCAAAATAATGACATCCGCTTTCGTGCTTTCCCATATTCTTGCGCATCCTGCGATACCGCCGGTAAGATATTATCGCTTGCTTCTTACCCTATGGATGTGTTTGCCGTAGAGTACAAACAGACGGTTGAAGCCGGAGATTGCATCACCTTTTGCCCAGCGTTGCATCTCGGCAATAACTTCGCTGTTGAACGTGGCATAACAGATGTAGGGCAGCCCGATACGCCGTATCGGCCCCCAAGTATGTGATTTACGTCGTCCTCGTTCCGTCCACGGCGAGATGATATGGTTCCGAGGTACAGTCCGGTCTTCGAACCGCCTGGGCTGCTTCAGCACGTAATCCACATGAGTGTTGACCACTCCCGTCAGCAGGTCGTCAGTGACACCAAACCGTTCGCCCAACTCCCAGATGAACAGGAGGTTCCACGCCGTGCTCTGACTGTGAGGCACGTCTTCCGGATAACGGAAAATCGGATGCCCGTCGATTCGCCCGTCGGGATAATCTTTGCTTGGCATGAGCGGGTCCTTGGGCGTATGCGAGTGAAACACATAAGGCCTGCCTTCGAGCTCAGTGACGTCACTGACCTTGTTGAAGTAGCGTATGCCGGCGATAACGATACCGGTATAGAGTTCGATGGTTTCCTGGTACCGACTTGTCCGTTCTACCTTTTGTAAATCCTCCAGCGCTGCCGCCGTACCAGCCAACATCGCAAAGTACATCATGTTCTGGTTCCAGGGAATTTCCCGAATAATCCGGGCCGCCTCCGCAGGCACTTTCATCTCCGAATCAAGACCCTTATTACGTTGAATAAGTGACTCCATATAACGGATGGTGGTCGCAAGGTTTTTCCTGGCCTGCTGAATCTGGTCCCGGCTGACGACTGCACCCGGCTGCCTGGCACGCTCAAGCACCAGACGCCCGGCGTAAACGTGCGCAGTAAAGTTCGACGCCGCAGCCGGTTCCCAGGGAATCATATCCACTGTGACCTTGCCCAGCTTGGCCCGTCGCTCCCTGGGATACAGGATATGCGCTCGCTTGGCGAGAATCCAGTCCATGGCCTCCACGTATTTGGTCAACTGCTCGATGTAATACGTGTCCCCGCTGAGCCGGTACATCACATAGTAACGTTTACAATTCTGCCAGAACCACCCGTAGATATAATCGACGTGCAGGCACTTCTCGTCCGCCGGAAAGCCTCCCTCTGCAATCTTCTCCATCAGCTCATCGCCGGATGTGCCGTGCTTTTGGAGATAGCGGGTGTGCTTAGGGTCGAAGACAAAATACTGGAGGTTGTACCCCTGTTGCATTTGCTTCTTAAATTCGCTCAGCACTTCCGGTGACACCGGCTCATCCAGCTTGATATCCAAATCCCCGGCAGCCTGGACTTTACCGAAAGGAACAAGGACAAGTGCAAGTACAAACAGGCAAAAGATGATGCGGTTCATATCTGCGTTAAACTCCTTATTATTTCTCATATTGATTCGGGTGAAATCCCGGCAATCCAAAGGCCGGCGCAGTCGAATTGACAATCACCGGCCTTCTCAGGATACCGCTAACGGAGCCGCCGAATAAACCAAACCAACACAGCTGACTTTGACTGCCGTGATGGCGGGAAAACACGGTTCATCATGACCGGCCCGGGATGGGTACAACATTTTCCTTAGGTATCTCGACTGTCCCTTTATCGAAGTCCTCGGCTGTCGGCCGTAGCGTCAGGTTATAAAGCTCGGGCTTCGCTCTTGCATCGCCCATGATTTCTTTCCAGGTGACCTGTTGGCCCGTGTAAGCGGAGATGCGACCCATGATAGCCGTCGCGGTAGACTCGGCTACAGCACGTGCCTGGTTAACACCCCGACCCTTGTTGACGTAATAGAGCGTGTCGATTTGCTCCTGAATATGACTGCTCGGCCCCTTCGCCAAATCAGCGGGGATAGGTGATTTCTTTGGCCTGGGGTGGTCATTGCCGCTCGTCCGCCCCTTTTCGTAGACGAAGTCGTGTCCCACCCAGTTCCAGCAGCCGGTGACCTGGCGGCACATCGAGTGGATATGCACGCCGTCACCGTAGTCGTAGTCCACGCTGAAGAAGTCATACATGTCCCCGGCGTTGCGACGTGCACGACCGCCAAACCCCACCGCGCTGACCGGAGGCCCGCCACAAAACCAGTTCGCCACGTCGATATTATGCACATGCTGTTCCACCAGATGGTCGCCCGACAGCGTTATCCAGTTCTGCCACGACCGCACAAGGTCTTCAGCCGTCTTCGGATTAATCGGTTTTTTCCAGAACATGTGCCCCATACAGAACGAGACGCGCCCCGCGTAGAGTCTGCCGAGTGCCTTCTCGACAGCGACTGCCTGGTGCGTCTTGATATAGTTCCAGTCGTGGCGCATCTCCGTACCGGCCGTGATTACCAAGCCCTTTCTTTCTGCCGCTTTCCCGGCGGCGATAACACGTCGGCAGCCGGGCGGGTCCACGGCAACGGGTTTTTCGACAAAGACGTGCTTGCCGGCCTTGACGGCCGCCTCGACGTGCAGCGGCCGAAACAGCGGTGCCGTTGCCATCAGAACAATCTCCACGTCCGTCTCCAATAATTTCTGATAGCAGGTGGAACCGCCGAAGCAGCGGTTATCCGGAACGTTAAATTGTTTCCCTGCCCGAAGTGCTCGCTCCTTGAAATAGTCGGCTGTAGCTACGACACGAACGTCGAAGCCAAGAATCTTGCCGGCTTCGAGGGCGCCGGCTGCTGCGCCGCGACCCCGGCCGCCACAGCCGATGAGTCCAACTTTGAAGCTCTTGCCTTGTCCCTTGGCTGTTGTTCCAAGGATGGTGGGGGCGCTTAAGGCCACACCTGTGCTCAATGCCGTTCGTACGAATTCACGTCGAGATAGATCGCTTGACTTTTTCATAGGACTTGTCCTCCAAAGGCTTACCAAAATTCATTTAAGACTTAACACTTAACAGCATGGTATTCTGTAACATCCAATTGATGGCACCGTAAGGTGTCCCCAAGCCAGCGGCAGCCTCAAACGCAGGGCTTCGACTGAGCGCAGCCGAATGTCCTTGGGGATGGCTCGGAGCAAATTCCAGTAACCACAACGCATTTATCATGTTACGGACCACTGTAAAATATTCTTAACCGACTTTTCCCGGATTAAATTCTTGGCTGCGCGCTCATCCCTGACAACACCATAAAAATACCAGAATCTTATCCGCATTGCAACAGTCTCAAGTCCATTCTCACAGGTTCTGCTTATCGTAGGCTCCCGCCAGTTACTTAAGGAAACCGAAACAACCGTTCAGAACACCTGTAAAGCCGTCCATTTCCTCTTACGTCGTTTGTTCTCTGTCCTCCGTTATCTGTCTTCTGCCGTCCCCTGATTCCTGGTATCCTGCAACCTGACTTCCTGATTACCCGATAACCTAATCAATCCGCTCCTCTTTTTTTTCTTGTACCCCTGTGCAGCGCGGCCGTCAGGACCTTTAGCTCTTGGTCTTTGATTTTCTTTTCTTAAGGCCCAATTTGGCTAGTCTCACTCTTGTGGCATAGACAGCTCGTCCGATTTGGTCGGCTATTTCCTGTGCCGTTCTACTCGGATATAGTTTCTTCAGCAGGTTCAGCTCTTTCTTCGACCAGACAGGGTAAAGGCCTTCTTTTTTAAGCCTTAATGCGTATGCTCTGCCTGTTACCCCCGAGACAGACCGCCCGATTTGGCCTGCTATCTCCCGCACAGTGTTATCCGGGAACAGTTTTCTGAGCAGGGTGTCCTCCTGCTTTGACCAGCGAACCCGTGCATTTTGTTTTTTAAGGCCAATCTTATTCGCTTTACAGCGAACTGCACCAATAGACCGTCCAATTTTCTCCGCTATGAGCTGCGAATTCTCAGTGAAATATAGTCTTTTGAGAATATCGAGCTCTTTACTTGACCAGAGAATAAATGACTTTTTTTGTAGCCCTAATCTCCGGGCTTTTTCTCTCAATGCACCTATCGTCCTTCCGAGTTGTTCTGCGATTTCCCGTGCTTTTAATTTCTTATAAAGCTTTTTGAGCAGTTCGACTTCATTGTCTGACCATGGACGGTCTTTCTCTGTTTTAATCCCTTTGACGCATGCTTTTTGTTTCACTGCTGCCAAAGACCGTCCAGTTTGCTCAGCTATTTCCATTGCTCTTCCACTTGGGAAAAGTCTCCTGAGCAGCTTGACTTCCTCTTCAGACCACAGAACCGACGTTTTTTTCTTGTTCTTTACCATTTATAGCTGTTCTTTCAACAAAAGGTCTATAATAGCCGACCTATTTGACTTACACTTTTTGCGTAACATATAAGTCTATCTGATAGTTTGTAAATAGGCAAATTTTTTAAGACTGTAGCAAGATTACACATTATGCTGCTTGGTGGCCAATTATCGTTTGCAGCTAAATCGTGGCAAAATCCAAATTAGACGTTTGAATTTGCCACAACCATAGGTCGGAAGCTGCGATTCGTCAACTTGACCCTTGCGTAACTCATTATATTCAAAGACATTAAGTATTATTTGCTCTCTAAAGTTAATACAGTCTCAATTTTTTTACCATTTTCCCTTGACTTTTTCCGTATAGAGCAATATAATTATTCTGCTTTCACCGCTGGAGAAAAGTTATGCAAGGAAAACGGATTGTGATCTATAAAGCAATAAGTCCATATTTCTTTAGTCTTGATAAAGGGCGCCGCTCGCTACTCCTGCCAACAGCTTGTGGGCCTTAAAACGGCACGATATAGCGGTGCCCTTTTATAAGGGCTTTAAAAAGCACCTTTTTTGAAAGGAGAAGATGAAAAGCAAATCGATTCTTGTTTTGGAAATTGTTATTTTGTTTGTATCAGGCTCTTAAAAAACTAAAAAGGAAACAATATGCTAACAGATAATATTCTGGATTTGATTGGGAATACGCCGTTGATTCGCTTGAAAGGCGAGAATATTTTCGTCAAAGCTGAATTTTTAAACCCCGGCGGAAGTATAAAGGACCGCGTCGCGCTGTCAATGCTGGAAGGCGCCGAACGGGACGGCAGGCTAAAGCCCGACTCGATAATCGTAGAACCAACTTCAGGCAATACCGGCATCGGTGTCGCACTGGTCGGCAGACTAAAAGGATACCAGGTCCGGATTGTTATGCCGGAAAATATGAGTGTAGAACGTAAAAAGCTGATACGGGCATTAGGGGCCGAACTTGTGATGACGCCAAGCGATGACGGCATTAAAGGGGCTGTAGAGAGAGTGAAGGAAATGGCAGCACAGGACAGCCGAATTTTTGTTCCACAGCAATTCGAGAATCCTGATAATCCGCGTATCCATTATGAGCAGACGGCGCCGGAAATGTGGCGGCAGATGACCGGCGATATCGACTGTTTCGTTGCCGGCGTCGGCAGCGGCGGAACACTACAGGGGGTAGGCAAATTTCTCAAAGAGCACAAGCCGGACGTTAAAATTATGGCTGTTGAGCCGAAGGATGTTTCCGCACTGCTTGGACATGAGCCTGGACTGCATCAGATACAGGGCATCGGCGATGGTTTTGTTCCTACCATTCTCGATGTGTCTTTGGTTGACGATGTAGTTGAGGTTACTGATGAAGACGCGATTGAGACCACAAGGCAGTTGGGCAGAGACTATGGGATGCTGGTCGGCATATCTTCCGGGGCAAATGTCTGGGCGGCACGGCAGCTTAGCTCACGAATAAAAGGCAATATCGCCACCGTCCTGCCCGACAGGGCAGAGAGATACTTCAGCACCGCACTGTTGTGAAGAGCAGCACCACGCCCTTACTACTCGGCTTGCCCCGGTAGAAGTGAAGCGCAAATTCCCTGAGTAGACTTCTAACGGGGCATCGGTGCGGTGCTGTTGGGGAAACGCTGTTAAACCTGCCCACAGAATCTCCCAGAGTAGCTCTCAGAGGGATTTTTGCCGACCTCGTCCTGAAAGCTGTCAGATAGCATATTTTCAGAAAGCCCAGTTCTCATTCCACAAATGGCTGCCACAGATATAAAAACTGCGCCCCATTGGAACTCAGCCAGTCTGGTAGTTCCACATTTATCAAAGCCCCAACAACGCCGTCGTCACTCATTGCCGAGCTGTACACATTCGCTTTATGACCTAACGGGCGGTGATAGATAACCACACGTGCTTTCTGGACCCCGGTAAGCTCTTTGGCCCATTCGATTCCATCTTCCGGATAACCAATTTTGTCTATCAGTTTTTCTTGCAAAGCTTCTTGGGCCGTGAACACTCGTCCATCTGCCAGCCCTCGTAGTTTACGCTCTGGAATTTTTTTGCGACCTTTCTGTACAACCGTCAGGAATTGCTCGAAAAACTGACTGATAATTCCTTCAAGTACTTTGCGTTCTTCAGCTCGCAAATCGTGAAGCGGTGACCCTAAATCCTTTAATTCCCCACTCTTGATGGCCACTGCTTTAACTCCGATTTTTTCCATCGTCCCTGCCACGCTGAACGTCTGCATAATGGTCCCGATACTGCCGGTGACACTGCCCGGCTGGGCCACAATTCCGTCACTGCCGCACGCTAAGTAATACGCCCCGCTGCACCCTAATCCAAGGATGCAAGCCACGACGGGCTTTCCTGTCTCTCGCTTAAACTCTCGCAGACTATGATACATAATATCGCTTGCCGCAACCGTCCCGCCCGGTGAATTTAAACGAAGCACTACCGCCTTGACACGTCGGTCCTCCGCGGCCTTGTCCAGTTTTTCGACGAACAGACTCACCGGATTATCTCCCTCTCGCATAAATCCGCGCTTGCGTCTGTTAATAAGCAAACCGTCAACATCAATGACAGCTATCTTATCAGGGACAAACAAACCTTTATCTCGCTGTATTTGGGTCTCTTCAAGCTGTTGACGGGTAGGCACGGATTCTATTCGAAACGCCGTCGGCCCGCATCCCGCTAACACCACCAGCGATAGGAACAAAGCCGTGTAAAACCGGATATTTGCTTTAGCCATTACTTGACCTCCTGCAAAAAAATTTTAGTTTCCTTATTAACAGGACCAATCTAACAAAATCAATCCGCTGCGCCAAAGAGAAATTGTCATATTTCGTATTTGGTGATATCGAGAAAACATTATTTTGACCGTACTTTTTTGGCTGGATTTGTTAAGCCGGGTTTAGTATATTGAATGAAAATAAACGGCGTAACTGAGCAGGGATAAAGGTAAAATCCCGAAAATATCCAAAGCACATTACAATGAAGGGAAAAAGAAATGAAATCCACGTTGAATATTAAGTTTTTATGGTTGTCCATATTCGCGCTCTCTTTTGCTGCGGTTTCGGTTTATGGCGGAGATGGCGCCCTTTCACCGAAGCTTATCGAGCAAATCCAGTCGGATTTTGAAATGGCCCCTCACATCCGGGCGATGTACAACTCTATAACAAACAACAACGTCAAAAACCTGGCCCTGAACAGGGACATCCTTCGGCAACACAATGAATTCTTCAGTAACAAGGTCAAAGTCAAAGGCATTACGAACCAGAAATCCAGCGGCCGATGCTGGTTGTTTGCCGGACTCAATTCCCTGAGGCCGGCAGTCATCGCAAAACATCAGCTCAAAGAATTTGAATTTTCACAGATTTATTTGGCCTTCTGGGACAAGATGGAAAAGGCAAACACCTTCCTTCAGTATATGATAGATTTTCGGGGCATGGACCTGATGGACAGGAAGATGGTAATTATACTCCGTGGAGAACCCGGTGACGGCGGGTACTGGGAGAATTTTGCCGACCTTATAAATAAATATGGCCTTGTTCCAAAAGAGGTCATGCCGGAAACGAACAGCTCGGACAATACGAGAACGATGAATAATGTGCTCTACCAGAAACTTCGTTCTGATGCGGTCAAACTCCATAAAATGCACCGGGCCGGCAAAAGCATTCTGGAGCTGAACAGGGCAAAGGAAAAGATGCTTGCCGAAGTATATCGCATTCTTGTGATGAACCTGAGCGAGCCGCCCAAACAATTTAGCTTCAGATACCAGACGAAAGATTCCTCCGAAGACAAAGACGAGGACAAGAAAAACAATGGGGACGAAGACAACAAGGAAGATACTATTGATAGTGACGAAACCCTCGAAATCACTACAACGCCGAAACGCTTTTTCGCCGAGTTCGTCGGCGTAAATCTTAATGACTATGTAAATATTTTCAACGACACGACAAGGGACTACGACAAACATTACCGGATACGCATGTCTCGAAATCTTTACGATGGGCATGATATCAGTTATGTGAATGTGGACATCGAAACACTTAAGAATATCGCGATCCGTTCCATCACCGATGGGACGCCGATGCTGTTTGCCGCGGACGTCAGTTACGACCAGAGCAGCGAACATGGAATTATGGCTGACGGCCTGTATGATTATCAATCCATCTATAATATTGAAATCAGCCTGACAAAGGCTGAACGGGCCTTGTATCGTGGCAGTGTGCGCAATCATGGAATGGCGCTTATCGGCGTTGACCTTGAGGACGCAAAGCCGGTCAAGTGGTGGGTCGAGAACAGTTGGGGCTCCGATAAAGGCAGCAAAGGCTACTGGACAATGTATGACGACTGGTTTGACCTGCACGTTTATAACATCATCGTGCACAAAAAGTACGTGCCCAAAGAGATTCTGAAAATTAAAGATGAGCCGGCTATTCTCCTTCCGCCCTGGGACCCAATGCTGTAACGTGCTCGTTTGTTCCAGGCCGCTTTGAGAAACGCAATGGAGCACAGTTGTAGCTGAACTCCGAACCCGCCGCCATCTTACTCCTCGGCCTTGCCCCGTTAGAAGTAAGGCGCATAAGCCTTGTTTACTTTCTAACTTGGCTGAAATTTGCAATGTGAAATTGGGTTTGATTGGGTTTGTTTTGGGTTTGTATTGGGTTTGTTTTGGCATTTTATTGGCTTTAATTGGGTTTGATTGGGTTTGTATTGGCTTTGAATTGGGTTTGTTTTTCCCACGTTCACCAAGTGTCTTATCTTCGTAATCCCTTGATAATACGATATTTACGTTCATTTGGGCTTTTTGGAAATTGGGTTTGTTTTGCATAAAATGAGCGATTTGTAGTGCGCTCACTACAGTTGTAGAGGTGGTGCCAAGGGCACAATGATTATTGATAATTGATAAATGATTATTTGTTTTTGACTGTATCATCATATTGGGTAAGGAGTTATCGGGTAGTTCTTAAATCCTAAATCCTAATATCTAAATCCTAAACAATATCAAAATCCTAATTTCAAATGTTCAAAACAAGAGCTTCGGGAGGACGGTCCCGAAATGAGGGCTACACAAAAAAGAAGCGCCTCTATAAATGCACGGATGTGCGCGTTTGATGCGAAAATTTGTGTTATTTTGACAGGATTTACAGGATTAAGTTATTGGTAACAAAGGAGTTAAAAATTTTTTATTTTTTCCGCTTTTTAGTTTTAACTATGGCTGCTTTTGGTCGCGCATTTTACCTATTTTAACGCGACATTAGATGACAGAAGGCATCCGTCTTCGCTGGGCGATGCCAGCTTCGCCGGACAGGCTTCGGCACGAAGGTATAAGTGCATAAGAGCACAAGAGCACAAGAGCACAAGGGCATAAGAGCATAAAGGATTAAACCAACAAAATGGGCGAAAAGTGTGTTTTATTGGTCACAAAAAGGCTCAAAATGCACAAAAGGGACAAAAAAATGACCAAAAACGAACTTTTTTTGGTCATCCCCGCGAAGTTTGCCACTGCCTGAAGATAAAAAAGTACCCCCGCACTAACCCTGTAAGTGCGGGGCAGGCGGACACCTTTAATTACCTCCCAAATTTCAGTTCCTCGAAATGAAGGTCATCGCTTCTCACATCGAATACTATAAATTTAAGATTTTTACAATCGTGTTTATTATCTTCATTAAAGTCCTTGATTAAGTTTATGAGACTATCGGTGAGATTATTAGATTTTCTCGTTAACAATATAGGCTGTATATCACAAGGGCGATTTGGTATATAATATTGCCTCAACCACTCGATATACCTTTGGAACTGTTTCAGATTACTTTCATCAGCAGGCACACATTTAAGTTCGATGGGTATCAAGGTTTTTTGCTCATTTTGTGTAGCGGACAGTAAAACATCTATTTTCTGCATTCCGACACTGCAGGATACTTCATTTCCCAACCATTCTAAAGTTGCACCATTTAAAATAAGATTATTCATATTTTCATTAGAAGATGTACCGATATTTTTAGTTATATATGCTTGCAAATGAACTTCAAAGGCTTTGTTTTCTTCAAATTTGCGTAACAATCTCGGTAGGATATTAATGTTTTCTTGTCTGCCCTCATAATTTCTTTTTGTATCTTCAGAAATTTCTATTTCTTGACTATCGCCATTAAAGCATAAAAGATTATTCTGGACATCCAGAGTAGCCCCGTTATTTTTGTTCCTAATAAGCTGACATAACCTTTCTGATTCATAGATACTTATCATAGTATTGCCGCGATTACCCTTTAATTTTCTATATATCAAACTCCAAAGCATTTGGTTTGGTGATTGAATGTGTTTTTATCTCACTTTGCATTTTTTTGTAGAATTATTTCGTAAGCAACTGAAAAGTAGTAATCAAATTTATCAATTAATTTTAATTTTAGCCCGTCTTCTGTAATTATTTTGGGTGCATTTTCAAAATACCACCTGTAAACACGAAAAGAAACTTCGTAGTCTTCAATAAGAAAACTTCCAATTTCGCCAAATTCTCTTTGGACAATGTCAAGTACTCTTAAACAGAGTTCTTCTCTGAGTTTTGTAAAAGCAGTTATTTTGTAACCGTCAATAATCATCACAAATACGTTTCGGTTAAAGCAAGTTTGTAATCATTTTCTACTTGTTCATAAAGGACAAATTCACATCTGTCCTTTAGTGGTTCAAAAGCGGTCTTTCTTATTTCCCTTTGAAATTTATCTCTTCTTTCTTCAAAAGATACACAACAAAATATCGTTCTAAAATCTTGTAATTCCATAAACTTAATGAATGAGTTTCTGAAATCTGTAGAATGTTCTACTTCAAATATTTTAAATGGGTAACCTCTTTGGTTAAACCAAATGACATCAAAGAATCTAACAGTTTCATTTATGACATGTTCGTAAGTAAAAGGGTGAACTTTAGAAAGAGTTGTCAAGCTTCCAAGTGTCTTATTATCAAAAATAAATTTTTTATCATTTGTATAAGTATTTTCAACTTCATTTCTATTGTTACCTATTTCAATTAACATCCCTTGAATTTTAGCATGTAAATGTTCTTTCTTTCCTGATTCAGTTTCTGGTGGAGTAATTTTTGGCAATTTGTCAAGATACTCTGTTAAAGCATAAACTCCCAGTCCAATTCTTGTAAATCTTTTATCTCTCTGAACACGTTCTTGAACTGTCATATGTGGGGTCTTGCCAATTACTTTTGATTTGTCTTTATACTTCCATATTTCTTTGTAAATAAGTTTCAGTGCCGCAAAATATCCATTGCGTAACATTACTTGTTCAATCGCTTCAGAATATCTTAAGTCCTTATTATGCTGCATTTTTGCATAATTCCTTTCGGTTGTGTTTCCCGAAGGTTTCCTCAAAGTTCTTGACGATTATGCTTTTAAGAGTGAAGCCGTTCTTGAGAATTTCCTGCATTGTTAGAAAGCCAAGCGGTATCCACTCGCCTTTGCTATATTTGTCGCCAATCACAAGTGCCAAATAGCGTCCCTTATCGAGAATTTTTGAGGCTTTACAAACAACTTCGTTTATCATTACGAGAAAATCATTGATAGATTTTGCATTTGATAAATCGCGAGGGTCGTTGCTGAATTTAATAATGTCGAAATAGGGGGGGTGCATTATCAGAAACTGTACAGTTTTTTGTTTATGTTTCGCAAGAATTTCTTTGAAATCAACTTCAATACTATCACCAGTTACGATTTCAGTAACAACGCTATATTTGTTAGGTTCATAAGAAATTAGCTCTCTGGCTTTTTGTGCAACTTTTTCTTGTAGTTCTATTCCAATACCATTTCTTCCGAGTCGTTGACTTTCTATAAGAGTAGTTCCACAGCCTGCAAAGGTATCAAGCACCCAGTCACCTTTTTTGGTGTAACGTTTCAGCATTTGATTGGGAATCTGTGGAATGAAATTTCCCCAATATCCCGCAGTGTGAACGCCGGTGCTGTCCCGTTTATCCATTATCCATAAACTATCCGTTCGAATGTCATCATACTCTTTCCAACGGTTCAGGTTTATGTCATTAATTTTGTTTGTTCTAACTTGTGTAAGGGCTTTTTCAAGACGGTCAACATAATATTTAGCCCGCTCGAGTGTTTGGGATTCTGCAATCTGGTTTAGTTGATCAAATAAATACCTCTGCCCAATCTCTATAGTATCTCCATTTGAGTCGATATTGAGGATACCGATTTTATCAGTTTTGACGTTTCTAAGATTAATTTCTAAATGAACTACTGAATTCCTTAGAGACAAAAGGATTGTTTGTTGTTTCATCTGCTCAATCAGGCCTAATAGCTTCGCTCTGTTGATAAATAAATGTCTGTTAGTGGGAGAGAAGGAAAAGTCGTTGAATAGATACTGTTTGCTTTTCGGTTGCTCTTGGGTTTTCATATTGATATTCCCTAATCTCAAAAAAAATGTATTTTTGAGAGTATTATCCAATTAAAAAAAAATACGTCAAATAAAAATCATAATAACCAAAACACCCTTCCCGTCAAAATAAGAAATTCCGCCATATTGCTGTTCTCCAGATGTCCTTTTTCATAGGCAGATTTACGACAATATTAGAATCAAGAGTGCGAAAACACAATTATATTTTGCCCTCCGTGGCCAAAAACCCTGTTATCCTCCGTAAGGAGTCCCAAGGACTGTCCTGAATAATGACTGAAAACCCCTGAAAGCCTATAAACGCCCGATAATTTTATTGACTTTGCCGGCTGGATTTGGTAAATAATGGTGATTGCCCGCGAGCGGCGTGGGCGCCTGATTGTTCAAAAATCTTAATGGAGGTAAAATGTTATGAAAAACCAATCCAAAATCTTAGTGCTGGCCCTGCTTGCAGCAGTCTTATTCAGCCCGATGCTGCTGGCAGCCAAAGCTCCGGTTGTACGTGGAGTCTTTGTAAAGCGGGTCGAACGTCAGGTCGGCGAACGCGCATATCTCGCTGTCGTTGTCAAGCCTTTCGAGAGCGACGACTACGTAACTGTGCTCGTACCTCGCAATGAGGACTTTATGCACGCGGCACGCGAACTGAAAAAAGGCGACAAAGTAGAAATTGGCTGCGTGGTCGAAGAGGGACAGAAGTACCTCAAACGGATAGAGGCCGTGCGGCGTACTGAAAAACGCCGGCCGCCTGAAGCTGAGGCCCATCGTCTTGAGCTTAGCCGGCATCGCCGTGAACTCCAAAAACTGACGCGTGACATCAAACGCCAGATTGAACGCCTGCGAGACGACCAGGACGATGAGGCACGTGAACTTAACGCCGAGTTGCGCAAGGTCAATGAGAAGCTCAAGAATATAGAGCGTGAGCTTCGTGGTCCAGAGCGTGAGGAACGCAGGACAGAGCGAAAAGAAGTTAGAGTAGTGTTGGAACGTAAAGGTGAGCATCCCGAGATGGCTGCGCGAATGGAAAAGATGCGCGCCCAAATCGCGGAGCTCAAAGAGGCCGCTGAGCACGCCGAAAGAGAAGGGCAACACGACAAGGCAGACCAGCTCATCGAAAAGGCAAAAAAGATTGCCAAACAGATTAAGGCCCATGCAAGCCAGGATAAACAAATAAAGGGGCCCCAGCTCAAGGAACAAATTGTTCACCTAAAAGAGCTGGCCCAGGAGGCCAAGAAAAAAGGCCAGATGGAAAAGGCCAAAAATCTCTGGGCGCATGCTGAAAAGCTTGAGCGGGTTATCAAAGGTGAGTTCGAGAAGCCCAGGATGAAAATGCCCCGGCCCGAAGGTCACCCGGATATGCCTCCGCTTCTACTGCCGCCGCATCAACCACAGCAGATGGAAATGCAGCTTGACACTATTAGGGCACAACTCAAGGAAGCGTTAGGGGACCATCTACAGCAAGTGGAAAAGCACCTCAAAGAAGCCGTCGCTGAACATCTGGAGCGGATGGCACATGAGCTTGAAAGGCTTATGAAACGCGTCGAGGAAATAGAGAAGGCCCTGCACGGCCTCCACGTCCGGAACGAGCAATTGGGGGGGCTGTTGCGCGAAAGGCAGGAGGTCGGAAGAGAGCGTGAGCGGGAAGGTCGCGAACGAAGAGAGCTCGCGGAACGCAAGGAACGTGTGGAGCAGATGGAAAGGCATCTCGATGAACTCCGCGCCGAGAACGAGAAATTGAAGATAATGTTGAACCAGAGGCCGTCGCTCAGAGAAGAACGCGGAAGGCAAGTTAGCGAACGAAGAGAGCTCGAAGAAAGAAGAAGGATTTTGGGCCAACGCGAAGGACGCGAGAGAGTTGAGGAACGCGAGAGAGACCGCAAGGAACGAGTAGAACGCCGCCGGCCAAGAGAACGCGCCGAACGCGACGATGCCGAGGAGCGGGAGAGAGACCAGAGGCGACGAAAGAAAGACCGGGACGACGACGAAGATGACGAGGATGATGATGACGACAACAACGGCGAATGCGAGAAGGAACGCAAAGAGCGAAAGGAAGCCTGCAAGGGCCGGGACGACGCCGATGACGAAGATGAAGATGCCGACGACGATGATGATGACGAAGACGGCGACGACGACGAAGACGGAGATGCCGACGACGATGATGATGACGACGACGAAGATGCCGACGACGAAGATGATGACGAAGATGAAGATGACGGCGACGATGACGACGAAGATGCCGATGACGAAGATGATGACGACGAAGATGATGACGAAGATGACGAGGAATGATAAGAAGGCGAGCTGTAACAAGACTATCGCTGTTTTTTCTTTGCCGACGGCACTGAGTATTTCAGCGGATATGTTGTTGGTAATATTACACTGATGGATGACAAGTTTCGCAGGACGATACGGCGTGCAAACTTAGAGCGTCTAATGCTCTGTTGAAAGTTTATGGTAAATGTCATTCTGAGCGAAGTGAAGAATCTATTTATCGCCCGCAGGCAGCGGGGTTCTTTGCTGCTCTCGAAGCAGCGGGTCGGATGTGCAGTCATTGTGTTAAGACCTCTTAGTGATATCTGTGTTTTTGCCGTATGAAATTTCGCATATCAGGTACACGCTGAAAACTGACCAACCGCCGGATTTACGCTACAAGCTGTAGCCTTAGAATTTATTGGAAGAAAAGTGTACCGGGCATCGGAATGTAACAGCAGTTTTAGACAAAGGGCTAAACCCGGAAACTAAAAAGGTCGATTTTAATTCGGGCAGATGCCCTTTTTATAGTAGGATACGACAGTTTTTCTTTGACAATGGTTTTCTTTTATATACTCTATTGCGTTAGTTTTTAAGCGATACTGAGAATGGGTGAGGGATTGGGCTCCATGAGGTGATTGATGGCGCAGCAGGAAACAAGCTATGACACGGTATTCGGCAAGATGGCCGTGGAGCAGGGTCTCTGCACTGATGAGGAGCTGCGTGCCTCACTTGATGAGCTGAAATCTCGCCGCAAGGTCAATCCTGTGATGCTCAGGGATATTATGGTCGACTTAGACTATATCACTGACAACCAGGCTCAGAGGTTAAAGGCCAGCCTAAAAGAGCACAAGGACGCTGCCCACCGTATTCCCGGCTACAAGATACTTGGCAAGCTCGGCAGCGGCGCCATGGCTATAGTGTACAAGGCCCGCCAGCTCAGTCTGAATCGTATGGTGGCGATAAAGGTGCTGCCCAAGCGCTTCAGCGAAAATCCCGAATATGTAGAGCGGTTTTACAAGGAAGGCCAGGCCGCGGCAAAGCTCAACCATACGAATATCGTTCAGGCCTTCGACGTCGGCGAGGCAGGGGGGTACAACTATTTTGTGATGGAATACGTTGAGGGCAAGACTTTATACGATGACCTTTCGGCCGGCAAGGTCTTTCCGGAAAAAGAGGCAGTCGAAATAGTCGTTCAGGTCGCTCACGCACTTGCCCACGCCCACGCCTGCGGCCTTATCCACCGCGATGTCAAGCCCAAGAATATAATGATAGGCACGGCCGGCAAGGTCAAGCTGGCTGATATGGGTCTGGCCCGTGAAACCGCCGACATCAAGGCTGCGGAAAGTGAGGCCGGCAAAGCCTACGGCACGCCGTACTATATCGCGCCGGAACAAATCCGCGGAGAAATCGATATCGACGGCAGGGCCGACATCTACGGCCTCGGCGCAACCTTCTATCATATGGTGACAGGCCGCGTGCCCTTTATGGCGGACGACCCCGCGGATGTTATGAGAAAGCACCTGCGGGAAAAGCTCGTACCGCCCGACCATATAAACACCTCACTGTCGGCAGGGATATCCGAAGTCATCGAAATTATGATGGCCAAGAACAAAAAAAACCGCTACACGAACATTGAGGAGCTGCTGACGGATTTAGAGGCCATACGGGATGGTAAACCGCCGATTCGGGCCCGCGAGAGGTTTGACGTTTCGGTCTTTAAGCAGTTGGGAGACGGCGACGTCGTAGTACTCGAAGAAGATGTGCTCAAACAAGAGATTTACCAGCGTTACCGAATGGCTATCCTGCTTTTATCTGCCGTAGCGGCAGTGTCGCTCCTGCTGGCCATTGTCCTCTTCTACCACATGATATTTCGATAAATCGCCTCCGCCTTCCACTTTCTGACCTCCATCGTCTCTCTTCTGCCTTCCGTCTTCCGCCTTGTGCCCTTATGCTCTTATGCACTTTTTCCCCTTGACCATTGTCAAGTTCTGAGCTATTTTATGGCCGCTGCGAGGTGGATGCAAAACTGTGGGAAATTCTCTGCTTTCATGGGAATTTTGGAGATTTATAATGAAGGGCCTAACTTATGCTCTCAACATTATTGCTATTGTCCTGAACACTATTTTCTTAGCTGGTCTTATATTTTTCCTGATAAGGCTCGACGCTCACGCTGAAAGCCTTCGCGACTGGGCGGGATTCATATTTATGTTTGCGTTTCCTCCCATAACGCTCATTACTATTGCGTTGTCATTTCATAAAAAGTTTGAAATTCTTGCTTTTGTTCTCGGGATTATTGCTATTATTGTAAATTCCTCTTTTCTGACTGTCCTTATTTCTGTGACGGCAATCGGCCAGGTTCATCTTGAGGGCCTTGCTATGTGGCTGATCGGCTTATTAGGTTATGGATTACCTATTGTAAACATTGTAGCTGTGGCATTGACATTTAGAAAAGGAAAGGCGGAAGCTCCGGCGGAATAATAATCGCGGATTACATCCCATTAGATAACGCTTTGTTATCTCACCCTAATGAGATGACGCTCCGCTATCTGACCCCGATGAGATAACGCTACGCTATCTCATGGGGCAGGCTGGAGGACGGTTTGGAAGAGGACAGAAGACAGAGGACAGAAGACAGAGGACAGAAGTCAGAAGACAGAGGACAGAGGACAGAAGTCAGAAGACAGAGGACAGAGGACAGAAGACAGAGGACAGAGGACAGAAGTCGGAGGACAGAAGTTGGAGATTTTAGGGGTTTACCAAAGGGCTTAAAGATGGTATAATAATCCTATGGAATTGCTGCGGGATAGAATAAAGCGTTTTTTCCTGCCGATATTCAGCCCACTTTCGCTGTTTATGATGAGCCTGTCATTTCTTCTGGTCTTCTTCTTCAGCGAAACGCTGAGAAGCGGATTGTTTGAATTTCTGGATTCGCCTTATTCCAGGCCCAGGATTGCCATATTGTTACTGCTTTTTACAGCGGGCCTTGTTCTGTCGCTGTATCGCGTGTTCGCGGAGCGGAAGATAACCGGAATCGAAAAACATGCGATGCTTTTCTTCGTGGTCATGTCAAATGGTTTCTGTGGAATACTTGCGAGCCGACATATTATAGATAAATCGGCCGGTGCGCATCCGGTATTCCTCGTATTACCGATATGGAACATTATCAACTGCGTAATTTTGCTTGCCTCCTACCGCACCGGTGCGCTTACCGAGAAGAATATATCCGATGAAAAGGCAAGCCGGTTCGAAGTATTGGCCGGCGTTGTCGTTATAGTGGGAATCTTCGTGGTTTGCCGGTTCGTGTTTAAGCTGTACTGGGCGATAACGTTTTCAATATGTGTTATATATTCGACCAGCTTTGGCGATGCGCTTAGTGCCTTTTTGCATCCCCGGCAGCGTCAAATGGCCGAGGAAAGGGCCGCCGCAGAAAGTAACCTCGCCAGCGGCAAGGTGGAAAAGTGCGGCCTGTGCGGCAGGGTAATAACATCGCTGGAGACCCCGTATGTTATTAACAGAAAGCTTATCGTCTGCAAAGAGTGCCACGACAAAATTCAAAGCCATAAATAAGGGAAATAATAGTATTTAGTCGTTAGTCGCCGGTATTTAGTGAATTGCTGAAGGAAAATATAGAATGGATATGGAATTCAAAGAAACATTTATAGAAAAGTGGAAGAAGTATTTTAATGAGGCGGAGCTTCCCATCACCTTCTATTACACCGACGAGGTACGAGGAGCCGAGCCGGCCAAGCCGGCCTCCGGCCACAGGTGCATCATGGGCGACCTGGCAAAGGTCGTAAGGGGAACGTCTCTTTACTTCGAGGCCGAATCAATCGGATGTTTCGGCGGCAAAAGGTATCTGGGCTTCAGCGATGATATCATGCCGAACTTCGAATATTTTCTCTCGTGCGGCATTGAGGGCCAGCTTGAGGGCGAGCGCTATAAAAAGACGCCGGAGATGGTAAAAGAGATGATGGAAAAGCTGCCGTCGCCGAAAGCCCCGGCGAAGTTTATCGTCTTTAAGCGATGGGACATGCTCGAGGAGTCCGATGCGCCTGAGGTGGTCATCTTTTTCGCGCCTGCGGATGTGCTGTCGGGACTGTTTACGCTTGCGAACTTTGATGAGGTCGAAGCGAACGCGGTATTTGCGCCGTTCGCGGCCGGCTGCGGCTCCATCGTTCAATATCCGTATCTGGAGAAGGACAACGACAGGCCGAGGGGAGTTCTGGGAATGTTCGATGTCTCGGCACGTCCGTTTGTGCCGGAGAATCTTTTGACATTTGCGGTGCCGATGAACAAGTTTGTCAGGATGGTTGAGAATATGGAGGAAAGTTTTCTCATAACGACCTCATGGAGCAAGGTAAGCAGGAGAGTAAAATAACCCGAGCAGAGAAACCGTCCTCAATTGGAAATCACCGTCAATCCTGTACAAAAAAACTCTACGTCCTCTGTGGCAGATAATTAACTCTTGTAAGTGTCTTGGTGCCTTAGTGGCAAAAAAATCCTGTTGTCCCGTCTAAAAAATCCTTGTTCTTTATACGCCAAGTGCTGTACTATACGTGGTCTTGAAGTTATCTTAGCGGAAATTTCAGAAACAGTCTTTTATAGGGGCTCAAAAGTGGCTAATACTAATAATATTCGCAATGTTGTTCTTTTAGGGCACGCCGGCAGCGGCAAAAGCTCGCTGGCCGAGGCAATACTGCACAAAACCGGCGCAACGAATCGGCTCGGAAGCGTTGATGAGAAAACAAGCATCTGCGATTACTACGACGAGGAAAAGGAGCATCAGTACTCTATAGGCTCTGCCGTCGTCCATGCCAACCACGCAGGCAAGCTGCTCAACATCATCGACACGCCTGGCTCACCGGACTTCGTAGGCCCGGCCATACAAGCGATATCGGCAGCGGAAACCGCCATCATCGTAATCAGCGCCGCGGCGGGCATAGAGACAAATACGCGCAAGCTCTCGGCCCTAACCGGAGAGGCCAACATGCCCCGCATCATCGTCATCAACAAAATTGACGCAGACAATATCGACCTGCCCGGCCTGCTCAAAAACATACGGGAATCTTTCGGGTCGCAATGTCGCTGCGCCAATCTTCCCGCCGCCGACAAGGCGTCCGTCATCGATGCAATCGAAAACGAAACCGGCGATTCACCCCTGATGGACGTTGGACAGGCCCACACCGAGCTAATCGAAAGCGTTATAGAGGCCGACGATGACCTGATGGAAAGTTACCTCGGCGGCGAAGAAATCCCAACCGAAAAAATTGCTTCCGTATTCGTAGAGGCCCTCAAGGCCGGCACACTTGTCCCGATAGTTTTCACCAACGCCCGCAAAGAAGTCGGCGTAACCGAGCTTCTCGATATTATTACAAAATTCACGCCTGCACCCGGCGAAGCAAAACCCGTCGCGCTTAAAGACGGCGAGACCGTAACAGAACTAAAAGCCGACCCCGCCGCCCCGCTGGCCGGACTGGTCTTTCGCACCACTTTCGATCCGCGCTCAAATATGAAGTACTCCACGATCCGGGTCTTCAGCGGAACAATAAAGTCGGACACCAGCATACAACGCAACGACGAGAAGAAGAGTGTCCGCCCGGGCCACATCCTGAAATCTCAGGGCGGCGAAAACAAAGAAACCGATACCGGTATAGCGGGCGACATTATTACCTTAGCCAAAGTCGATGAGCTCAGAACCGGCGACCTTATACACACCGGCAAAGTCCGTGGAGTTTTTGAACAGCCGCCTGTGCCCGAACCAATGTATTCACTGGCACTTGAGCCGGCCACGAGAGGTGATGAGCAAAAAATCAGCTCGGCCCTGGATAAATTATGTGAGGAAGACCCCTGCTTTAAGATTAGGCGGGACCAGCAGACAAAAGAGCTGGTCGCCAGCGGGCTCGGCGAGCTGCACCTGCGGGTAATGCTTGAGAAGATGAAGAACCGCTCAAAGCTCTCTGTAAACACAAAGGAGCCGAAGATCCCCTACCGCGAGACAATTACAGCAAAGGCAGAGGGGCACTACCGCCACAAAAAGCAATCCGGCGGCGCAGGACAATTCGGCGAAGTCTATCTCCGTGTCGAACCGGCCGAACGTGATTCCGACCCGCCCCTGCAGTTCAGTTGGGACATCTTCGGCGGTTCAATTCCCCGCCAGTATGAGCCGGCTGTCGCCAAGGGTATAAACGAGTTAATGCTCAATGGTATTATCGCCGGCTTCCCCATGCAAGATATCGCAGTCTCGATCTACGACGGCAAACACCATCCGGTCGATTCAAAAGAAGTTGCATTTCGGGCGGCGGGCAAGGGTGCGTTTAAGGACGGCGTGCTAAACGCAAAACCGGTTTTACTTGAGCCGATTGTCAATATCGAAGTTACGATACCCGCAGAGAACGTCGGCGATATCGCCGGCGACCTGGCATCAAAGCGAGGAAGAGTGCTCGGGCAGGACACGCTGGCTGGAAATATTATTGTCATTAAGGCCCAGGTGCCGTTAGCGGAAGTCGCGCAGTATAACAGCCAGCTCAAAAGCGTTACCGGCGGACGCGGCAGCTACTCGATGTCGCTCAGCCATTATGAGCTGGTCCCGCCGAATGTTCAGCAGCAAATCGTCGCTCAATACGCGAAGAAAAAGGAAGCCGATTAACACGGATTAAGTCACGCTGGACCGCCTTCTGGGTGACGGCTGTTTCGCATGCCCTCAATAATGCAATTGCTTTTACCCTTCTTGCCCTCACCGGCCAATTGTAAGCATCCAAACGCCTGCCCCTGCGTAGCCAGGACGTGGGTAGGAAGACCAAAAAAATGTATCACCTGAGGGTGCAGGCGGACACCTTTAGTTCCACGAGCGATGAATTTGTTTGACGAGACCTGAGAGTTTGGGCTACTATTAAGGAAAGTGACTACGGGCTTATTTGTATTATGAACCGAAAACAGGAAATTGTGCTTTGGGCCGGTCTGATTGTTATTCAGTTGATGATAATCTTTCCGCCGATAGGGCGGTTGCAGGTAGTCTCAGAGGGTGTTGAGGGAGCACCCGAAAGCTCTGCCGTTACCGGCAGGGCACACGGCTACGGTATTATCATTCGCGACTATAAAAATATCAGGTTCGGCCTGCTTGTAGTGCAGTTGGTTATTGCCGCTGCTGGAACCGTCGTCCTTATCTACACCTTGCGGGAAAAGGAAACAAAAGACTATGGGCACTAATAGAATCCCCACGGCAGGCCATTAGGCAATCAGTTACGGTCGTTTTGGGGCGAAGCCGAATCAGCTAAAAATTTGACACTAATTCGGGCCGGAAGCGGAGAATTTTTTTGACGGTACAGTTCAAAGCATAGTAATTTGTAGGGGATTAAAACGCGGCTGGACACGCGTTAGGAGCGGGAAAAAGCCAGGTCAGGCGGGAACGCAGGGGCTTTTTGAGGGGGGAGAAAAAAAATTTATTTTTTTTTGGATTTTCCTCTTTACATACGAGCAATTTATGGTAAAATCTTGTATAATAGTTTAGAGAGTGTTGATATTATCTTGTAAGCATTTTTACAGGGTTGGGATTATCTCGCTTTCTCCTCTCCCTCCGCTCCCAGCCCTGTATTTTTTTATGCGCTGATAGCGTCCATTGTAGTCTTATAATTAAAATGGCAGCAATTTACAAAAGACGGCATCGCGGACAGTATCAAGAACGCGGCACACTGTAACAGCCCTGCGACTAACGGCTAACCACGAGCGCAGCGGAGAGTGGTTAGTTGATGGTATTTAGTCGTTAGTAGAGATTATCGCATTAGGGGTGGGGGATCGGGTATTATTTCGCCGACAGTCGATGGTATTTAGACGTTGTCTTGCGTGTTATGTTTCATTTCCTTTATTGTTCGGTAAATTGTTATGCCGAGCCATAAGCGGCAGCGATATCTTCCATTTGATTGCAGACAGACGTAAGCCGAGCGTTACGACGAGTGATGCGAAAACAGCCAGTTCCCGGACCTGTATTCGGGTGATAGCGAGTGTTAGTACGAGTGCACCACACAGCGAAGCCGTGGCGTAAATCTCTCTGCGCAGAATCAGAGGAATTTCTCCGGATAACACGTCCCGAATCATACCACCCACGACGCCAGTAACAACTCCCATAACAACGGCAATGCTGCCGGGCATATCTACAGACAATGCTTTTTCAGTTCCGAGAACCGTGAACACCGCCAATCCGACAGCATCCGCAACAGCAAGCAACATCGGCGGCAGGCTAAACAGTCGAACCGTGAAAAACGTTGCGACCGCTGCTGCCACAACCACAATGAGGTAGATTGGGTCTGTTACCCAAAATACGGGGCCGACATCCAGAATCATGTCCCGGAGCGTGCCGCCTCCCAGAGCAGTAACAGATGCTAATACAACAACACCGAACAGGTCCATTCGCCTTTTGCCTGCGGCCAATGCCCCGCTAATTGCGAAAACGGCAACGCCAAAGAGGTCTAAAATATGAAGCAGAGTTTGCATTTTGTGGTTTTGTTAATCCAACGGCCGCGCATCACGGCCCGGCGAAACCGCCTATCGCAACATATATACTATCCACAAAATCAAAACGCTCGTCAATAGAATAATGCCAATCTCGCCGTTTCCCCAACTTCACCCCTCGCCATCGAAGATACGGCGTCCATTTGACAGACTCACCAAATAACTAATCAACAACTGGCAATTACGATTGCTCCGCTTCAGACATTAGATTGACCGGGCTAAGGTGTTTGCGACTTACCTTTTTTTCCGCGAATGTGCTTGATGCCGGCAATTACTGCCAACACGACAACAGACCATACAAGACTGTTAAAAAGAAAAGTAAAGATTTGAATCGCCAACGGCCAATACTCGCCCAGGTCTGTTACAATAAAAGGCGTAAGAACCGGCACGGCCAGCACAAAGGCAAGACCATGGGCAAACTTCGCCCCCAGGCCGGTATGGACATTCGGATTATAATTGAACCAATAGTACTGAAGCAAAATCACCGTCAAAAGGAAATGCCAAGGTACGAACACAAACAGAAAAATCACCTTATTTTTCACTTATAGTGCCCTCAGTTAAAATCCGGCCGCCCGTTGCTCGTCCCCGGCCCCCCGGTAACGCCAGCTCGAGTTGTTAACAGTTTATACGCTCTCAAAATGAAAATCAAGCCGGAAGAAAAAATGTTATTGCTTAAACCAGAACACGTAAAACGGCTTTATTGCGCATATTACCAGTACCGCCACGAACCACCAGATGCTTACATCCATTATGTCGGGTATCAGTTTGGCTATGATAAGGGCAAAAAACATTGCAACGACCTGGGCCGGTTTTACGTCGAAAATATCAAACTTTTTCACTCTCCTTGTCATGTCTTCTAAAATCCACATTTCATAATCTCCTTAACATAATGATTATTTGTGAAATAAAACCTGCTGTTTTATTCTTATTAAGCAGTTGTTGGTTTTCAGGTAGACTTTGCCGACACAACAGAGCTGGCCTGGCCTTAACATTTCAATAATTTTTTTCTTTTCTGTTTTGCCGATTACCGTTAACGGCAGGTCAGTTCTTATAGAACCGTTATGTGTCCAGGCCGGCTTTAGATAGCAGTTATTTTTCATCGTTTTATCTGTTTTGGTTATTCGATTGCCTTCCTTTCTAATTACTTTCCTTTACACTATTAGTCTTAAAATCGGCCCGGATGGTTCATTTTTAGGTAAAAATAATTCTCGTTGACCGGTTGGAGTTTTTGCTGCAAGCTGAAGAAAAGTAGATAAATCATATATTCAATATAGGTGCAGAGCAGGATTGAGCCGGCAAGTCGGCTGATAACGCACCTGCCGAGCACCGCAGCCAAAAAGCTTGATTTTTCAAGACAAATTCGATATTCTTTTGGAAATGAGGCTTAGATGAGCGGGCATTTATGGTAAATCCCGGATGAAGCTAACTTGCTCTATCATTGCCGGCGAGGGAAAGCACGGATGCGCCGGCTAAGCGTGTCGGCGCCGGTGAGCGAG
Source organism: Planctomycetota bacterium (assembly GCA_013349615.1). GTDB lineage: Bacteria > Planctomycetota > Phycisphaerae > Sedimentisphaerales > Anaerobacaceae > CS2-K091. The sequence continues at coordinate 23,795 of DUZJ01000008.1, read as the reverse complement.
CGGGGGCTTTTTTGCCGGTGCCGCCGTTACCTGCTGTCATCTTTGTGCCTTTTAGGGGTGACGGCAACGTCCTTTATGAACGGGTATTGAGTCTGTTTTGGAGAACAATGAAATGAGACGGGTACTTTTATACTCAATGATGGTTCCGGCAGTGTTTTGGCTGACCGGTTGTACGGTGATTGTCCATGAGCAGAAAAGGCACCCACGGATGCCCGGCGTGATTTGTGTTCCCGATGACGGGACTATCGAAGAGATAAATGCGGCGGGAAAACTTTCTTTCGAGCCGAGCAGGAAGGATGCCTACGAGAGAATTGCAAGGCGACCCGGGCTGTCCGATGCGGCACAGGAGCATCTGGTAAACGCCGTCTTTGACAACCTGTCGTTTGAGCCTTCTAAGCGTGACGTGCTGATGGCGCTTATCTCAAATCCGTGCTTCAGTCCTGCGGGCCGGCAGGCGATTCTTACGCAGTTGGACAGGCTGTCCTTCGAACCCACCAAGAGTGAAATTCTTGAAGCGATAAGCCGGCGTTAGCCCTGCGCCATCCAATCCCTTGATGCCAAGTCAGCATTTGCCACCACGTTTGCCGGCAGCCCAAAGGTTTTATCATTGCCGGTTTTTCGTCGCTCGCGACTCGTTGTTCGTGCTTCGTTTCCGTCCCTTGTTAACGATTAGAGAACCGCGACGCGCTGCACGCTATAAGCTGAACGCTTCCGCTACCAAAAAGCTTGAGTTTTCACAACAAAGCTGATATTCTGTTGGAAATGATGCTTACTTAAACAGGTATATATAGGAAATCACAATGTTGTTGTTTGGTTCGACAACAGAACGTCTCAGAATGTTAGGTAAAAGATTTTAGGAGGCAAAAATGAATTCGAGAAGTTTTGTGGGATGGATGATTATTTTGTTAATGGTTCTCCAGATGGCCCCTTCAATGAACGCTGCGGGGCGGCCGCGTGTTGCTATCAGGCCGGCCAAAGAGGTGGACAACGTAGCGCCTCCGGGGTTCAAGTCGCTGTTTAACGGCCGGGACTTAACAGGCTGGAAGGTGCCCAAAGGCGACGGCGGACACTGGAAAATCATTGACGGCGTGATAGACTACGATGCCCAAAGCGAGGCGAAGGGTGATAAGAACCTGTGGTCGGCAGGGGCGTTCGGCGATTTCGTACTGAGAATCGACTGGAGGATAAAGGAAACACCTTTTGTGAATCCCCGGGTCCCCTATATCCTTCCCGACGGCACACACGCGCGGGACATCAAGGGTAAGGAAATACGGATGGAGTTTCCGGATTCGGATTCGGGGGTTTTCCTGCGTGGTGCCGGCAAGAACCAGGTGAACATCTGGTGCTGGCCGATTGGCTCCGGCGAGTTTTACGGCTACAGGACTGACGCGAGGCAGCCGCCGCATATCCGTGTCGGCGTTACGCCTCGAACTCAGGCCGACAAGCCCGTCGGACAGTGGAACCGCTTCGAGATAACGATGCGGGGCGACCGGGTAACGGTTGTCCTGAACGGCAAGACGGTCATCAAGAACGCTCAACTGCCCGGCATCGCCGCGACCGGCCCGATAGCTCTCCAGCACCATGGCGGCAAACGGAACGGTAAATGGGCCGGACCACCAAGCCTACTCCAGTTTAAGAACATCTTCGTAAAAGAGCTGTGAGGCTGTGGACAACAACAGGTTATGTACAGGGACTTGGCTGTTGTGAAAGTCATAAAGATAAACGGGCGGCTGAAAAAGAGAAGCTATCCGCTGAAGAAAAATAGATAAATCATATATGCGATGTATGTGCAGAGCAGGATGGAGCCGGCAAGTCGGCTGATAACGCGCTTTCCGAGCACCGCAAGCACAGCGAAGGCGGCACTGACGGCAATCATAATCCAGTAGTCGCTTCCCGCTGCGAGGCGGCTTGTGATCTCAAATGAGGAAATGGTCCCCGCTGTGCCGGTAACCAGCAGCGTATTGAAGATGTTTGAGCCGACAAGGTTGCCGATGGAGATATCGTGCTGTGCCTTTATGGACGCCACGACACAGGTTGCAAGCTCCGGCAGAGAGGTCCCGATAGCAACGAAAGTGAGGCCGATGACCGCTTCGCTTAAACCGATTCTTCTACCGATTACCACGGCCCCACGGACGGTCATCTCGGCTCCTAATGCCAATCCGGCCAGGCCTATGACAATAAACAGCACACAGCCCTTCAGGACGCGTCTCTCGTGCTCTTTCGCACTCGTGTTGTCGTTTATGTCATTTTCGTTTTTTATGTCATTGCCGCGGAGGCGGGAATCCATTTTTTCATTTTTCTCTGCGTCCTCTGTGTTTGTTTTATTTTCGGCTGCTTCTCTGCGTGCCAGATGCACGGTGAGCAGAATCAGACTTGTAAAGACGGCCAGCAGTGCGATACCTTCACCTCGCCATAGATGTTTATTGTGGAGGATAGGCCACAAGAGGAGCGCTACGAGCAGCATCACGGGTATCTCGCGGCGCATGGTTTGCCTTTGTATACTTATTGGCCGAATGAGCGCAGCCAGGCCGCCGACGAGGGCAAGATTGGCGATGTTGGAGCCGAAAACATTGCCGACAGCTATGTCCCCGGCGCCTCGCGCAGCGGCTGCAATGCTGGCCGCTACCTCAGGCGCCGAAGTACCCATAGCCACGATCGTTAGCCCGACGACAAGCGGGCTGACGCCTAAGTGCTGCGCCAGTACAATGGCTCCTGCGACCAGCAGGTCGGCGGACTTCCACAGAACTAAAAGCCCCCCAGCCAATAATAAACAAGCCCAGATTATGTTCATTTCTTCAAGCTCTTAGCGTTCTATCATTGTATAATTCTCCCATCAGACGAACAATATGCGAAACCTTCGTCTGCGTCAAAGAAAAAAACTGAGCCGGCATATTACGCGTTTAGCGGTTTTTCAGCAGCAGGTTTTAATATCGGATAAGAAATTGAATCAGTATGGTCAGTATGGAATATTGGCAGAAACGCTGTTAACAGGCATATTTGATTTTGTTAGAGTCTCTAAACAAGATGCCGGATGTGCTACACCTTTCCGACGATGAGGCAGGCGTTGTGGCCGCCGAAGCCGAAAGAGTTGCTCATCGTGATATTGATATTCGCCTGACGGGCTTTTAACGGCACAAAATCCATCTTCAGGTCGCAGCGTTCGTCCTGGTTATCTAAGTTTGTGGTGGGTGGGATGGTGGATTCGTTGATTGCTTTTACACATACTATAAGCTCAACTGCTCCGCTGGCGCCGAGTAAATGGCCGAGGCTGCCTTTGGTGGAGCTGATAGGCAAGTTATAAGCATGGTCGGCAAAAACAGTTTTGATGGCGGCACTCTCGGTGATGTCATTTAGCTCGGTTCCTGTTCCGTGAGCATTGATATAGTCGACATTTTGAGGTTCGAGGCCGGCATCGGTTAGTGCGAGCTTCATTGCCATTGCTGCGCCTTCACCGCTCGGCATGGGGGCTGTAATGTGATGACCGTCATCGGTGGCACTGTAGCCGAGAAGCTCGGCATATATATGTGCGCCGCGTTTTTGGGCGTGGCCGATTTCTTCGAGGATGAGGACGCCGGCGCCCTCGGAAAGGACAAAACCGTCTCTGTCCTTATCAAACGGTCTTGAAGCCGCGCGTGGATTATCGTTTCGAGTGCTGAGCGACCTTGCGGCGCAGAACGAGGCCAAGCCTATCCGTGTAAGAGCAGCTTCGGAACCGCCTGTTATCACAATGTCACTTCTGTCGGCGAGGATGCTGCAAAAAGCTTCTCCGATGGCGTGACTGCCGGAAGCGCAGGCACTTACGACAGAGAAATTTGGGCCCCGGAGTCCGTAACGAATTGCAATATTTCCGCTTGCGGCGTTAGCCATAAGCCTTGGGACGGTGAAAGGGGACAGCTTCCTTACGCCTTTACTCAGCAGCCTTAGGTGCTGGTCTTCAATCTCCTTGATACCGCCTATTCCTGTTCCAACGATGACGCCGACCCGAAAGACGTCCTCTTTGGAAAAATCAAGGGCGGAGTCATCGACAGCCTGGCTGGCCGCAGCCGTTGCGAGCTGCGAGAAGCGGTCCATCCGTTTGCTTTCCCGCTGTTCAACGTATTTTGTTATGTCGAAATTCTTTATCTCTCCGCCGATCCTCACCGGATATGCGCTGGTGTCAAAGGATTCTATGGAAGAGACACCGCTTTTTCCCTCGCACAGCGCAGTGAAAAGGGTATCGGCAGATTCAGCCAGGGCGGTGACACACCCCAGACCTGTAATAACAACTCGCCGTCTGCTCATATTGAATTTATTCGCTACTGCTGGTCCTTGGAACGTGTGGCATTGATGATGTAATCAATTGCGGCACCGACCGTCTGGATTTTCTCTGCTTCTTCGTCCGGGATACTCATATCAAACTCGTCCTCAAACTCCATCACCAACTCAACAGTATCCAGCGAGTCGGCATTCAAATCGTTAATAAATGAGGTTTCCCGTGTTATTTCAGACTTGTCTGCGCCCATCTGCTCACTTATTATGTCAATCACTTTGCTTTCAATTGCCTGCACATCTACCTCATCAGCACTCACTTGTTTTTCCTCCCTGTTCAAAAAGGAATTTATTTCATAACCTCACAATCAGTTTCTATCAGGAACAAATGCCGACTATCGACATTATTTACTATTTTGGCACGTAATAATACCTGTAAGAGCGTTCGTCAACAATTTTTTTTTATTTTTTTGGGACAGAACCATTAGTTTTTAGGTTTTTGGGCTTGGTTTTGAGTTTTTTAGGGCCTTGGTTTTGGATTTTGTTCCGGCCACAGAGGGCAGAGAGGCTATGTAGGCGGGATAACAGGGTTTATTCCACTAATACACTAAGGCACAAGGAAATGTCAGATGCAGATTTTAATTGGTCACGAAAAGACGCAAAAAACGTAAATATATTAAAAACATCAAAAACAGAGAATTTGTGGTTGGATTTTGTGTGGAGACAATTTTACGTTTCAGATTTCAAATTTGGCAACGAGGTTGCTTCCGCCGTCAGGTGTCCTCCTTGGGAGTCCTTACGGACTGGGGAGGCCTAAAAGGCAGGCCTGGCAATGACTTATCACATTGGGTCGCCGTTATAGGCAGTGGTAAACAAATAATGACGGATGTGATTATAGTTCGTTGGTCAGTTTTGGGTTGCACTATTCGTGCTGGACGATTATTCTATATTCAACATAAACAGCAAATACACTAATAAGGAGCAATTGAAAATGACTAAGAGACAATTTCTCAACAGGCACGCGGCCTTGGTTGTGAGCGTCGTGTGTGTCCTGTGTGTGGCTCTTACGAGCACGCCTTGTGGCTGTGCAGTGCAGCAGGACAAATTGAAAAAGGGCCGGTGGATTAAACTCTTCAACGGTAAGAACCTCGAAGGCTGGAAGGTCAAGATAGCCGGCCACAAGCTGAATGACAATTATGGAAACACGTTCCGGGTGGAGGATGGAATCCTGAAGGTCTGTTACGATGAGTACGAGAAGTTCGACGGGAAATTCGGGCACCTTTTCTACAAGGACAAGTTCTCACACTACAAACTCCGCTTGGAGTACCGGTTCGTTGGAGAGCAGAGTCCGGGAGGTCCGGGATGGGCCTTTCGAAACAGCGGGATAATGATGCACTGTCAGCGGCCCGAAAGCATGAGAAAGGACCAGAGTTTTCCGGTTTCCATAGAGGTGCAGCTTCTCGGCGGCAACGGCAGGGACAAGCGTCCAACGGGCAATGTTTGCACGCCGGGCACGAATATCGTGATGGACGGCAAACTCGTTACCCAGCACTGTATCCCATCGGCTTCAAAAACTTATCACGGTGACCAGTGGGTGACAATGGAAGTTGAGGTGCACGGCAACTCCATCATCAAGCATATCGTTAACGGCCAAGTGGTGCTGGAGTACGAGAAGCCGCAGCTTGACGAGAAGGACGCCGACGCCAGGAAGCTGATAAAGAACGGCGACAAGATGCTGAGCGAAGGCTATATATCCCTTCAGTCCGAGAGCCATCCCGTTGAATTCCGAAAAGTGGAGCTCCTTCGATTGAAAGAATGACGCTTTTCTCGTGAGGTGTGAATTAGTGAGGGTAGAATTTCACATTTCAGATTTCAGATTTGGGGACGAGATTGCTTCGACCGTCAGGCGTCTTGGGGAGGTCTAAAAAGCAGGCCTCGCAATGACATGGGTTTTTTACATAGCCATACCGCCGTCGACGGGTAGTACCTGGCCTGTGATGTAGGCGGCATCGTCGCTTGCGAGAAATGCAACGGCTTTTGCTACGTCGTCAACAGAGCCGACCCTTCGCAGTGGTATAAGCTGCTTGGCAGCTTCTATGACCAGCTCCGGTAATTTTTTCGTCATTTCGGTCTCGATGAAGCCGGGCGCAACGCAATTTGCCGTTATGTTCTTTTTGGCCAGCTCGCGGGCTATCGTTTTGGTCATACCTATAAGGCCGGCTTTGCTTGCGGAGTAGTTAGTCTGGCCTGCGTTGCCCATAATGCCGGAGACAGAGCTGATACTGATGATGCGTCCGAACTTGTTCCTGACCATAGACCTGGCGGCGGTGCGGGCTGCGACAAAGGCGGCGCGGAGATTGACTTCGATAACCTTATCGAAATCCTCGTCGCTCATGCGAAGAAGCAGATTGTCGCGTGTGATGCCGGCGTTGTTGACCAGGATGCCGATGCCGTTGTGTTCGGCGGCCAGGGCTTCCAGCGTCTCGGTGAACTTTGGTGTATCTGTAATATCCACACATTTTGTGATGACGCTGAAGCCGGCTTCTTTTACAACCGTTTCGAGCTCTGCGAGCTGGTCAGCGATAATGTCGAGGCCGGCGACGATGCGGCCCTGCTTGAGAAGTTCAAGAACGATGGCACGGCCTATGCCTCTGGCGGCGCCGGTTACAACGGAAAGTCTTTTTTCCGACATCTACTTAATCTCCAGTTAATTGGTTAAATGTTTGCAGACTGCTTATATTGACGACCTTTGTTTTTCTATTGATTCTCTTCATAAGGCCGGTCAAAACACGTCCGGGGCCAATCTCGTAAAACTTTTCGACACCATCGGCCAAAAGCCTTTCCATACATTTTTGCCAGAGAATGGGACAAGTCAATTGCTTTGTGAGACCCTGGCGGATTTTTTCTGCGCTCTGGTAATAGTCGGCATCTATATTGGCAATAGTCTTGATATCCGAAGGTTCTGATATGCGCGTTTGTTGCAACGCTTCGCTGAGGGCATCTGCTGCACTTGCCATCATCTCGGTGTGGAAGGCGCCGGCCACTTCCAGGGGTACAGCTTTTATGGCGCCATATTTTTCTGCCGACTGCACAGCGCGGCGGCAGGCAGTTTTACTGCCGCTCAGGACGATTTGGCCCGGGCAGTTGAAATTAACGGCTGCCAAAAGCTCGCCCTGGCTTGCCTCTGTACAGAGTTGGCGGACTTTTTCTTCATCAAGGCCAATGATACTGACCATCGCGCCTTCGGTGGCATCGGCTGCGGCCTGCATTGCCTGGCCACGTTTTTGAACGAGAATAAGAGCATCCTCAAAACCAATGACGCCGGCGGCGTAGAGGGCGGTATATTCGCCCAGGCTAAGGCCTGCTGTTACGTCGGCGGTTATTGTTTTGGTTTCAGGATTTGTCCTGAGGACTTCCAAAATGGCAGCGGAAGCTGCAAAAATTGCAGGCTGCGAAATCGTTGTGGTATTCAGCTTATCGGCAGGGCCTTCAAAGCATATTCGGCTCAAATCGAAACCAAGAATATTATTTGCCTTGTCAAAAATCTGGGCGGCTGCTGGGAAATCGCGGGCAAAATCGGCGCCCATTCCTACCGTTTGAGCTCCCTGTCCCGGAAATAAAAAAGCGGTCTTCATATTTCGTATCTCGTATTGCGTATGATGTCGCCGTGCCGGCGGCGGCTAACCAAGGTAATTAAAGCTGAATTACACTTGCTCCCCAGGTTAGCCCGGCGCCAAAGGCGACGAAAATAACAATATCACCCTGCTTGATTTTGCCCTGTTTTACGCACCCATCGAAGGCGATGGGTACAGAGGCGGCTGATGTATTGCCGTACTCGGCGATATTTATAAAGACTTTTTCATCAGGTAATTTCAAGCGTCTGGCGGCAGACTCAATAATCCTTCCATTCATCTGATGTGAAATCATCATTTTAATGTCGTCCAGGCCCAAATCGCAAACGTGGAGACACTCGGTAACAGCTTCGACTATCCGGCGAATGGCCTGCTGATAAACCTCTCTTCCCTTGATTTGCATATAGATTTTTTTCGGGTCGTCCAACTTTTTGTCGGCTGGATATCGAGAGCCGTACGCCTGGCAGTTCAATGCTTCCCAACGCTCTCCATCCGACGACATAGTGCTGTATAAAATACCTCGCCCAGTATTTTGCCGCTCAAGTACGACGGCACCGGCACCGTCGCCGAAAAGGATACAGCTTGTGCGGTCCGTCCAGTCGGTAATCTTAGTCAAAGTTTCGGCACCAATTACGAGTGCGTTCTTAAACCGTCCACTCTCCAGGAACTGCTGGACGATTGACAGGCCATATACAAAACCGCTGCAAGCGGCACATAAATCGAACACCCATGCTTTTTTGGCGTGTAGAGAGCGCTGCACAAAGGATGCGGTCGAAGGGAAAACCATCTCCGGCGTAATAGTAGCGACAATAATAAGCTCAAGTTCGGCGGGGTCAAGATTTGCTTTGGCCAACGCCTTTTTTGCGGCTTCGGTGGCTAGGTAAGCGGTGGTTTCGCTGCCGGTAGTAATGTGCCGAACTTTGATGCCGGTACGGGTGGTAATCCATTCGTCGGTGGTGTCGACCATCTTTGCGAGGTCTTCATTGGTCAATATTTTATCCGGCACAAATGAGCCACAACCAGTGATAGCTGCGCGATAGGAAGTGGAGCGGTCGTTAATTGACTTGTTCATCCCGTTAGACATATTTGCATGTTTGCTATTGTTCTGTTGTTTGGAAGGAGATATTTTTTTATCTTGGGAATGTCTAATGGGATTCATCATCCGTCCTTATTGAGATTTGTGACAGATATTCAATTATCTTGTCGTTTATTTTTTCGGTGTAGAATTTTTTTGAGGCCAGTATGGCATTTTTTATTGTTCTGCTTCGGCTTGAACCGTGACAGATTAGGGCTGTTCCGTTAATTCCCAATAACAGAGCACCGCCATATTCATTATAGTCGTACTTCCTGTAAATTCTTGCTACTACCGGCTTAAACTTCATAGCGAGTCTGAGTTTCTCTCCCAAAAGCTCATGTTTTATGGCTTTAAACAGGCCGTTGACAAGCCCTTCGGTCAGCTTCAAGATTACATTTCCGACGAAGCCATCGCACACTGCGACGTCACAGACGCCTGTGAAGATATCTCTTCCTTCAATGTTTCCGACGAAGTTCATATTAGAATCGGATTTTATCAGCTCTCTTGCCTTTTTAATAACTTCATTGCCCTTTGCGTCTTCCTGTCCGATGCTCATAAGTCCCACCCTTGGGTTTTGAATTCCATGTAGATGCTTTGCATACGTCCTTGCCATAGCGCCATATTGGTAGAGATTTATCGGCTTGCATGCGATGTTTGCGCCGACGTCACAAATTGTCACAGGTCCTTCAAAGGTCGGAAAGACAACGGCTATGCCCGGCCGATTGACACCGGAGAGATTTCTCATCCTCATCTGGAAAGCGGCGACACAAGCTCCCGTATTACCGGCTGAGATTACTGCATCAGCCTGGTTGAGTTTTGCCATTTTGGCCATAACGGCAATTGAGCTCTTGCGTTTTTTTCTCAGACTCTCTACGGGCGGTTCGTCCATGCCAATGACCTGGGGCGCATCAACAACGCTTATGGTCCCTTCCCGCGACTTCAAAGGGGGTAATCGCGGTTCTATCACCTCCTGTTGTCCGACAATTATCAGCTCATCATTTTCGCCGAGCAGCCCAATTGATTCCAGTGCACCGGCGATAATTTCATCCGGCGCATTGTCGCCTCCCATTGCGTCAATTGCGATTCGCATCCTTAGCTGCTTTCTTCTTTTCCGAGCTTCAGGGTAATCTTTGGGTTGAGATAACCACAATTCGTGCATGCAGCGTGCGGCAGCCTGGCTTGGCCGCACTTTGGGCACAGGGCATAGTTTGTGGCCTTTAGCCGATGATGGCTGCGACGCATGCGTGTTTTGCTCTTACATGTTTTCTTTTTGGGTAACATAGTCAACTATCTTCTACAAGTCTCCAAAACTGCTAAAAATATTAACGAACAAACACTAAAAACAGCCTAAATAATTGAACGCGTGCGCTTTGTCAAGTGAAATTTACGAGAACAAAACCGCGGGTGTGCGAAAAAGTGTTTTTTTGTGTTTTTTGTTCTGTCTTATTGCAGCCGGGGCCGGCTTTTGCCATTACTTTTCCTGAATTACCGAGGCCGAATATATAAAGGGCTGTAATTTCCTTGATATTTTTTTCTCATTCAGATATACTATTTTCTAAAGAAGGGTGGCCAGAAGGCTTCTTTTCGCCTCCTGCCGCCCTTTCTTCCACAACAAACGTGGTCGTTTTCCAATGCAAATACCATAGCCATAAGAGTTTCCTATGAAAAAACAAAGCACTGAAAACAGGAGAAAATATACATTTCTTTTTAAGTTTATAGGTCTTAAAGCGGAATTTGAACGTAATAATTGCACTGTAGAGTACATATTACCGAAAATAAGAACCAGCAGTACGAATGACCGCCACGATGAAAGATGAAAAAAGAGAAAAAATGAAGGTCTGCAGGAGAGTCCGAAACTCGAAGTTCTTGTTCGCTATCAGTGCGGCAACACTAATGGCAGCAGTGACCTGTGCGATTGCAAAGGTTGCACCGCAGGGTTTAGCCGGACGTGGACGGGCCGGTCAACCGGCTGCCGGAATGCGCGGCATCTATGCCGATGTTGAGGCGTATGTTCCAGGAGAGGTCCTGGTACTACTGTCGGCGGACGTTGAGAGAAAGGGTGTTCGGGGCGCAGACGAGGACTTTGCCGGCGCTGAAGCCGCGGTGCGTGGGAAAATTGTGCGGCGTATGGCTTTGTCCCGGCGGCAGAGGGTGCTTCGGGTCAAACTGCCGCCCGGAAAATCGGTAAAGGCCGCAATAGCGGAGAACTGGCGGGCGAGAGACCGGCGAATATTAGTGGTTGAACCCAATTACCGTGTGCGTATAGCGGGAGTCCCGGACGACCCGCTTTTCGCTCAAATGTGGGGACTGAACAACATCGGGCAAACCGGTGGAACAGAAGACGCAGATATCGACGCTCCGGAGGCCTGGGACGTGGCTGCAGGTGTGCCAGAGACGTCAGATGTAATAGTGGCGGTCATTGATACCGGTATCGACTACCTGCACCCGGATTTGGCTGAGAATGTGTGGGTCAATCCCGGAGAGATTGGCGGCAACAATATCGACGACGACGGGAATGGATATGTCGATGATGTGTATGGCTATGATTTCTTCCAGGCCGATTGTGACCCCAGTGACACTCACGGGCATGGGACACACTGTGCAGGGACAATCGGAGCCGTCGGCGATAACGAGCTTGGAGTAACCGGCGTCAACTGGCAATGTAAGCTGATGGGGCTTCGATTCATTGGTGCGAGCGGTGGCGGCAACCTGGGAGATGCAATCGAGGCCATCAACTACGCGGTGGATAACGGCGCTAAGATTCTGAGCTGTAGCTGGGGCGGCGACGGATACTCAGAGTCTCTGAAAGCGGCGATTATTAACGCCCGCGACCACGGTGTTCTGTTCGTGGCGGCAGCAGGTAATGAGAGGAGGAACAATGACGCAGAGCCGTTCTACCCTGCCAGCTACAAGCTCTCCAACGTGATTTCAGTGGCGGCCACCAGCCATATAGATACATTAGCCGGCTTTTCCTGCTACGGCGCTGAGTCGGTGCACGTTGGAGCGCCGGGAGTAAACATTCTGAGCTGCCTGCCTAAATACAAAACCGTGTTCTTTGAGGATTTTCAGGGCGCTACGATGCCTGGTTTTGAAGGCACACAAATGCTGTTAGATGGGCCGATGAACCGCTGGGGCACAGTGAGTGTTCCGGGACCGCCGTTTCCTCCTCATCCGGGTGCTCCAGTAGAGAACAGCGCCGGCGTTGAGGCGGCGGCTGCCTCGGAGGATATTGCCGCCCGCGGCGACTGGGAAAACAGCCGGCCCTATCTTGCCGGCAGTAACGGTTCCATTGTGACGCCTCCGATAGACACGCGCCAACTGCGCGGGCTTACTTTAGGGTTCGAGTGCAGCTGCGAAGTCGGACGCGGCGATAAACTGAACGTTGATGTGTGGGACGGTGAGACGTGGCATACGGTCTTTTCCACAGACACTGACCGGTTGAGGAAGATTGAAATCACGGAATCGTATTGCAACGAGGAGATGAAAGTGAGGTTCCGCTGGATTACCGACGACGAGGACAACTACTACTTCGGTGCCCAAATAGATAATATCCATATTCAATGTATCGACAACTACGCCGAACGCTATGACTCGTGGGGTGGGACATCGATGGCGGCGCCGCACGTGGCGGGAGCAGCGGCACTTGTGCTGGCTAATCTGCCCGGTCCGCCGGGTGCATCCGGTTCGACTGGGCCGGAATCCGGTGACCAGGCAATGTCCCTGGACGAGCTGAAGGACAGGATGGTCTGGACGGGCGATGCGATACCGGCATTAGACGGTAAAACTATCTCCGGACGCCGCCTTAATGCGTATAATGCCTTAACTGCGCCAAGGGGGGTGACGGTCGTAAGTCCTAACGGTGGCCAGAGCTGGGTACTGGTGTCCACCCAGGTTATTCAATGGTACTCTATCGGCGGCGGCCCTGTCGTTGATATTTATCTGCTCAAAGGGACAGAGATTTACTCACAGTTGGCCGAAGATGTTCCTGACACCGGCAGGTTTGCCTGGGAGATACCCGCAAGCTTGCCCGCAGGCTCGGATTACAGGATAGAGATGACCGACGGAACATACTCGGATGTAAGTGATGATGACTTCGAGCTGTTCTGCATCTTCCCCGGAGAGCCGCTCTATCCGGAGCCGCGCGACGGCGCGGCTGACGTGCCGGTCGATACCGAGCTGAGATGGAAGCTGGGGGGATTGCCGCCGGTGACGATTACTTTTGACGAAGTGCCTGCGGGAACAGTCGTGGACGGTATGGTAATCGAGGACGTAACATTCGGTTTCTCTTCTGATGATGCGACTGTTACTTATGAAGGGCCAGGTTATACTACATATATTAAGAAGCCGAGCATCGAGGGGGAAAGTGAGGGGATTATGACGCTCGACTTTGACCTTGCCATCCCGGTTTTCAGTGTTTCCTACGGCTTCGCACTGAGTGACGACGAGGCGCAGACAAACGCAACCACAATGGTTTTCTTTGACAGTGCGGGCGGGCTGCTCGGCAGTTTTTCGGCTGATGCCGGGCCTATAGGTTCTGATACTATCGAGGGGATGAACAGCGGTACAAGTACGACGCCCATCTCGCATGCCGCCATTACCTTTTCTCATCCTTCGGCAGGACGGTTTGCGCTGGACAACCTGACGTACATCAGGGCTCCGGGAGAGCTTCCGGATACAACAGCGCCGGACGAGAGTGGATGTACGGATGAAGCAGGCAGTGGGGAGCATCAGGACGCAAACGGCACCGATAGCAATTTTAAGCTCTGGCCTAAACCAGAAGGTTCAGATTTGATACAGCACAAGGACGTGGAGTTAGACGGCCCCAGCGGTGTTGAACTCGATGTGAAAGAGTCGGCGGCGCCGGAAGCTGTGCCTGCACTTGTGGGCGAGATGAGCAAGGGTGGGCCGGATGCCGGTGATTACATCTTCATCGACAGCGATGAGCCAAATGGTCCTGCTTTCGACTGGATAGAGATTGCTGGAACGGGGACCAATCTTAACCTTGGTGACGACGAACACTACTTCGGCATCGAGCTGCCTTTTAGTTTCCCTCTCTATGGGAGCGACCACAATCAGGTGGCGGTCAGCTCGAATGGAACGATTTACTTCGAGGACAAATACTTCGGTTTTAATAACTGCTGCATTCCGTGCGGCTCTAATTACGACGTCGAGCCTTTCATAGCGGTTTACTGGGATGACCTCCATCCGAGTCCCGGCGCCGACGACAACGTGTACTATGCGGTTGTTGGTGATGAGCCTAATCGTATTCTCGTTGTACAATGGGAGAACGTGGGCCACTATGACTACTTCGGTTCGGAAGACTGGGTGACCTGTCAGGCGCAACTATTCGAAGAGAATGGTGACATTCTTCTGCTGTATGCTGATCCCAGCTTAGAAGCCGGTTCGTTTGCAACGGTGGGGATTCAGAGGGACCGTGATTGCGGATTGAACTATCTGTGCAACCAGGCGGGTCTGCATCCTGGTTTGGCGGTCCTGTTCGCGTACCGTCCGCCGTGTCCTGCGACCTGGGACGTTTACTTTGGTACGGACCCGAACGCACTGGAGCTGCTCTGCCGGGACCTGGACGGACCGATGTGCGACCCGACTCCTGGGCCGAATGATGTGCTGAAGCGAGGTACGAGGTACTACTGGCAGGTGGTAGCGAAGAACTGCTGCAGCGCGGTCGATGGAAATGACTGGTCGTTTGCAACGGAGAACACGGCTCCGGTTGCCGATGCCGGAGATGACCAGACTGTCGAATGTGCATGCGTCAGGGAGCAGGGGACAGAGATCACATTGGACGGCAGCAGGTCAAGCGATGCCGACGGCACGGCTCTAACATATACATGGACCGGGCCTTTCCGTGAGAGTCCCGCACAGGGGCCTACGCCGGCCGTCACGTTGGATGGTGAATGCCCAGGTGAGTATGTGATAACGCTGGTTGTCAATGATGGAATAGATGATTCTGAGCCGGATACTGTTGTTATAACCATCGTTGAACCAGTGGAATCGCAGTTGTGGGTATTTCCTCGGGTAATAAACCGACACAGCAGGCAACCAACAATATTAGCGATGCTTCGTTTACCCGAGGGTGTTACCAGCAACCAGGTCGACAGCGAACAACCGCTTCTGCTCTATCCCGGCGGTGTCGAAGCGATATACCAATATGTTATTCAGTCTCGCAGACGCGGTGCTCAGCGGACAAGCATTCTTGCTTTTTTTGATAAGGCCAAGTTGATGGAGGCTGTCCCCGATAATGGCATAGTGGAATTGCAGGTCGTCGGCCAGTTAACCACGGGTCGATGTTTCTACGGCACCGATACCATCAGGTTTTTTTCTGTCAGCACTCCACATGACTTTAAGGTTTTAGCGAAAATTGCCGCTCGCTGGCTTTGGGTTGGCCCGGCAGGGTCGATTCCGGAAGACCTCAACAATGATGGGATTGTCAATTTCGCCGATTTTGCCAAATTTGCCGAAAACTGGATAAAATAATGTGATAGAAAGGAGCGGTACAGATGTTCATGTTACAGGCCATAATGCGGAAATGTATCTTTATCATATTAGTCGGCGGTCTTGTCGTAACGACTGCGGCATACGCTGCTGAACAAAAAGCCTTCTGGCCCCAATTTCATGGGCCGAACCGAGACAACATTTCCACTGAAAAAGGTCTTTTGAAGAAGTGGCCGGAGGAAGGGCCTGAGCTGCTCTGGAGAAGCCAGGGATTAGGCCACGGATATTCCACCGTATCAATTGCGGCTGGAATGATTTATACAGCCGGTAACATCGAAAAAGAGACTGTCGTCACCGCTCTGAATATGGACGGCAAGGTTTTGTGGCAGGTGGAAAACGGCAAAAGCTGGACAAGAGACCTTCCCGGTACTCGCGGGACCCCAACTATAGATGGCGACCGCCTATACCATGAAAGCCCACTTGGGGAGGTTGTCTGCCTTAAAGCCAAAACAGGAAAGAAGATTTGGGGGCTGAATATCCTCGATAAGTTCAAGAGCAAAAATATCACTTGGGCCCTGTCTGAATCGCTGCTGGTCGATGGAGATAATCTTATCTGTTGTCCGGGAGGACCGCAGTCCTGCATGGTTGCACTGAACAAAAATACCGGAGCGGTTGTTTGGAAAGCGGACAGCACGGGTGAGAGGGCCGGCTATGCCACTCCGATTGTCGTTGAGTATAAGGGACTGCGAATTATCATCACGCTTACCCTCAAAGGCATGATAGGCGTGAATGCCGACACCGGCGAACTTCTGTGGCACGTCAAACACGTTTCGTATGCCGATGAGAATGTCTTCACTCCCATCTTTCACAACGGCCAAGTGTTTATCAGCACTATTAAGGCAGGTTCGGTCAAGTGGAAGATTAACGTCAAAGACGGCAAGGCCTCCGTCGAAGAGCTGTGGCGTTCAAACCAGCTCGATAATCACCACGGTGGCGGCTTGTTAATCGATGGTTACATCTATTCATCAAGCTGTATCTACAACGGCCCCAAGTGGATATGCCTGGACTGGGAAACCGGCGAGAAAAAGTATGTGGAAAAGGGCATCGGCAAAGGCTCGCTGACGTATGCAGACGGGATGCTGTACATGCTAAGTGAAAACCGTGCCGTAGGGCTTGTTCGCCCGAATCCTGATAGGTATGAGCTGATTAGCTCGTTCGAGATTCCAAAAGGCGGAAAAGGTAACAGTTGGGCCCACCCCGTCGTCTGCGGCGGCAGGTTCTACATCCGCCACGGCGATTTTCTTTATGCATACAATGTACGCTGAAAACAAACCGGATTATGGCCTACTGTATTTCGA
The DNA here is from genome assembly GCA_013349615.1 of Planctomycetota bacterium. Lineage (GTDB taxonomy): Bacteria > Planctomycetota > Phycisphaerae > Sedimentisphaerales > Anaerobacaceae > CS2-K091. The sequence goes on along the minus strand of DUZJ01000008.1, from coordinate 7,032 downwards.
GCCCCGGTAACTTTAGCTATTCAATCACCACTTCCTGCACGCCGGCCGACCATTGGCCCTGAAGCACGATTTCGATTTTGACGCCGTCGGTCTTCACCGGCTCAAAAGAAACCTTGTTGAAGGTGTCCTTTTCTGTGAGGTAAGCAGTGCTGTTTTCTACCGGTTTGAAGTTCCCTTCGGAGTCGCGATACAATACTTTCCAGGATTTTGGCAGATGGCACGCGCCTCTGCCCGTGTCGTCGAACCAGTAGATTTTAACGCTGGAGATTTCATGCTTTTCGTCCCATTCAAACTGGAGCCATTCGGTTGTGCCTTTATGAGGCCAGAAGTCGAGCTGCAGCGCCGACGAGTCGGATGAGCTTTGCGGCAGAATCTGGTCCTTGATGGCATCGAGAGAGACGTGTACGAAGGACGCTGTTGTCTTGCTTCTGTATGTTAGTGTGTCTGCGGGTTCCGGCCGGGCGGCCTGTGGTTTTCGGGCGGGCCACACGGTCATTCGGCCCCGGCCACGATGTGCCCAGGCATAATACGGAATAGCGGTGAATTGTTTTTTCCCGGCCGGCATGATGTCGCCGTTCATCGTGCGTTTGGCCAGCCTCGCCGTGCCGGTAATCACTAAGACACCATTCAAAAGCTCAGGCCTGTATTCGGTTTTGAGCTTCGCATCGTCCGGGACCACCAGGTTCAATACTTTGCCGTCGTTGTCGGGCCATTCGAGGCAGAAAACGAGGGGTCCACGCTGAAGGGCCACCCTGTCCCGGTCGGCTTTAACTTCTCGGTGCGCGATGACGCGGCGGACCGGCATCGGCAGGTCCAGCTCGATAGCGTCGCCTTTCCGCCATTTGCGCTCGATACAGGCAAAGCCTTTCTGAATGTTCAGTTTTATTCTCTTGCCATTGACCTTTAGCGCAGCTTCCTCACGCATAACCTTGTGGAATTTGTAGAGGTTGCTGGGCACGGGTTGATTCTGGGCCCAGCCGGGGACACGAACGTAAATGGCAAACGTGTCACTTTTTTCCGGCTCGACGCTGATGTTCACTGAACCCTTCCACGGATACCGGGTTTGCTGAGTCAGTTTGACCTTGTTGTTGATGGTTTCAATCGTGGTCTCGCCGCTGATAAAGAGGTTCACATATACATCCTTGTTCTTATAGGCATAGGCGTAACCCGGCACCGAGGGAATGAACCGGGCGATATTAGAAGGGCAGCATGCACAGCCGAACCAGGGACTTCGGGCGTGCTGACCGGTGGATTCCAGGGGGTTCGGATAGAAGAAGCGGTCGCCTTTCATCGAAATTCCCGAAAGCGCCGCGTTGTACAACACACGCTCCAAAACATCGATATATTTGGCGTGCGCCTGCATCAGGAACATGCGATGGTTCCAGAGGATGTTTGCAATCGAGGCACAGGTCTCGCAGTAGGCGGTCATGTTTGGCAGCTCATAGGCGCCGCCGAAACCCTCATGTCCGCCGGCCGCCCCGATACCACCCGTGATGTAGAGCTTGGAATCGACAACGTCTTTCCAGATAGTATCAATCGCCTTGACGTATGCCATATTGCCGGTCAGCGCCGCGACATCGGCCATACCGGTATACAGGTAAGCGGCACGCACCGAATGGCCGAGGGCCCTGGTCTGCTCCGTAACGGGCTTGTGGTCCTGCGAGTACGAGCCGTAAAGCCCGCGGTCCCCCTTTGGCCCACGGTTGCCTTTGCGGCCACGCTGGTCCAGGAAGAACTTCGCCTGCTCCAGGTACTTTTCGTTGCCGGTAACACGATACAATTTGCAGAGCCCGATTTCGATTTCCTGATGTCCGGGCGGGTCGGTGCGTTTGCCTTCGCCGAAGACGTCGCAAATGAGGTCCGCGTTTTTGGTGGCGACGTTTAGGAAGAGCTTGTCACCGGTAACCTGGTAATGGGCGACGGCGCCTTCGTACATGTGCCCGACGCAGTACTGCTCGTGAATCGACTGGACGTTGGTCCAGAGTTTTTCAGGCTGCCTCTTGGGTACGGAGTAAAAGGTAAACAAATACCCGTCTTCCCACTGGGCAGCGGCCATTATCTTGACCACCTTATCCAGGTACAGCCGCATCATCGTATCGGGTTGTACCTGCAGCGAATAGGCGGCGCCTTCCATGACTTTGTAAACGTCCGAATCATTGAAGTAGATGCCCTCGTGTTTGCCTTTCATCAGGCCCGCCGCCTTTTCGAAGTTTCTTATCCTGCCGGTCTCCTCACATTTCTTGAAGCAATAGGGAATTGTAATCTTACGGCTTGTCTCCAGCCGGGGCGTCCAGAAATCATCGTTGACGCTGACCTCGTTAAAAGGTATCGGCTTGACGTTGTAGTCACGCCTCAATTGGACCTTTTGCTCTTCCGCCGGGCACAACATCGTGCACAGCCCGGATGTCAGAAGCACTGTAAGAACGGCTGCAAGTATTTGTTTTTGATTTACCATTTGAATTATCCTCAATTAAATGTCATTTTATTTCTCACTCAATGATACCCGCTGATTGTCTTTTTTGCAACTTGATTTTGCACCTGTTCGCACCAACTTTTTTTAATAAAATTTTCTTGGCGGTTTACCAATATATAGTTTGGTAAATCCCTGTTCGTGATATAATAGCTGCCACGAATAGTTCCAATCGACAATATAATCAGAATTGGAGGTATATAGAAATGGACAGGAAGTTTGTTGAAGGTGTGCTGTTGAGATGCTTCATATATGGCTTTGTGTTGTTACTCTTTTGGTTTGTGTTGTTCTTGGCCGCAGGTGCGTGGATGTATGATTTTCACAGCGCGATGTTTGACATAACCAGGCACGAGTTTGATGTAATGAATTACTGCGGGATGGGACTGCTCAAGATACTTGTGTTTGTGGGCTTTCTCATCCCGTATATAGCGATGCGATGGACCGCCAAAAACCAAAAGCGGTAGGGCCGACTAATTGGCCTGCCCGAATCCCTGCATGTATTAGCCTGCCCCTGCAAGTCTCAGGCAGGGGGCAGGGACCCAGTAGGGTGCGATATTTCGCACCACTTTGCTTTTGCATTTTTTTGGTTTGACAAGTCCCCGAAGCGGTAGGGTGGGGCCTGCCCCTACCTAATTGGGGGGCTCGCCCCAACATTATCTATGTCATCCTGAACGAAGTGAAGGATCTGGACACCGGATGTAATTAATCTCACTCTGTCATTCCTGCGAAAGCAGGAATCCATTGTGTTGTCATTTCGACCGAAGCAATGCGAAGCTTTGCGGAGTGGAGAAATCTGGCCAATGATTTAAATGAACCTACTCGCATCCATGCATCTTCTCATTAACGCATCAATTCTTCTCTTTTTATTTTTTCTGCATTTTTCCTCTTGCTGTTTCCCCGTTTTTTTGCACATAATATCCAAAAATAAAGAGATAAAAACTGTACTCCGATCTTAGATCTGTCCAACGCCCATAGATAAGCTTGGGGCCATTAATATGGGGCATGAAAGACTAGGTTCATTACCACGTACGAGACGCTGGCGTACAATTGTCGATGATATTTCACTTTCCAAAGGACACGCTGATAAAGTCGCTGACTTGGCAGACAGGACCCTACACAATGTGCGAGTCCGGTTCAGTAACCTCCATAGAGACAGTGGAGTACAGGCAGCTTTCGCGTACTTGGTATCGCTGGCCACGGCGGCTCTCCCGCGCAGCACAGGTCTTAGCTCTCCCGAAACAGGACTTGATGGAAATCCATCCCCCGCTCGGATTGCTAAGAATCTTAGTGAATGGGTTAGGCTCCACGCACTGTCTCAGGAATACGCTGAAGTTGCATGCCGTGCGGGTGCAGATGCAATCGCTGACTGGACAAGGACTCGCAGTGCACAAGGGCTCCTTTTTGATGCCCGTGTCTCAGCTAGTGACATATGGTCAGAATCTGCCAACGCTGAAGGCTTTTGCCAAGTAGCTAGATCATTCTTCGCGCGTTTCACCGAGCGATACTTACGCTATTTCTTGGAACGTGAAGCGTCAGCACAATTGCCCTCCTTTGAAGCCCGTGAAAGTTTTGCCAAAAGCCTTCACGTTCACATAGAGGAAGTTTCGAGGCACGCCTTTGAGACTTCCAAGATAACGCAATCTTTTGCAGCTGGTTGGTTCAACAATCACGCGCGCGAGTCACGCCCTACTGACACAGAAATCCGAGGTTTTCTTGCGACGGCTTTTGGCAAACTACAGGAGGAAATGCAGAGAGAGGCGGCAGAATGAACACCGAACGACGTCGACATCTCGTCCTCGCGAACGGAGCTACGGGCCCACCGGACACCACTGGGTCTTTACGTCTTCACTACATCGAGGGTCAGCCCGGTCAACGTTTACGAATTGGCCTTCCTCGATTTGTGCAGGATGTCTATCACCTCCCGCCGCGCATCCTCGATCTTCTGGAGATTGCTGGTTACGTCTTCGCGGCAGACCGGTCCTTATCACGCGGCCCAAAGGACGCACTTGAATACCACGCCTGGTCGCGTCTTATCGACTTTCATATTCGAGTTAGAGACCACGAGTTCTGGACCCAGCCAACCGTCACAAAAGCTTTGTCGGACATGTTAACTTTCCTGACCGGCGATGCTGAGCACACATTTCATTTTGAACCGGGATACTCAACTCCTCCGACAGGTCTCTTTGATCGACCCGGTTTCTCAGTTGACCTCGGACTGACAGGAGTCGTGGTCACTCTATTCTCTGGTGGCCTTGACTCTCTCGCCGGAGCACTTGACCTTCTTTCCACTGGAGATAGCAAAGTCGTCCTCGTTAGCCATCAGTCAAAACCTGCGACCACCAAAACACAACGCGTTCTCGCTCAAGCACTCAAACAACGATATCCTAGGCGTGCACTCCATTACAGCTTCGAGTGCACCCTACGAGATGTGCGCGCTCGAGAGGAAACACAGAGAACGCGATCGTTTCTATACACTAGTATTGCTTACGCGATTGCATCAGCCTACAATCAGAATGTCTTCTCCGTATACGAGAATGGCGTCACAAGTATCAATCTTCACCGAAGAGAAGACCTTGTCAACGCACGCGCCAGCCGAACCACTCATCCACAAACTATGGCAAAGATCGCAGCCTTTCTATCATTGATTGGCGAAACAGAATTCAAGATAGTTCTACCCTATATGTTCAAAACGAAGGCTGAAATAGTTGCAAAGATTAAATCTCATTCCCCAGAGCTGATCTCTAGCTCCGTATCCTGTACTAGGACGTTCGACGTGGAGGGCGAGGCCACCCACTGCGGTCGCTGTGTACAGTGCATTGATCGTCGGATTGCTACATACTCTGTCGGAGCCGAAAAACGGGATCACAGAGGTTTGTACACATACGACATAATTGCTGACCCTATAAACGACCGTGAAGCACGAACAACGGCCCTCGATTATATCAGGCAAGCCATCTCGTTCTCGCGAGACTCCGTTGACAAGTTCCAAGATGAATATCTTGCCGACCTCGCGCAGGTTCTTGACTACCTGCCACAGAACCTCAAATCCGATACCGACAGGGTAGATAAGGTCTGGACCCTATTCAATCAACACGGCACACACGTCAAACAGGCTCTATCAAGGATGCGTTCTTTGCACGACGATGTCTTTGGCCCGATTCATAAAGATTCTCTTCTGGGTATGATTTCTGAAAAAGAATACTTAAAGCCTGAGCCGATTCGGCTCGCAGAGACATTGTCCGCTATTATTGAACCAGCAATCGGTGAAATGTTTGCAAAGAATAAGCCTAAAGACGAGCCTGACTTAAACGCCAAGTTAGGACCCTTGCTGCGAAGCCATGAGGAAGATATTCGAAGTGAGCATCCCACGACCTCCTTTGCTTGCGCACAGGTCGTCCCTGACCATCTTCGTCTTGACGCAGACCTGCTACTAGAGGCGAAATACATCAGAGACGGAACCCCTCCGTCAAAAGCCACTGAAGGTATTGCCGCGGACTTGACTAAGTACCCCTCTCAGGCTTTCATTTTGTTCGTCATCTATGACCCCCAACATATGATAGCAAGCGATCTGATTTTTCGCACCGATATCGAGAGCAAAGGCCGCAACAGAGTACTTATCATAAGGTGAATCGATAACACCAGGCACCTCTCTGTATATTGCCCATGCGGTTTTGAATACACAAAAAAAAGCTCTCTCAATCCCCGCCAACAAATTTATCGTCTCTTTCTCCTTCATCCTAAATCTGTGAACTCTGTGGTTAACATTCCCTGTTGCCTTCTTCTTTGCCCCCCCAAAATATTTATCCGCTTCAGGCGGACCCCAAAGCCCCATCCCCGTCAAAAACAATTTCTCTTTAATCTGCTTGCCCCGTGAGATAGCGAAGCGTTATCTCACTGGGGTCTTCCGCTGCCTGTAAGACGGTGCTATTTATGTGAAGATATGAAGAGAGGGCATCCTCAAGTATAATTCGGTAAATATTAACCCTTATACGAAAGGAGCCCTCAATGACTACATATTATATAGGAGCAGACGTGCTTATAAAGCGCTTTTTTGGTCATTTTTTTGTGCATTTTGAGCTTTTTCGTGGCAAAAAACCGCGTAAATCAGCGTAATCTGCGTCTAAAAAATTCGTTTAATTCGTGTTTTTCCAACCAAAAACGCACATACCTAACGCCAAAATCCCAAAAAAATAAATTTTTTTTAACTCCTTTGTTACCAATAACTTAATCCTGTAAATCCTGTCAAAAACAAGCCATTTTTCGTATCAAACGCGCACATTCGCCCAATTATAGAGGCGCTTCTTTTTTTTGCAGAAGGCCGAAATGAAGGAAATGGTGAATAACCGTGAAATACGCTATACGCTATACGAGAATCGAGTATCTCGTAGCACAGGGCCAATAACCAATCAACTACGAACTATGCACAATGAACTACTCACGAGCATCGAGAATCAAACTTTAGCTCACTTTAGGCACTTTAGCTCACTTTTCACTAATTTCCCCTCTACAACTGTAGTGAGCGCACTACAAATCGCTCATTTTATGCAAAACAAACCCAATTT